>JANDLU010000083.1 GCA_024330215.1 Candidatus Gaiellasilicea maunaloa
GCCATGCCACGTCGCTGCGGATCCTGCCCCGCATGTGCGTCTCCTCGGAGGGGGCGGTCGAGTCGATCCAGCTCGTCTCGAAGCTGCCGTTCACGCAGATCCGCTCGGTCGCGGTGACACCCGAGAGCGCGACCTCGGTCGTGCTGACGAAGGTCCTGCTCCCGCGCGCGGCGCAGGTGCCGCTCGACCCGGTGCTCGGCCAGGGTAGCGCTGACTCGAAGCTGCTGATCGGCGACGCGGCGCTGCAGAGCGCCTTCGCCGACCCGACGCCGCACTACGACCTCGGCAAGCTCTGGCTCGAGCGCACAGGCCTGCCGATGGTCTTCGCCGTCTGGGCCGCACCGGAGCCGCTCGTGCCCGGTCTCCCCGAGCTCGAGCACGCGCTGGTCGCCTCGGTGCGGTTGGCGCGCTCCGAGCCGGAGGTACTCGCGCACGAGGCGAGCGAGCGGTACGGCTATCCCGCCGGCTATCTCGCGCGCTACTTCGAGAAGCTGCGCTACTCGTTCGGCCCGCGCGAGAAGGCCGGCCTCTACACCTTCCTCGAGATGGCCCGCGACGTCGGCGAGCTCGAGCAGGTGCCGGAGCTGCGGTTCGTGACCGCGGCCGGTGCTGCGGTCTGATCGGTCGCGTGTCCGTCGACCGCGTCTTCGCGGACGTCCTTGCCGCAAACGAGGCATACGCGAGCGACTTTCGCCTGGGCGGTCTTCAGTCACGTGCGGCGCAGGGCCTGGCCGTGCTCACGTGTATGGACTCGCGGATCGCCCCGCTCGCGATGCTCGGGCTGGAGCCCGGCGACGCAAAGATCCTCAGGAATGCGGGCGCCCGGGTCACCGACGATGTCCTGCGGACGCTCGTCCTCGCGACCTACCTGCTCGGGGTCGACCGAGCGATGATCGTCGCCCACACGGACTGTCGAATGGCGGCCGGAGACGAGGACGACGTGCACGCGGCGCTGGACGAAGCTGGGGGGCCTGATACTCGAAGCCTCGCCTTCCTCGTGACGAGCGATCAGGAGGCGACGCTCCGTGATGACGTCCAGCGTCTCCGCTCGTCACCGTACCTCGTGCGGCTCACGGTGGGCGGTTTCCTCTACGACGTCGAGACCGGCCGGCTGGCTCAGATCTGCTGAGTTCAGCCTGCGACGAAGGAGTCAGCGCCGCCGATAGACGTCTGCTCTATGGCCGACCGCTGCGACGCTGACGACACGGTTCACGTCGTCGATCTCGTAGAGAACACGGTAGGGACCGCGTCGAGTCACCCAGAGACCTTCGAGCTCCAGGCGCAGAGGCTTGCCAATGCGATGCGGGTTGTCGGCGAGTGCCTCGAAGCTGCCGACGACGGCGCCGACGGCCTTGTCCGGTAGTCGAGCCAGGTCTCGGGCAGCGGCCGGAGCGATGGTGACGCTCCAGCGCTCGTCACTCACTTCCGCTCGGCGACTTCCTGTTTCAGCTCTTCGAGCGAGATGACATCTCCGCGGGCGATTTCTCGTTGTCCCTCGCGGATTCGACGCATCAGCTTGCGATCGGACAGGATCGCAAGCGTTTCCTCGAGGCTCTCAAGATCGTCGGCGCTCACGAGAACTGCGGCCGGCCTGCCGTTGCGGGTGACGACGATCCGGTCGTCCTCCCTCTCGACGCGGTCGACGAGCTCCGACAGCCTGGCCTTGACGGTCGACAAGGGAAGGGTTTCGGTCATGACCAGGATTATAGTCACGGCTTCGACCAGCGCAAGCTCGGCCGCTTCAGGTCGTCTGCGCGTCCGGCATCCGCTCGACGGCTGAGTCGGCGCACATGGTCGTCTGGTCACCACGACCCGAAGCTGCTTCCTTGAGCGCGACGGCGATTTCGACCGGCCAGGTGCGCTCGCATCTGGGGTGACACGAGCAGAGCGACCGCCAAAAACCTGAGCAGCAGGAACGGCCACGGGCCGGGGTCGAACGGCCACGAGACGAGGACGGAAAGCTCGAAAGCCAGCGCAAGGATCCAGGCCCAGCGACGTCGGAGAACGACCGCCGCGACAACACCGAACCAGATCAGGCTTGCGAGTGGCGCGATGGTGTCCCAGTAGCCCTCCTGGGTCGCCGCGTAGAAGAACCCGCCCGTCGAGAGCAGGACCCACAGGCCGACAATCCAGACCTCACCTCTGGCGCCGGCTGCCTTCATCGAGGTGACTACTAGGCCAGCTGCGCCGCGGGCCGCTCGGCCCGGCGGTACTCGACCGTGTAGCCGAGCTCCCGCGGCACGGCGAGCAGGGCCTCGAGGTCGAGCTCGATCGTCGCGCCCGCCTTCTGCGTCACCTCGTCCTCGAGCGGGAGGTCGAAGTCGTCGGCGCCGTAGTCGAGGGCGCGGAAGGCGTCCTCGTTCTGGGTCAAGACCGACGTGCGGACGTGCCTGACGTTGTCCAGGAAGATTCGGGAGAGCGCGATCCAGCGCCAGTACTCCTGCGGTGGGATCTCGCGCCCGCCGAACGCCGTCCCGTAGGGCTTGTACGTCCAGCAGAGGAAGGAGAAGAGGCCGTCGTGGCCGTCGCGGAGGAGGTCGTCCTGGAGATCGCGCGTGCGCTGCAGGTGCTCGAGCCGCTCGTCGAGCGTCTCGTCGAAGCCGATCACCATGGTCGCGGTCGTCCGGAGATCGGCCTCGACGATCGCCCGCTGCGCCTCGAGGTACTCGCGGACGGTGTACTTGAACTTGGCGTGGCGGCGGCGGAAGTCCTCGGTCAGGATCTCGCTGCCACCGCCCGTGACCCAGTGGACGCCCGCTTCGCGCAGCCGCGCAGCCGCCTCGGCGTGGGTGAGGCCGGCGCGGTCGGCCAGGTAGACGAACTCGGCGATCGTGAGCGCGTAGAACTCGACCCGGTCGCCGTAGCGCTCCCGGACCGCAGCGAAGAGGTCGCAGTAGAACTCGAGCGGGAGCCTAGGGTTGAAGCCGCCGTTGAAGGCGACGAGGTCGCCGCCGAGCTCGAGCAGGTCGTCGATCTTCGCGAACACGTCCTCGCGGGAGAGGACGTAGCCGCCCTCCTGGTTCGGGAGGACGTAGAAGGCGCAGTAGTCGCACTGGGCGACGCAGACGTTCGTGTAGTTGACGATCCGCATCACCATGTAGGTGGCATGGTTGGGCTCGTGGAAGCGCGCGCGGGCGGCCTGCGCGAGCTCCTTCAGCTCCTCGTCGCTCGCGTGCAGCCACAGTTCCCGCGCCTCGTCGACGGAGACGCGGCTCAAGCCGGCACCGCTTCCTCGACCGTGACCTCCTCGGGCGCGAGCGTGTCCATGAAGGAGCTGACCGAGAAGACTGCGTTTCCCGGCCCGGCGACGCCGTAGCCCGGCGGCGGCTTCAGACCGTGCTTCTCGAGGGTCTCGCGGTAGGCCCCGAGCAGCCGGATGTGGTACTCGAGCGGCGCGCCGTGCGGGTTGTCCCGGCCGAGTGGGGTTGTCGGCTCCGGGCACCACGTCGTGAAGCGCGGCGTGATCCCGCGACTCATGAAGTAGTCGAGCCCCTCGGTCGTCGACGCGATCGCCTCGTCGATCGTCCTGAAGCCGAACGGCTCCGCCATCTCCACCCCCGCGACGAAGTTCGGGATCACGTAGCGCGCGCCGAAGACCTCGGCCGCGTCGAGGATCCGCCGGTGCCATTCCTCCCGGCCGACGTAGCGCTCCTTGCCGGGCGAGATCAGCTCGAAGAGCCGCTTGTCCCAGACCTCGTAGTTCGGGTGATAGATCGTGATCCCGTAGTCCTTGTAGCGCTGCACGTCCGCGCGCGGGAGCGCCTGGGCGACGACCTTGCCGATCCAGCGGCCCGGGAAGCGCTCCTCGATCGCCTGCGCGTAGCGGCCGTAGAAGTCGGCCTCGGCGAGCCCGTCGACGGTGCTCGTGACCGAGCCGCCGGTCAGCGTGTACGCCTTGCTCGCCTTGTCGGTGTCGTAGCGGTCGATCAGCGCGAGCGCCTCGAGCACGTCCTCGACCGGCTTGACGCCCGTATAGGGACGGCCCTCCCGCTTGTGCTGGCGCCAGTTGTGGTTGATGTCGCAGAACCCGCACTCCTCCTTCGCGCCGAAGTACTGGCAGAGGCGAAGCACGGTGAGGTAGATCAGGTACCCCCATTGGATCGTCGGCGCCGTCTCCATCACCGTCTTCCCGTTCGCGAGCGCATGCCGGTAGTACTCGGGCATCGGCGGTAGACCGACGTTCGCGACCTCGCGGCCGTCGAGCGAGAGCGTCAGCTCGCCGGCCTCGTTGCGGGTGACGCCGTACGGCGAGCCCGGGTTGACGCGAACCGAGACGATCGTGCGGCGCAGTGCGTAGGGACCGCCCGTCAGCGCGATCTCCTCGGGCGGCCGGCGCGTCGCGGCCTCGCCGAGCTCGGCGAGCGGCTTCTGGTCGAACGAGAAGATGAAGTACGACTTCGGCTTCACCTCGCCGTCGAGGTTGTCGGTCAGCGCCGAGCCGTCGAAGACGATCCCGGTACGAAGCAGATCCTCCTTCAGCACCGCCTCGGGCGGGATGTGCGGGTACCGCTCCAGCAACCGCTCGACGAGCTCCGTTCGAGAGGCGGAGGCGGTGGTGCTCACAGAAGCAAACTAGCGGTCGGCCGCACCGCGCCGCCGCCGGCCTGTGGAGAAAGAGTTGCTGAATTGATGCAATCAGGCCATGTCTCTCCGAGACACGTCCGGGGACAGTCCCCCGACGTGTCTCGAAAAGACACGTCGAAAATCGGCGCTGTACGGATTCGGTAAATGACTATCTGACGTATCCGATCATGCCTACCCGACCCGTGCACCACGATTGCTGCGCCAGCCAGGCGATGATCTCCACCGCGTCGGATAGTTCCTGCTCCGTGTATTCGTCGTAGTACACGCCCTCGGAGTCGCCGCTGCCGCGGAGATCGACGCGGGCCGCGGAATACCCGTGGCCGGCGAAGTAGGGGTGCATGAGCGCATCCCGCTCCGCCGTTGCATGCCTCTCCCCGGAGGGGATGTACTCGAGCACTGCAGGGACCGGCTCCGCTTCCGCGTCCTGTGGGAGCCAGAGCCGCGCGGATTCATGCGCCGCGCGAACGCGAGCGCGAGGTGGAAGAGGCTGGTGCCGAAGCACGGAACGCCGCAGCGGTCCACGCCGATCGAGATGCTCGCCGCGGGTAGTCCCGTGCAGCGAGCGACGGTTGCGAGGATCGCCTGCTGGGCCGGACGAGCCGCTTCCGCGTATCCATCCGTTCCCACCGCCCCAGGTGACGGGCCAGCGCGAGCATGCCCGCATGCTTGCCCGAGCAGTTGTTGTGGAGCGCGCTCGGCTCAATCCCGGCGGCCAGCAGGTCGGCCGCGGCGCGCGGGTCGAGCGGCGGGTGAGCGCCGCGGGTGAGCTGCGCGGGTCAACGTCGATCCGGTCAAGGAGCCTCGAGACGAGCGAGACCTGGAACCGGTCGCCGCCGTGCGAGCCCGAGATGACGCAAGCTCCTCGGGGGAGAGGCCGAAGCGGGCGGCTGCGCCCGACTTCGACGAGCATTGGGCTCGACGCGGCTTCCTCACCCTCACTCGGGTTGACAAGCACCGATGCAGCAGAGGAGAATCGCTGTCTGGTATCCAGAACAGGGCGTTCGGCCTGCCCGTGCCCCGAGGGAGGTTTTGATGGCGCGTCACTGGAAGAGCCTGGCGGTCGCAGCTTCGCTAGCCGTCGGCGTGAGCGTCGCCGTGGCGACGGCCGGAACCGCTTCGGAACAGGGCTCAGGAGGCTCCGACCACCGCGGTGGGACGATGATCATCCTGACACCGGACAACCCGGGCTCGGTCGACACCGCGATCAACTACGGCACGGCCTGGGCGGAGCTGATCCTGACGCACGATGGACTCGTCGCGTTCCGCAAGGTGGGCGGGGTCGAGGGCGGCGAGCTCGTGCCCGACCTGGCGAGCGCGATGCCGAGAGCGACCAACGGAGGTCGGACGTACACGTTCCGCATCCGCAGCGGAATCCGCTATTCCGACGGCACCACGTTCCGGGCGAGCGACTTCAGGAACGTCTTCGAGCGGATGTTCAAGGTCAAGGGGCCGACCGCCGGCTCCTTCTACTCGACCATCGTCGGAGCCGACGCGTGCCTCGCCAAGCCGGCGACCTGCAACCTCTCGAAGGGCATCGTCGCGAACGACGCCGCTCGCACCGTGACCTTCCGGCTGACCCGGGCGGACGGAGAGTTCCTCCAGAAGCTCGCGCTGCCGTTCGCGTTCGCGGTTCCGCAGACCGCGCCGAACACGGACGCCGGCACGAAGCCGTTGCCGGGAACGGGCGCGTACACGTGGGCGGAGTACACCCCGAATCGGCAGATCCGGCTCGTCCGCAACCCCTTCTTCAAGCAGTGGTCGAGCGCGGCGCAGCCGGGTGGCTTCGTCGACGGCTTCACGATCAAGTTCGGCCTCCCCCTCGAGGCGGAGATCACCCAGGTCCAGAACGGCCAGGCGGACGCCATTCTCTCCCCGGGTGGGCTGCCCGCCGACCGGTTGGGCGAGCTGAGCACGAAGTTCGCCTCGCAGACCCACCTGAACCCTGTTCCCGGGGTCTTCTACATGATCATGAACACGAAGGTGGCGCCGTTCGACAACGTGCTCGTGCGCCGCGCCCTCAACTACGCGACCGACCGCAACGCGACGAGCAAGATCTTCGGGGGCTCGAAGCTGGCGCGACCGACGTGCCAGGTCCTGCCCCCGAACTTTCCCGGCTATCGGCCTTACTGTCCCTACTCGAAGGGTGGAGGCGGCACCACCTGGCGTGCGCCCGACCTCGCGAAGGCCCGGGAGCTCATCGAGCGCTCGGGGACGAAGGGCCAGGAGATCACGATCGTCAATCCCAACATTCCACCCGGGAAGTCGACCGGACTCTACTTCCGCGACCTGCTCAACTCGCTCGGCTACAAGGCGAAGCTCAAGCTCCTGGCGCTCCCGGTCTTCGATCCGCTGGTCAAGAACTCCCGGAACAAGATCCAGATGAACCTGCAGGTGTGGTTCGCCGACTACCCGGCGCCGTCGAACTTCCTCTACGTCCTGACGAGCTGCGCCGGCTTCCGGCCGAACTCGGACTCCAACCCGAACGTCGCCGAGTTCTGCGACCGGAAGATCACCGCCCGGATGGACAGGGCGCTCGCACTCGGGGCGACGAACCCCAAAGCGGCCAACGGGCTGTGGGCGAGCATCGATCGGCAGGTCACGGATCAGGCGCCGTGGGTCGCCCTGATGAACCCGCAGGTCGTGACCTTCGTCTCGAAGCGCTTGGGGAACTACCAGTTCAATCCGCAGTGGCAGCTTCTGTTCAGCAAGGCGTGGGTTCAATAGGGGCGGCCGAGCAGCAGCTCGCGATCCGCCCCGCCCCCCGTGCCTCCGCCGACTCCCCCGCGGCGGAGGCACGGGCCGCGCGCGTCCCGCCCACCTGCGTGCTCGCGCGACGGGCGCCGCTTTCGTGACGACGACCGACGTCGAGGCGTTCGTCCAGGACATCCGGGCGACGGGTCCCCAGCCGGCGGGGCCGTGGAAGGTTGCCGCCAGACGACTTCGCAGGAATCGCACGGCGATGGCGGCGCTTGTCGTGCTGATCGTCATCGCCGTCGTCAGCCTCGCCTCCCCGCTCTACGCGGAGCACGTCGCCCGAACCGACCCGTTCGTCTCCAACGTCGGCGGCACGACGATCGTCGACGGAGGACGGGTCGACGTCCTCCAGGAGAGCGGCGGACTTGGGCTCGGAGTGACGCCGATCGGGCCGACCTGGGACGTCCGACACTACTTCCTCGGCGCCGACAACGAGGGTCGAGACGTCGCCGCGCGCGTGCTCTACGGCGGCCGGAACTCGTTGGCGATCGCCTTCGGCGCCGCCTTCGGCTGCTTCCTGATCGCCACCTCCTTCGCGCTCGTCGCCGGCTTCTTCGGCGGAGCCGTGGACGAGGTTATCTCGCGCGGAATGGATCTGATCTGGGCCTTCCCCGTCTACCTGATCGCGATCTCGATCTCGACCGTGCTGCTCACCCAGAACCTGGAGCTCGGACCGATCGAGCTCGGCTCCGACAGCCTGATCCTGCCGATGATGATCATCGCGCTCATCTTCGTGCCCTACGTGTTCCGGCCGATTCGGGGTCAGGTGCTCGCCGTGCGCGAGCAGGAGTACGTGAGGGCGGCGATCGCTCAGGGAGCGTCGAACGCATGGCTGATCCGCCGGGAGGTGCTGCCGAACGTCCTGCCGAGCGTGATCGTGCTCCTGCCGCTCGTGACCGCGATCAACATCCTCGTCGAGTCGGGGCTCTCGTTCCTCGGGATCGGCGTCCAGCCGCCCGCGGCGAGCTGGGGCTCGATCATCGGCGACGGGCAGGGGCTCCTCTACAGCCGGCCGTGGGTCGCGATCGCACCGGGCATCATGGTCGTCCTCGTCGTGCTCGCGCTCAACATCCTCGGCGACGGCGTCCGGGACGCCCTCGACCCTCGCACGAAGCTGCGCGTGGAGCGCTGAGTGACCGTCTTCCTCGTCCGCCGGCTCGTCTGGACGGCGTTCGTGCTCTTCGCGATCACCGTGCTCACGTTCCTGATCTTCTTCGCCACGCCCGGGATCGACCCGGCCGCGGCGATGGCCGGGCGGAACACCGATCCCGCGACCGTCGAGTCGATCAGGCGCGACTTCGGGCTCGACCGCCCGCTGCCCGTGCAGTACACGATGATGATGAAGCGCATGTTCGTCGACCGCGACCTGGTCTCGTACACGAATCGCGGCGTCCAGGTGCTGCCTCAGATCAAGGCGGCCGCGCCGGTCACCCTCTCGGTCGTGCTCGGCGCCGCCGTGATCTGGCTTCTGCTGAGCACGCTGATCGGGATCGCCGCGGCGACGTTCCGTGGAACCGTGATCGACCCGCTCCTGATGGCTCTCGGGCTCGTCGCGCTCTCGACCCCCGTCTTCTGGCTCGGGGAGGTGGTGAACCTGCTGACGCAGAGCCGCTTCCACGACTCGCTGCTCTTCAGCTGGGTGCCGGCGCTCGGCTACACGCCGCTGACCGAGGACCCGCTGCTCTGGTTCCGGCACCTGATCATCCCGTGGATCGTCCTCGCCGTGGGCTTCATCGGTCTCTACAGCCGGGTGCTGCGCTCGAGCCTGCTCGAGGTGCAGAACGAGGACTTCGTCCGGACGGCGCGGGCGAAGGGGCTCTCGGAGCGCCGCGTGATGGTCCGGCACGTCCTGCGGATGTCCCTGATCTCCTTCGTCAGCCTCTTCGGCCTCGACTTCGGGGCGCTCGTCGGCGGCGGCGCCGTGCTCGTGGAGGTGGTCTTCGGCCTTCCCGGCGTCGGCTCGCTCATCTTCCGCTCGGCGAGCGGCCTCGACCTACCAGTGGTGATGGCCACCGTGATCTACGCCGCGTTCTTCATCGTGCTCGCAAACGCGGTCGTGGATGTCGTCTACGCGCTGCTCGATCCCCGGATCCGGCTCGGGCGGACCCAGACCGCATGACCAAGGAGGCGCTGCTCGAGGTTCGGGACCTGAGCGTCTCGTTCCGCACCGAGGACGGGCTCGTGCGAGCGGTCGGCGGCGTCTCGTTCTGCATCCGGAAGGGGGAGGTCCTCGGCGTCCTCGGCGAGTCCGGGTCGGGAAAGAGCGTGACGATGATGTCGGTGCTGCGGCTGATCCGCGATCCCAACGCGATCTTCGCCGGCGAGGTGCTCTACAAGGGACGTGACCTGATGCGGCTGCCGGAGCAGCGCATGCGCGAGGTCCGCGGAGCCGAGATCGCGATGATCTTCCAGGATCCGATGACCTCGCTGACGCCCGTGTACCGCGTCGGCTGGCAGATCGCGGAGCAGATCCGGGCGCACCAGTCGATCTCGCCGAACGAAGCGAGACGCAGTGCGATCGAGCTGCTGGGAGCGGTCGGGATCCCGAACCCGACGGCGCGGGTCGACGACTATCCCCACCAGTTCTCGGGCGGGATGCGGCAGCGCGTGCTGATCGCGATGGCGCTCTCGTGCAATCCCGACCTGCTGATCGCCGACGAGCCGACGACCGCGCTCGACGTGACCATCCAGGCGCAGATCCTCGAGCTGATCATGCGGCTCAAGGACGACTTCGGCTCCGCCGTCGTGATGATCACCCACGACATGGGCGTCCTCGCCGAGATCGCCGACCGCATGGTCGTGATGTACGGCGGCCGGATCGTCGAGGAAGGCACACGGGAGGAGGTGTTCTACGACCCGCAGCACCCGTACACGTGGGGGCTGCTCGGGTCGATCGCACGCCTCGACCGACCGAAGCCGCAACGGCTGACCGCGATCCAGGGAGCGCCTCCGTCGCTCCTGCACCTGCCGCCCGGGTGCGCGTTCGCCCCCCGCTGCCCGCAGCGCTTCTCCCGGTGCGAGGCCCGGCCGCCGCTCCACGACAAGCTCGGCACCGGGCATCTCGACGCGTGCTTCCTCGAGCCGGAGGCCAAGCGCACGCGCCGGGCCGTGGGGATCGCCGATCCCGGCCTGGCGCCCTCGTGAGCGGCGTGGACGGCGACGCGCTGCTCTCGCTCGAGCGCGTCCGGAAGTACTTCTCCACCTCGAGTCGACGGCTGCTGCGCCGGCCGACGAGCCACGTCCAGGCGGTCGACGACGTCTCGCTGGACGTGCGTCGCGGCGAGACGCTCGGGCTCGTCGGTGAGTCGGGATGCGGCAAGTCGACCCTCGCGGCCTGCATCGTCGGCCTGCACGAGCTCACCTCCGGCCGCATCCTCTTCGAGGGAACGCAGATCTCCGGCCTCTCCCGCCGCCGCCTGCGCCCGTTTCGGCGCCAGGTGCAGATGATCTTCCAGGATCCCTATGCCTCGCTCAACCCGCGCAAGCGCGTCGGCACGCTCGTTGGCGACCCGCTCCGGATCCACGGGGTCGGGAACGAGCGCGAGATCAGGGCCCGCGTCCACGACCTCCTCTCGCTGGTCGGGCTCTCGCCCGAGCACTTCAACCGCTTCCCGCACGAGTTCTCGGGCGGTCAGCGCCAGCGGATCGGCGTCGCGCGCGCGCTGGCGCTGAGCCCGAAGCTCGTGGTCGCCGACGAGCCGGTCTCCGCGCTCGACGTCTCGATCCAGGCGCAGGTGATCAACCTGCTCGACGATCTCCAGGACGAGCTCGAGCTGACCTACGTCTTCATCGCTCACGACCTCGGCGTCGTCCGCCACGTCTCGGATCGGATCGCCGTCATGTACCTCGGCCGGATCGTGGAGCTCGCACCGGCCGAGGCTCTCTACGCCGGACCGGTTCATCCCTACACCGAGGCCCTGCTCTCGGCCGTGCCGATCCCCGACCCCGAGCTGTCGGCGCGGCGCGAGCGGATCGTGCTCCAGGGTGACGTCCCGAGCCCGATCGACCCCCCGAGCGGCTGCCGCTTCCACCCTCGCTGCCGCTACGCGACGGAGATCTGCACGCGGGAGACGCCGGCGCTGCTCGAGCACGGCAGCGGCCGCCTCGCGGCTTGCCACCATCCGCTCGATCGAGGCGTCGTGGCTGCTCGAGCCTCCGGAGGGGCGCGGCTATGAGCGATCGCTACGCAGCGTCGCGGGCGCACGGCGAGCGCGCGCGCAGGACGATCGCCGGCGGCGTCACGAGCGCCATCCGGGCCTCGCAGCGGCCTCATCCGATCGCGTTCGCGCGCAGCCGGGGCGCACGGATCGTCGATGTCGACGGCAACGAGTATGTCGACTACGCCCTCGCTTACGGCCCTCTCCTCCTCGGCCACTCGCCCGAGCCGGTTCTCGCCGCGGTCCGACGACAGCTTTCCGAGGCAATCGGCTTCGGCGCCTCCCACCGGCTCGAGGCCGAGCTCGCCGAGGCGTTCTGCCGAACGGTGCCCTGTGCCGAGCGCTGTCTCTTCTCGTCGAGCGGGAGCGAGGCTGTTGCGGCTGCGCTCAGAATCGCCCGTTCGGCGACCGGGCGCGTCCGCGTGATCAAGTTCCTCGGCCACTTCCACGGCTGGCTCGACCCGCTCGCCGTGGGAGGGCCAGGAGCCGCCGACGGCGAGCCCGCGAGCGGCGGCCAGGATCCAGCGGCGTCGGCGTCGGTCACGGTCTGCCCGTGGAACGACCTCGAGGCGCTCGAGCGCGCGCTCGGCGACGATGTAGCGGCGGTGATCATGGAGCCGGTGGCAGTGAACGGCGGCTGCTTCGTGCCCCATCCCGGTTACCTGCAACGAGCCCGTGAGCTCACCCACCGAGCAGGCGCGGTGCTGATCTTCGACGAGGTGATCACGGGCTTCCGGCTCGCCCTCGGCGGCGCGCAAGAACGCCTCGGCGTCGTGCCAGACCTCGCTGTCTACGCGAAGGCTCTCGGCGCCGGCTTTCCGATCAGTGCCGTCTGCGGCTCGGCCGAGGTGCTGGAAGAGGCAGCCTCCGGACGCGTCTCCCATCTCGGCACGCTGAATGGCAACCCCGTGTCCATCAGCGCGGCGCTCGGGGCGGTCGGCGACCTCGAGCGGCGCGCGGACGAGCTCTATCCGCAGCTCGAGCTGGCAGGGTGTGAGCTGGCCGAGATCCTGCGGACAGAGGCCGCCGCCGCGGGCGTGCCGCTCGTCGTCAACCAACTCGGAGCGGCGGCATACGCCTTCTGGAGCAAGTCACCCGTGGACTCGCACGCAGACGCGCTGGAGGCAGACGGCGACGCCTACCGCCGGTTCGCGCGCGCGCTCCTCGACGAGGGAGTGCACGTGATCCCGCGTGGGCTCCTCTACGTGTCGACCGCCCACACGAATGCCGACCTCGAGCAGACCCGCGTGGCCGTGCGGAGCGCCTGCGTACGCGTAGCGGCTGCAGCGGCACCCGCATGAGACTCGAGGGCAAGATTGCGATCGTCACCGGTGCGGGCCGGGGCATCGGCCAGGCGACCGCGCTACGCCTCGCTGAGGAGGGAGCGGCGGTCACGTGCGTCGATCTCGCCCTGGCCGACCGGACCGCTGCCGCGGTCGAGGAGGCAGGCGGGAAGGCGATCGCCGTCGCCGCAGACATCTCCACCAGCGAGGGCAACAGACGCATGGTCGACGAGACGGTCGTAGCCTTCGGCGGACTCGACGTCTTCCATGCGAACGCTGCGGTGCAGTTCCTCGGCCTCCTCGAGGCGACTCCCGAGGAGGAATGGGACCGGATGCACGCGACGAACCTGCGCGGCGTCTACCTCGGAATCCGGCACGTGCTGCCGGCCCTCCGCGCGCGCGGCGGCGGCTCGATCGTCATCACCTCCTCACTGCTCGGCCTCGTCGGGGATCCCGACTTGCCGGCGTACGGCGCCCAGAAGGGCGGGTTGCTCGCTCTCTGCCGGGCGGTCGCGACCGCGCACGGCCCCGAAAACATCCGCTGCAACACGATCTGCCCGGGCGACGTGGACACCGTGATGAACGCCGAGTTCTTCGAGCACCAGCCCGACCCGGTGGCCGCCCGCAAGGCGATCACCGACCGCTATCCCCTACGACGCTTCGCCTCGCCGCGAGACGTCGCCAACGTTGCCGTGTTCCTCGCCTCCGACGAGGCGAGCTACCTGTCCGGCATCGACATCCCCGTCGACGGAGGCCTCCTTGCCCGCATCTATTGACACCCGGCGCGTCAGCCGGCCGCTCTACGAGGGTCGCAGTCGCGCGGCCGCGCGCGCCTACCTCTACGGCACCGGCTTCTCGCCCGAGGACCTGCGCCGGCCGATCGTCGGCGTCTCGCATGCCTGGATCGAGACGATGCCCTGCAATCTCAACCACCGCGATCTGGCCCGGCACGTGAAGACGGGAGTGCGCCGCGCCGGCGGCACGCCCATGGAGCTGAACACGATTGCGATCTCGGACGGCGTCACGATGGGCAGCGAGGGAATGCGGGCCTCGCTCGTGAGCCGCGAGGTGATCGCCGACTCGATCGAGCTCGTCGCTCGCGGTCACATGTTCGACGCGCTCGCCTGCGTCGTCGGCTGCGACAAGACCGTCCCGGCCGCGGCGATGGCGCTCGCCCGGCTCGACCGGCCCGGGGTCGTCCTCTACAGCGGCTCGATCCCGACGGGGCGCTTCCGCGGCCGGGACGTGGCCATGGGCGAGGTGTTCGAGGCAATCGGAGCAGTAGCGGCCGGCACGATGACGGACGACGATCTGGCTGAGCTCGAACGTGTCGCCTGCCCCGGTGCCGGTTGTTGCGGCGGCCAGTTCACCGCGAACACGATGTCGATGCTGATGGAGGCGATCGGGCTCTCCCCCGTCGGCCTCAACTCGATTCCCGCCCAGGACGGCACCAAAGACGCGGCGGGGGAGCGGGCCGGAGAGGTCGCG
>JANDLU010000084.1 GCA_024330215.1 Candidatus Gaiellasilicea maunaloa
GGGTCCCGATTCGCCTGCGCGCGCGGAGAACTTTCGGACTCGAGTCAACTTCGGTCTCCTGCGTGCCAAAGCGTCTTGGCGTGTCCAGCAGATGCGGCCCGGAGCAGAGTGGGAGTTCGCGGAGTAGCCCGCGTCAGCCGCCGATCGCGACCACGCTGACGCCCTGCTCCGCCAGTGCGGCCTGCGCTGCCGCCAGCCTCGCGAGCGGCACCCGATACGGGGAGCACGAGACGTAGTCGAGCCCGAGCTCGTGGCAGAAGGCGACCGACTTCGGCTCGCCGCCGTGCTCGCCGCAGATCCCGAGCTTGATCTCCTCGCGCGCGCTCCTCCCCCGCTCGACCGCGATCCGCATCAGGTCGCCGACGCCGGCCTGGTCGATCGTCTCGAACGGGTCGCGCTCGAGCACGCCCGACTCGAGGTACTGGGAGAGGAAGCGGCCGCCGTCGTCGCGGGAGATCCCGAGCGCGGTTTGGGTGAGGTCGTTCGTGCCGAAGGAGAAGAAGTCGGCGTGCTCGGCGATCTCGTCGGCGCGGATGCACGCGCGCGGGAGCTCGATCATCGTCCCGACGAGGTATTCGAGCTCGCCTTCCTCGCCGGCCACGCGGACGGTCAGCTCGCGCAGCCGGCGGAGCTCCTCGCCGAAGCCGACGAGCGGGTGCATGATCTCGACGAGCGGCGCGGCGTCACCGCGCTCGCGCACCGAGATCGCCGCCCGCACGATCGCCCGCACCTGCATCTCGTAGATCTCCGGGAACGAGAGCCCGAGCCGGCAAGCGCGCCACCCGAGCATCGGATTCGACTCCTGGAGCGAGCGGATCCGCTCGCGCATCCGCTCGTCCTGCTCCTCCTCGAGCGAGGGCAGGAACTCGTGCAGCGGCCAGTCGAGGAGGCGGATCGTCACGGGCAGGCCGGCCATGGCCCCGAAGATCCCCTCGAAGTCGCCCTGCTGGATCGGCAGCAGCAGGTCGAGCGCGGCGCGGCGGCCCTCCTCGTCGGCGGCGAGGATCAGCTCGCGCACGAGCACGAGCCGCTCCGCCTCCGCGAACATGTGCTCGGTCCGGCAGAGTCCGATCCCCTCGGCGCCGAACTCGCGCGCCTTCGCCGAGTCCTCGGGGGTATCGGCGTTCGTGCGCACCTTCAGCCGCCGGAAGCCGTCCGCCCATTCGAGGATCGCCGTGAAGTCGTCGTTGAGCTGCGGCGGCACGAGCGGAACCGAGCCGACGATCACCTCGCCGGTGCCGCCGTTGATCGTGATCGTGTCGCCCTCGTGCAGCTCGTGGCCGGGCAGCCGCGCGGTCTTCGCCTTCACGTCGACGTGCAGCGCCTCGCAGCCGGTCACGCACGGCGTCCCCATCCCGCGCGCGACGACCGCCGCGTGCGAGGTGAGCCCGCCGTGCGCGGTCAGGATCCCCTTCGCCTGCACCATCCCGTGGAAGTCGTCCGGTGTCGTCTCCCAGCGGACGAGGATCACGCTCTCGCCGGCTTTGCCCCGTTCCTCGGCCGTGTCCGCGTCGAAGACGATCGTGCCGGAGGCCGCCCCCGGCGAGGCATTCAGCCCCTTCGCGACGACCGTCACCTCCGCGGCCGGGTCGATCATCGGATGGAGCAGCTGGTCGAGCTGCGCCGGATCGATCCGCGCAACCGCCTCTTCCTTGGAGATCAGCCCCTCCTCGACCATCTCGACCGCCGCGCGCAGCGCCGCAGCGGCGGTGCGCTTCGCCGAGCGCGTCTGGAGGAGGTAGAGCGTGCTCTCCTCGACGGTGAACTCGATGTCCTGCATGTCGCGGTAGTGCTCCTCGAGCCGCGCGATCGTCGCAAGCAGCTGCTCGTAGGCCTCCGGCAGAAGCTCGCCCATCCGCTCGATCGGCTCGGGCGTCCGGATCCCGGCGACGACGTCCTCCCCCTGCGCGTTCTGGAGGAACTCGCCGTAGAGCCGGCTCTCGCCGGTGGACGGGTCGCGCGTGAAGCAGACACCTGTTCCGGACGTGTCGCCTTTATTCCCGAAGACCATCTGGACGACGTTCACGGCGGTGCCGATGTCGTCCGGGATCTCGTAGGTGCGGCGGTAGACCTGCGCGCGCGGCGAGTTCCAGGAGTCGAAGACGGCACCCACAGCGCGCTCGAGCTGGGCGCGCGCATCCTGCGGGAAGGGGTCGCCGGTTTCGTCCTCGTAGATCCGCTTGAAGGTCTCGATCAGCTCTGTGAGATCGGAATCGGCAAGCTCGGTGTCCTGCTTCGCACCGCGCAGCGTCTTGAGATCGGTGAGCGCCTGCTCGAAGCGGTAGCCCTCGACGCCCTCCACGACCTCGCCGTACATCTGGATCAGGCGGCGGTAGGAGTCGTAGGCGAAGCGCGCGTTGCCCGTTGCCTTCGCGAGCCCCGCAACGGCCTCGTCGTTCAGGCCGAGGTTGAGGATCGTGTCCATCATCCCGGGCATCGAGACCGCGGCGCCCGAGCGGACGGAGACGAGCAAGGGATCGTCGGAGTCGCCGAAGCGCTTGCCCGCCTTGCCCTCGAGCGCGCCGATGTGCTCGGCCACCTCGGCGTCGAGCCCGTCGGGGAGCGTGCTGTCGGCGGCCATGTAGGCGCGGCAGGCGTCGGTCGTGATCGTGAAGCCGGCCGGGACGGGGACGCCGAGCGCGGTCATCTCGGCGAGGCCGATCCCCTTGCCGCCAAGGAGCTCGCGGCCGCCGGTCGTCTCCTCGTCGAAGGCGTAGACGTAGCGCATGCGGGCGTGATCTTCCCACACGCACCCGCTTGCCATACTCGGGCCGGTGGGCGAAACCATTCTGGCAATGGGAGGCTGCGGCTTCGGGACGCTGCTCGACGACTACGTGCTCGAGCTTGCCGACGGGCCGAAGATCTGCTTCCTCCCCACGGCGAGCGGCGACGACGACTGGGCTCTCGTCCGCTTTTATGAGCGATTCGGCGCTCGCGCCGAGACCTCGCACGTCGTCTTCCATCCCTGGCCCCGCTCCGACCTCCGCGAGCACGTGCTCGGGCAGGATGCGCTCTACGTCGGCGGCGGCAACACGGCGAACATGCTCGCGATCTGGCGCCTCCACGGCTTCGACGCGCTCCTGCGCGAAGCATGGGAGTCGAACGTGCTGCTCTGTGGCTGGAGCGCCGGGATGATCTGCTGGTTCGAGGCGGGCGTGACCGACTCGTTCGGCCCGGAGCTCGCGGGGATGCAGGACGGACTCGGCTTCCTCCCCGGCAGCGCGTGCCCGCATTACGACGGCGAGGGCCAGCGCAGGCCGACCTACCAGCGACTCGTGTGCGACGGCTTCCCGCCGGGATACGCGGCCGACGATGCAGTCGGGCTCCTCTTCGCGGGGACGGAGCTGCGCGAGACCGTCGCGACGAAGCCCGGCTCGCGTGCCTACCGCGTCAGCGCGGACGGCGAGGAGCCCCTCGAGGCGCGGCTGCTGCGATGAGCTTGCGCGAGACCTGGAATGCTCAAGCGCAAGACTGGATCCGCTTCGCGCGCACACCGGGCCACGACCATGCATACGAGCGCCTGAATCTCCCGCGATTTCTCGAGCTGCTGCCGCCGCCGGGACAGAAGACGCTCGATGTCGGCTGCGGCGAGGGACGACTGGGTGGTGCGCTCGTTGCGCGCGGGCACTCGGTCGTCGGGGTGGATACGTCGGCCGCGCTCGTCGGGGCCGCCCGTGACCGCCACGAAGCGCTCGTCGCGGACGCAACGTCGCTGCCTTTCGCGGATGGCTCTTTCGACCTCGCCCTCGCGTTCATGTCGTTACACGACATGGACGAGCCAGCCGCCGCCGTCCGCGAGATCGCACGCGTACTTTCGCGCGATGGACGATTCTGTCTTGCGCTCGAGCATCCGATCGCTTCATCTGGACGCTTCGCGTCACGAGACGCGACAGCCAGTTTCGTGACCGACTCGTATCTGGGACGGCACCGCCGCGATGACGTTCATGAGCGAGATGGGATTCGCACCGTCTTCGCGAAGCAGACGGGGCCGCTCGAGTGGTATACGCGCATGCTGGAGAAAGCAGGGCTCCTGATCGAGGCGATCCGAGAACCGGCGCCCACGGATGATCACGTGGCCGACAGAGCACCCATGAGCCGGTGGATGCGGCTGCCGCTCTTCCTGCACGTACGAGCGGTGAAGCCGTGAGCACGGGCTGGGAGGATCGCGCCGAGGGCCTCATCGCGTGGGCTCGCAAGCCGGGGCACGACGCGTACTGGCTCTACCGCGACTCGTTCTTCGAGCTCGTGCCGCCGCCCGGCCGCCGGACGCTCGAGATCGGTTGCGGTGAGGGCCGAGTCAGCCGCGATCTTCGCGACCGCGGCCATGCCGTCACCGGGCTCGACGCGGCGCCGACGCTCGTCGCCGCAGCGGCGGACGCGGATCCTGCGTCCGAGTACGTCGTCAGCGTCGCCGAGAGCCTGCCGTTCGAGGACGGCTCCTTCGATCTCGTCGTCGCCTACAACTCGCTCATGGACGTCGAGGACATGCCGGCCGCGGTCGGCGAGGCTGCGCGCGTCCTCGAATCCGGCGGCCGCTTCTGCGTCTGCGTCACGCATCCGTTCCGGGACGCAGGCCGTTTCGAGACTCGTGAGAACGGCGCGCCGTTCGTCGTCACCGGCTCATACTTCGAGGAAGGAACGTACGAGTTCACGGCCGAGCGCGACGGGCTCACGTTCACGTGGGCGAGCCGCACGTATCCGCTGGCGTCCTACATGCGCGCGCTGGAAGAGGCGAGTCTGCTCGTCGAGGCGTTGCGCGAGCCGGTCGGCTTCGACGATCGCGACCGTCGGATGCCGCAGTTCCTGCACCTGCGTGCGGTGAAGCAGTGAGGCGCTTCGCGATCCTCTCGAGCGCGAGCGGGAGTGGCAAGACCACCGTGGGGCGCGAGCTCGCCCACCGGCTTGACATCCCCTTCATCGAGCTCGACGCGCTCAACCACGGGCCGAACTGGATCGAGGCCTCGGCGGAGGAGTTGCGGGCGCGTGTGGAGCCGATCGTCGCAGGGGACGCGTGGGTCGCGGACGGTGGCTATCAGGGAAAGCTCGGCGATCTCGTCCTCCAACACGCCGATGTGGTCGTCTGGATCGACCTACCCATCCGAGTCTGGCTGCCGAGGCTGCTCCGCCGGACCCTGCGCCGGGTACTTACGCGCGAGGAGCTGTGGGCGGGCAATCGCGAGACGCTCCGAGACGCGGTCTGGGGCCGCGATGCGCTGATCCCGTTTGCACTACGACACTTCCGCCGCCGACGCCGCCTATATCCAGCAAGGCTCGAACCCTTCCACGTCGTGCGCCTGCGCACGCCGAAGGAGGTGACGCAATGGCTCGCGAGGTTCGATTGAGCAGCGCGGATCGGGTGCTCTTTCCCGAGAGTGGGATCACGAAGGGCGACCTGTTCGCCTACTACGATGCAGTGGCCGCGACGCTCGTCCCGCACCTCCGCGACCGCCCTTTCACGATGAAGCGCTGGCGCGAGGGGATCGCGGGCGGCTCGTTCTTTCAGAAGCAGGCGCCGAAGGGGATTCCCGACTGGCTGCCGACGCGCACGTTCACGACGCACCCGCGCCCCATCAAGGGAAAGCAGGGCGGCTCGCGCGAGGTCGATTTCCCGCTCGTCAACTCGCGCGAGGCGCTCCTCTGGATGGTGCAGTTCCACTGCATCGACATGAACGCCTGGTACTCGCGGATCGACAAACCGAACCGGCCCGACTACGTCCTCTTCGATCTCGATCCGCCCGACGGCGAGTTCCGGCTCGCCGTCCGCGCAGCGCGGCTCGTCCGGGAGGAGCTCGACCGGCTGGAGCTGCGCTCGTACGTGAAGACGAGCGGCGCCGACGGGATCCACGTGCTCGTCCCGATCGCGCGCCGCTACGGGTTCGACCGGACGCACGCGTTCGCCGAGGCGGTCTCGAAGCGGCTGGCCGAGGAGAACCCCGGCGTGATCACGACCGAGTGGCTGAAGAAGAAGCGAGTCGGCGTCCTGCTCGACTACCACCAGAACGGCGCCGGCAAGACGATCGCGTCGGTCTACTCAGTCCGCCCGAAGCCCGGCGCCCCGGTCTCGACACCGCTCGAGTGGGAGGAGCTGACGCCGGAGCTCGATCCAAGTCGATTCACGATGGACGCGGTCTTGGCCCGGATCGAGGAGCGCGGGGATCTCTTCGAGCCGGTGCTTCGCGGGAGCCAGAGCCTGCCGAAGGTCTAGCTCGAATCGAGCGCTGGCGCATGCGATTCGCCGGGCTCGACGCGACGGCGCGTCGCGAACATCGAGCCGACGAGCACGAGCGCGAACCCTACGCCCATCCCCGGCGTGAACCGCTCGTCGAGGAGGGCGACGCCGAGCACAGCCGCGACGGCCGGGTTGACGTAGGTGATCACGGTCGCGCGCACGGGGCCGACCTCGGCGATCAGCGCGAAGAAGAGCAGGAACGCGACGGCGGTACAGACGACCGCGAGGCCGAGCACCGAGCCGACGACCTTGCCCGACGGCACCTGCTCGGGAACGCTGAGCGCGGCGATCGGGGCGAAGACGACAGCCGTGACGCCAAGCGACGCCGCGATCACGCCGAGCGCAGGAAGGCCGGAGAGCCAGCGCTGGAGGATCACCGGCCCGACCGCGTAGCAGACCGCGACGAGCCCGATCTCCGCCAGCGGAACGGCGCTCGCGCCCTCGAGGTTCAGCCCGACGATCGCGGCAACGCCAATCAGGCCGACCAGAAGGCCGATTCCGCTCTGGAGCCCGAGTCGCTCGCGGGCGCCCGTGGTTCGCGCGATCATCACGCCGACGATCGGAACGGCCGCGAGCAGGAGGCCGGTGAGCGAGCTCGAGATCTCTTGCTCCGCGGCGCCGAGCAGAACCCACGGAACGGCGATCTCGATTGCGGCGAAGGCGAGCACGGGCAGCCAGTAGGGCAGGAGCGGCCGGAGCTCGCGCCTGTAAGCGGCAAACGGCAGGAGGAGCAGGGCGGCAACGGTCGTGCGCGCGAGCACGAGCATCGCCGGGCTCAGCTCCTCCACCGCGACCCGGATCAGAAGGTACGGAATCCCCCAGATCACGCACATCGCGGCGAAGAGCAACGCCCCGCGCCGCGACATCGACGCCTGCATCATCCGACGCACGGTAGAGGTAGCGGCCGCAGCGAGGCCATGGCGATTCGTGTTCGAGTCGATCAGCGACGCGAATCGGCCCTCGGCCGGCGACGTACCCTCTGCACGTGGACGTCCGTCTCCGGGTCGCGGTCTATGTCGAGCGCGGGAGCGACCTACTCGTCTTCGAGCACCGCGATCATCCCGATGCGGGAACGCAGATTCCGGCTGGCGGCCTCGAGCCGGGCGAGACACCGGACGCAGGGGCCGCCAGGGAGGTGCTCGAAGAGACGGGGCTTCGTCTGACGGACGCGCCCTCGCTACTCAAAACCCATGATCATCTCGATGGTCTCGGCCGACCGTCTCGGACGTACTTCTTCAGAGTCCAAGCGCCAGATGATGCGCCTGAGAGCTGGGAGCACCGCGTAACCGGCTCCGGTGACGACAACGAGCTGGTCTTTGTCTGTCGCTTTGATCCTGCTCCGACGCTGTGGCCGGTTCAGGCCGTCCACCGCCCCGGCAGCAAGCTTCGCCGTGACTAGAGGAGCTCGGCGATGAGCGCGGCCGCTCGCGCGGCGCCGCCTCCGTCGACCGGCTTGTAGTCGACCTTCCGCCCGATCTCCTCCGCGATCGCAGCAGCGATCTCGTCCGGGCCGTCGCTCTCGAAGTCCATGCACCGTCCCGCTCCGTAACGCTCGAGCCGGTGCCGCACGTGGAAGTTCTGCTCGAAGTGGTGGCGCAGCGGGAAGTAGAGGAACGGCCGCCGGTTGGCCGTCAGCTCCATCGACGTGGTCAGGCCGCCCTGGACGACCGCGAGGTCGCAGGCGGCAAGGTGTCGGTAGAGGTCGTGGACGTAGGCCCGGATCTCGAGGCCCTCGTGCGCCGGCAGCGACGCGGGGTCGATCCGAGGTCCCGCGACGACGATCATCCGGAGCCCGTCGACGCGCCGCGCCGCCCCGGGGTAGGAGTCGATCACTCGCCCGAGCAGGTGCTCCCCCACCCCGGAGCCGCCGACGGTCACGATGCAGACCCTCTCGTCCGGCGCGTAGCCGAGCTCATGCCGGAGCGCCTCCCGGTCGGAGAACGCGGCCGGGTCGAAGCCGGTCACGTAGCCGGGAAAGTCGTAGTGCTCGCGAGTCCAGTCGCGGATCAGCGGCAGGTCGGAGCCGAAACGGTCGGGAACGACATCGTCGATGTCCCCGACGAAGAGCGCCCGGTCGCGCAGACGCGGAAAGCGCGCGATGTGCTCGATCATCTCGGCGTTGTAGTCGGCGGTCAGGAACGCCTCGCGCTCGGCATCGTGATGGGGGCCGCCGTCCGCCATCGGCAGCCAGCCGACGAAGTCCGTCAGCCAGACGTAGGCCGCGCGCTTCTCCTCCGGATTCTCGTGCAGGTAGTAGTCGAGCTCCCAGGCCTCGTCGCCGATCCAGAGGTCGTACTGGTCGTCGCGAACGATGTCGTGGAAGACCATGAAGTTCGCAAGCAGGATCTCGTCCATCCGCCGGATCGCCTGGAAGGCGTGCAGGTCGTGCTCGGCGCACTCGCTCTCGATGTGGCGAGACTCGTTCGCGAGGTGGGCGCTCCCCGAGTGGATGCGCTCGCCGCGCGCCTCGAGCACGGCCGTGACGGGGTGCTGCGCCAGCCAGTCGATCTCGAGATCGGGATGGAGCTTTCGCAGCTCCTCGGCGATCGCAGCGTCGCGCTGCGCGTGGCCGAGGCCGATCGGTGAGGAGACGTAGAGCGCGCGCTTCCGCCGCGACTTCCCGCGTACCCAGCGGCGTGCGGGCGAGGGAGGCGCGACGAAATCGCGGAGCAGGAGGTTGATCTTCACCGGGTCGCGGGCCTGCGGAAGGTGGCCCGCGCCCTCGAGCGTGACGAGCGTGCCGCCCGTCGCCTCCGCGAGTGCCGCGCCCTGGGCGTGTGGCCGGATGAGATCGGCATCGCCGTGGATCACGAGCGTCGGACAGCGAACGCGGGCGCACGTGTCGCGGAAGCTCTCGAGGCCGCACAGCGCGAGTGCACGCGTCGTGTCCGCGAGCGTCTGCGGGTCGGTCTCGAGGCCCCAGCCGACGGCGTCCTCGATCGGCTTCGTCGAGTGCGGCTCGTTGAAGCACTGCGCGAAGAAGAACTCGAGGAACTCGCGGTAGCTCCGCGACCAGAAGTGGCTGTTGTACTTCGCCCAGCCCTCGTCCGTGTCGTGCTCCTCGTCGAACGCGTAGACCTGCCGCTCGGGGTGACCCGGCGCGAGCCCCACCGCCGGCGCTACGTAGACGATGCCTTCGACGCGGTCGGGATGCTCGGCGGCGACGATCGTGGCCCAGAGCGCGCCGCAGGAGACGCCGACGACGGTGGCGCGCTCTGTCCCGGTCGCGTCCATGACCGCCACCACGTCTGCCGCGAACTCCCGCTCGAGGTACGCCTCGACGCCGGCCGGCCGGTCCGAGCGGCCGTTGCCGCGCCCGTCGAACGTGAGCACGCGGCAGTGCCGCGCGAGGTACGGAATCTGCATCTTCCAGTGCCGCGAGTGGATGATCGACCACGTCGGCAGGAGGAAGACGGTCTGCTCGCCAGAGCCGTAGACCTCGTAGAAGAGCCGGACGCCGTCCCGCTCGACGTACCCCTCCTCGTCGGGGTAGCAGGCCCGCGTCTGCTCGGCCGCGCCAGCCGTCAGCTCGACAACCATCCGTCGATCCAATCGAGGAGCTCAGCGTGGCCCGTCTCGATCCCGCCGAGGCGCTCCACGATCACGCCGAGGTTGAAGGTGATCACGAGCGAGACGAGCGCGTCGAGCGGGATCTGGAGGCCGAGCTTGCGATGCGGCTCCGCAAATGCCTCGGCGAGGACGGCGCGCCACTCGGCGTTCACCCCTGAGAGCCGCTCGCGCAGACCCTCGTCGTTCCAGGCGAGCGCCTGCAGCTCCAGCCAGACCTTCTCGTAGGTCACGTCTTCGGCGACCAGGAAGCGCATCGCCGTCCGCCACTTCTCCACGAACGGCTCGTCGGAGGCGTAGAGCTCGCGCTGGCGGGCGATCAGGCGGTCCGTGAACCGCTCCAGGGCGCGGACGAGCAGGTTCTCGTTCGAGCCGAAGTAGTAGTGCACGAGCCCATGGTTGACGCCGGCCGCCTCCGCGAGGCGCCGTGTCGTGATTCCCGCGTGACCAACGTCGACGAGCAGCCGCTCGGCGGCGTCGAGAAGCGCCGTCTCGGAGGCGGCCCGTGCGTCTTTTGCGTGCGGCGTCTTAGTCATTCGTCTAAGTCATCTTGACAGACCGACGTCCGTTTGGTCAAATGGATTAGTCAAGCGACTAACAAGGAGGTACACGTGGCCACGGTCATAGAGCAGACGGAGCTCGACCCGCAGAAGCTGGAGCGGTTTGTCTTCCGCGCCGTCGACGAGGTGGGCGCGGCGCTCAACGCAGCGCTGGTGGTGATGGGCGACAAGCTGGGCCTCTACCGCGCGCTGGCCGGCGCGGGCGGGTTGACACCGGCCGAGCTTGCCGAGCGGACCGGCACGGCCGAGCGGTACGTCCGCGAGTGGCTCGGCGCCCAGGCGGCCGGCGGGTACGTCGAGTACGAGCCCGAAACCGGCCGGTACACACTGCCGCCCGAGCAGACGGTCGCCCTCACGGACGAGTCGAGCCCCGCGTACCTGCCGGGCTTCTTTCAGATCGCGGTCGGGTCGGTGCTCGACTCGCCGCGGATCACCGACGCGGCACGGACGGGCGACGGCTTCGGCTGGCACGAGCACGTGCACGACGTGCACGAGGGCTGCGAGCGGTTCTTCCGGCCCGGCTACAACGCGAATCTGATCGACGCGTGGCTCCCCGCGCTGGACGGCATCGTCGAGAAGCTCGAGCGCGGAGGCCGTGTCGCCGACGTCGGCTGCGGCCATGGCGCGTCGACGATCCTGATGGCGCGGGCCTTCCCGCGGTCGACGTTCGTCGGCTCCGACTACCACTCAGGCTCGATCGAGACCGCACGTGAGCGGGCGCAGACGGCACGACTTGGCGACCGCGTCCGCTTCGAGACCGCCGCCGCCGCGACACATCCGGGCGACGGCTATGACCTCGTGACGATGTTCGACTGCCTGCACGACATGGGCGACCCGGTCGGCGCGGCGCGGAAGGTGCGCGAGCTGCTGGCCGACGATGGCACGTGGATGATCGTCGAGCCGGCCGCGGGCGACAGCGTCGAGGACAACCTCAACCCCGTCGGCCGCGCGTACTACGGGTTCTCGACTCTCCTGTGCACGCCGGCGTCGCTCTCGCAGGATGTCGGGCTTGCGCTCGGCGCCCAGGCGGGTGAGGCGCGCATTCGCGAGGTCGTCGAGGCCGCGGGCTTCACGCGCTTCCGCCGCGTGGCGGAGACGCCGTTCAACCTCGTATTCGAAGCGAGGCCATAAGGGAGGTGGGCGGACGCGGCCGGGGGCGCCCGCCCTACCTTCGCCTGCGCGAGCGCCACTCCGCGAGCCACGCGAGACCCCTGAGGCCGAGCCAGATCGGCGTCAGGAGGACGTAGAAGACAAAATCGGCGGCGGCGAGGATCGTCAACCACAAAGCCCACCGCCACTTCGGGACCGGCGGCTTCTCTCTCACGAGACGGTTGCGCCCTGGCGCCGCCGGTCGACGAGCCGGATCACGCGATGCGCGGTCTCCTCGATCGAGAGGCCGGTGACGTCGATCACCGGACACCCGAGCCGGCGGTGGAGGGCCGCCGCCTCCTCCAGCTCCTCGTAGATCTCGAGCAGCTCGGAGTAGCCCTTGTTCTGGCCGCCACCCATCGTCTTCACGCGCGCGGTGCGGATCTCGCCGAGCTTCTCGGCGTCGATCGTCAGGCCGACGATCTTGGCAGCCTCGACGTCGTGCAGCTCGGACGGCGGCTTGATCCCCTTCACGATTGGCACATTTGCAGCCTTGTAGCCCAGGTAGCCGAGGTAGATCGAGAGCGGCGTCTTCGAGGTGCGCGAGACGCCCACGAGCACGATGTCCGCCTCGTGCAGGCCGCTGCCGACGCCGTCGTCGAACTTGACCGCGAACTCGATCGCCTCCATCCGCTTGAAGTACGCCGAGTTGAGCGGCGGCCTCGCGCCCGGCTTCATCTTCGCAGCCATCCCGGAGACCTTCGCGATCGACTCGATTGGGTGCCCGAGCAGGTCGGCGTAATGAAGGCGTGCGCTGCGGCAGAGGGTGCGCATCGACTCGCGCAGCTCGCGGTCGACGAGCGTGTAGACCATCACCGCCGGCCGGCCCTTCGCCCGGCTGACGGCGAGCTGGAGGTCGTCGATCGTCTGGATCTGCGGGTGGCGGACTTCCTCGAACGGCTGCTCCGGGAACTGGGCCTCGAGTGCGGCGACGAGGCGCGCGGCGGTCTCGCCCGTCGAGTCCGAGAGGATGTGGAGCTCGACGACCTCGCCGCTCGGGTTCATCGCGGTCGGAGCCTAGACGGTCGCGAACGGATCGCTCACCTGGATGCTCGGGAAACGCCGGAAATCGCGATCGTGCGTCCAGATGGTGCGGACGCCGTTCTCCTCCATCAGCGCGACCAGGTGAGCATCGGGAACGAGGTTTCCCCGCGCGTCGGCATCGGTCGCCAGGCGATGGTACGCGCGCCAGAAGCGCCTACCCTCACCGGCCGTCTGAACCTGCGGAAGGTCGAGTAGCCGCTCGACGTTCCGAAGCGCTGCTGCCGGTTGCAGCGGGGTCTCGAAGATCGTTGGATGCGTTGCGATGCGCAAATATGCCATCACGACCGGCCAAAACAGGTACACGAGCTCATCGCCCGCAGCTACCTCGTAAACCACGTCGCGCGCTCGGTCTCGGAAGACGCTCGTCTCGTCGGACGCATACACCAGGACGTTGGCGTCGACCGCGAAGCTCATTCGCCCTCGAGCGCGCGCCGGACGGCTTCCTTGTCCTCGAGGTCGATGCGCGCGCGCATGGGCTGCGATGTCCACTCAAAGACCTGCTTAGCGGGAGGTTCCGCGTGGAGAGCCCGTGCGAGCAGCTCGGAGACGAGTCGGCCGAGCGTCTTGCCCTCGCGCCGCTGGCGCTCCTTCAGGACCCGCAGCACTGCGGCATCGATATCGAGCGTGGTTCGTGGAATACATCGGATGCTAGCAGCCTCTGCATCAGATGCGTGGTGGTGCAGGAGCCAGCATTCCTTACGCGTGTTCACGGGGCTCATGACGACCATCGCCCGGAGGGGGTGCGGCGCTCCGGGCGATGTGTGCGGCAGGTTCGGCGGCTTCTACGGAGCGACGTTCGCGCAGATCGCGTACGCCTGCAGATGCCAGCTCGCGCCGGTTGCGTTGACCTCCCATGCTGTGGCGCGCCAGGTCGTCGGGTTCGCCGGGTAGCTCTCGTCGAGAGCGACGTCCGTGGCCGCGTCCCAGATGTGGGCGCCGCCGCCGACGAGCTTCTTTCCCGCGGGGCAGGAGATCTCGACCTGGCGATTGACGTCCGAGCTCGTGGCGCTGACCGCGCTGACGATCTCGAGACCCGAGGTCCCCTGCGCACCCTGCGCCCCCGAGGGCCCCTGCGGACCGGCAGGACCGGCCGGGCCGACGGCACCGGCCGTGAGTTGACCTGGCGCGAAGTCGATCGCCTTGAGCGCGCCGTTGTGGATGTCGACGGACGTGAGGGAATTGTCCTTGACGTCGATGCTGCGGGCCGAGTTGTTCGCCAGGTCGAGGGTCGAGACGGTGTTGTTCTTGATCTGCGCGCCGGTGATCAGCGCTCCGGCGACGGCCGTGCCGGTGAGCGAGAACAGGAGCGCGAGCGAGGCGATTGCGGTCGCCGGGGTGGGAATGCGGATCTTCATCATGATCTCCCTTCGGGTCGTGGAAAGTGGCTGTCACCCCTCCAACCCGGCCGGAGCTTCTTCCTTACGCCGAGCTCGCAGATCCGATACGGCCGCCGCCCTCCGGGTAGCCTCTGGCCTCGATGCCCGACACCGTCACGATGGAGAAGATCGTCTCGCTCGCGCGCCGGCGTGGATTCGTCTTCCCCTCCTCGGAGATCTACGGCGGGCTCGGCTCCTCGTACGACTACGGACACTACGGCGTCCTGCTGAAGGACAACGTCAAGGCCCGCTGGCTGGCGGCGATGGTGCAGGAGCGCGACGACATCCTCGCGCTCGACTCATCGATCAT
>JANDLU010000085.1 GCA_024330215.1 Candidatus Gaiellasilicea maunaloa
CGGTGGCGCAGCTTGGCCTCGGCCCGCTCGACCGGGAGGTGGAGGCCCCCGCGAACGAGGATCTCGGTGCACGTGAGCGCCGCCTGCGGCCCGACGACGACGGTGTTGGTCGCCGCGTCAGTGCGCAGCGCGTAGAGCGGCTGCGACGCGGCGATCCCGAGCCCGCGACGCTGGCCCGGCGTGTAGCGCCAGTAGCCCTCGTGCCGGCCGAGCTCGTTTCCGTCCTCGTCGACGACCGCTCCGTCCTCGACCTCGATCCCCTGGCGACCGAGGAACGCGCGGTAGTCGTCGCCCGCGAGGAAGCAGGCCTCCTGGCTCTCGCGTCGCTGCGCGACGGCGAGCCCTGCGGTTGTGGCCTCTGCGCGCGTCTGCTCCTTCGCCTGCTCGCCGAGCGGGAACTCGATCCGGTCGAGGAGGCGCGGATCGAGCGGGGCCAGCATGTAGGACTGATCCTTCGCCGGGTCGGCCGCGCACGCGAGCAGGCGTCGCCCGTCGCGCTCGACGATCCGCGCGTAATGGCCCGTCCAGAGCTTCGCGGCGCCGGCTCGGTCGGCGAACGCGAGCAGCTCGCCGAAGCGGAAGCTGCCGTTGCAGCGCCCGCACGGGTTCGGCGTCTCGCCTCGCCGGTAACCGCGCACGAACGGCTCGACGACTGTTCGTCGGAACTCGTCGCGGAGATCGAGCGTCACGTGCGGCAGGCCGAGCGCGTGGCAGGTCTCACGGGCCGCGATCACGGCGTCCGGCGAGCAGCAGGCGCGCTCCGAGTCGGGCCCGGCCGGGTCGAGCCAGAGCCGCAGTGTCACGCCGATCGCGTCGGGGCCGGCGCGGAGGAGAGCGACCGCGCTGTCGACGCCCCCGCTCATCGCGACCGCGATCCGTTCTGGCGAGGGCGCGGCTCGAAACGCCGGCGCGAGCGCGTTGGCAAGCGCGTCGGCGGCCAGCGTCTCGCCGGGGACCGCGGCGGCCTCGTGCAGCGTCAGCCCTTCGAGCGGGCGCTCGAGCCCGGGAGCGTCGGCGGCGACGATCCGCTCGCCGTCCATGGTCAGCCGGACGAGCGCGAACTCCTCTCCGCGCGCGGAGTCTCCGAGCAGCTCGAGCATCGATTCAGCGTACCCGCCCGACTCAAGAGCCTCGCCTGTCCGCTCTAGAGAGCGCATTTCGCGGCAGTGGGCTGAGAGAATCGACTGACCTCGACAGTCGAGGAGTAATCGTTATCGCTCTCGGCAACGAAGTCTGCGGCTCCCGCTAACGCCTGGAGGAGCCATGGTCGCCCGTCCTCGTCGCCGCAACCCTTCCTGTTCGCCGGTGGCGCTGAGTCAAGTCGGCTGAGGTGGTGTAACGCTCTCGGTCGTCAGGTCGACGGTCGGCGCTTCAGGCCGGCTGGAGGACTCGCACCGCCTCTCGTGCGGGTTGACGCTCGTCGTCGATGAGAACGAGCGCGAGCGACTCTGCGGACAGGTAGCGGCGCCCGACCAGCCACTCGTCGCTCTGCTCGACAGACGAGCGCATGCCAGGCGGATCGCTGCTTGATCGTTGGGGCAGATGCCGACGACGTCGGTGCGGCGGCCGATCTTCGCGGTTGGCGCGCTCGAGCGGGTTCGTGCTCCGCAACTTCGTCCAGTGCGGCGCGGGGGAAGGCATAGGAAGGCGAGCAGATCCTCTTCGGCGCTAGCTAGCCCGGCGACGCGTCGCGGGGCGACGATCGCCACCGTCTCCCGGACGAGATCGCCGTGCTCGCCCGCGAGCACGTTGGCGACGACATCCGCGCCGATCATGCTCTGGCCTTCGGCCATCGTGGTGCTCCTCTCATCGATTCGTGGATGAACCGAGGAGTTTGGGCCTGTGGTGGCCGGAACACTCTCCGGCCCACACGGACGCCGTTACACCACTTCTACCGATGTGACCCGGCCGTGTCATGGTTCGCACGCGTGAGTCTCCCAACCAGAATGGCTAGCGCCATCGGCGGCCTGTGGGAGCTACCTGCTCGCTTGGCCTCTCCGGTCTCGCTCGCAGAGGTCATGCGCCGCCGCCGCATCCCCGGTGTCGGCGTCGCGGTCATCGCCCACGGTCAGCCCGAATGGGCCGGCGGATTCGGTGTTCGCAGTGCGGAGGGCGCAGATCCAGTTACGGCCGACACGCTCTTCCAAGCGGGATCTATCAGCAAACCTGTAGCGGCGCTGTGCGCTCTTCGCCTCGTTGCCGAGGGCCACCTCGAGCTCGATGGCGAAGTAAACGACAAACTCGCGACATGGCGAATCGGCGCAGTTGGCGAGTGGCAACCCCGTGTGACGCTGCGCCACCTCCTCTCGCATACCGCTGGCCTGACGGGGCACGGGTTCCCCGGGTACCGCCGAGACGAGCCGGCACCGAGCCTTGTTGACATCCTCGACGGGCAGGGAAACACCCTTCCGGTGCGCGTGAGGACCGTTCCGGGCCTTCAATTCAGTTATTCCGGTGGTGGCTACTGCGTGCTGCAGCAGCTGCTCGTCGACGTCACAGGCGAGCCGTTTCCAGAGCTCGCGCGCCGGCTCGTGCTCGAACCCCTAGGAATGAAGAGGAGCACGTACGAGCAACCGCTGCCGGAAAGCCTCCATGCCGAGGCCGCGGTCGGCCACCGAACCGGAGGGGGTCCGGTCGACGGAGGGTGGCACGTGTATCCGGAGATGGCCGCTGCCGGGCTCTGGACGACCCCGTCCGACCTCGCCCGCGTCGTTCTTGCGCTTCAGCGCGCTCGCTCTGGAGGCGAGCCATCCTTCCTACCGCCTGGACTCGTCGACGAGCTGTTGACGCCACAGGCAGCGAACGTGCCCATGGGTCTCGGCATGTTGCTCGAGGGCGACGGCGCCTCGAGACGGTTCAGCCACGGAGGAGACGACCAGGGCTTCGTCGCGAAAACGATCGGTTACGTCGAGAACGGTCTCGGTGCGGTCGTGATGACGAACTCGGACGATGGCTATTGGGTGATCGAGCACCTCCTTGAGGCGATGGCTCGGGCCTATGCTTGGCCCGATTACCTGCCAGACGAGCCGCCGTTACGGGCCGCCTCGATCGAAGAATCGGATACCTGTACTGGAACGTACGTCTCGGAGGAGGGCCAGCAAGTCCGGGTAGGGAGCGCCGGCGAAAGCCTTTCGGCATCCGTCGCGGATCAGCTACCGATCCCGATCGCACCGGTCTCGGCGACCGAATGGCATGCCGTCTCGCTCGCGCTCACTCTGACGTTCGAGATCGGAATCTCCGGCCGTGCCGAACGGATGCGACTCCACCAAGACGCCGAGTACACGCAGGACGTTGAGTTCACACGACTCGTCTGATCGCGACCCTTGCAGTCTTCGCGCGATGGAGTCTGCGTCCGTAAACTCCATTTTGCGCCAGAAGAAGTGCTCCGACCCTGCCGCTGGTTCCTCCCGCCGATGCGAACCTGGCTGAACCAGGTGGGTGCCGTGCCGGACCGTCGACGGATGAGGTCTAGACCGAACCCAGGCTCCCGTTACGTGAGCGTTGGTTCACGTTTACGCGGAAGGCCACGCACAGGGTCGAGCCCAAACAGTGTAGTCCCCAACTGGCTAACGTGCCGGACGAGCGACCGCAAGGATTCCGAAGAACTCCTTCCGGACGCTTCCGCCGTGCTCCGCTGTGATGCGGTGCTCTATGCGGTCGAAGAGTCGTTTTCGTCTTGCCTCGTCGAGCACCCGGAAGCTCGATTGCGTTCCGAGGAACGTGACGTAATCGTGCGCCGCGTAGGTGACCGACCAGACGTAGCGTCGCGCTTGGGCTGGAGCGAAATACCCGCTCGCGTCGAGGAACACCGTCACGCGGTCAGCGACTCTTTCCGGTGGGAGCGGTGCAGTTGCCTCCCATTCCGGCACCACCGCTGCGTAGTCCTCCTGAACCGCGACGAAGAAGGGGTCACCATGGTCTGAAAGCGTGTCCTCCCAGTCGAAGACGGCGAGTGCGCCGTCCGGTTTGAGCAGCCGTGCCGCCTTCGCGTAACGCACCTCCGGGTCGATCCAATGAAACGCAGCGAACGAGACCACGGCATCAAAATCGGCGACGCCTGCAGGTTCCCACTCCTCAAACGGCCCAACGAGAACCTCAACGGTGGGGAAGTCAACGAGCCGCCGGCGCGTCAACGCAGCCAAGCGCTCGCCCAGCTCGACCGCGACGACGGTGAAGCCGCGCTGGGCGAGCGGGCGCGTCACCTGTCCGGTGCCGCACCCGATTTCCAGCAGCCGCGCACCCGGCGAAAGGCGAGCCAGCTCAACGAGATCATCGAAGACCTCGCCGGGGTAGCTGGGCCTAACGCGGTCGTAGTCCTCCGCGACCGCATCGAACGTCGTTCGCATCAACGTCCGCCCCTCGAACTCCACCTGGAAGACCGTTACCGCTAGCCGCGCGTGGCGAAGCGCCAGCGGATCTCCTGGGTGCCCGCGAGGCCCAGGCGCGTTGCGAGGGATTCCGTCAGCTCGAACTGGCGGCCCGGCTTCTTCAGCCGGCTGTCGATCACGGCGGTCAGCACCTCGCGGTCGCCGTAGCCCAGGTAGATCTTCGCGCCGCACGGGAGGACCGGATGGCTGACGCCGAGCGAGCGGCGGGTGAGGATCAAGCGGCAGGTCGTGCGCTCGGCGTCGCGGGGCGCGCCGCGCGAGCCGGCGAGCGCCGTGTACCAGCCGCCGTCCGCGGTCGGCACGGGCCGAGGACCGGTGCTCGCCACGCCGTCGTCGTCGCGGGCAGAGGCCAGCGCCAGCGCTCCGACACCCGCGACGAGCGCGACGGCCGCGAGCGCTACGACTCGTTGGAGGACGCTGAGGCTCATTCGGCCGGCCCCTCGACGAGGGCGATCCCGAGCTCGGTGAGCTGCTCCTCGGTGACGTCGGACGGCGCCCCGCTCATTGGATCGACGCCCGCCTGGTTCTTCGGGAACGCGATCACGTCGCGGAGGTTCGGCTCACCGGCGAGCACCATCGTCATCCGGTCGATCCCGAGCGCGATCCCTCCGTGCGGCGGCGCGCCCATCGCGAGCGCATCGAGCAGGAAGCCGAACTTCGAGCGTTGCTCGTCCTGGCTCAGATCGAGCAAGCCGAACACCTGCGCCTGCAGCTCGGGCTCGTGGATCCGAAAGCTGCCGCCACCGAGCTCGTTGCCGTTCACGATCAGGTCGTAGGCGTGCGCGAGCGCCTCCTTCGGCTCGGTGTGGAAGCGGTCTTCCCACTCCTTCGTCGGACGGGTAAACGGGTGGTGCACCGCCGTCCAGCGCGCCTCCTCGTCGTCCCGCTCGAACATCGGGAAGTCCTCGACCCAGAGAAAGGTGAAGGCGGTCTCGTCGATCAGGCCGAGCTCGCCGCCGAGGTGGAGCCGAAGCGCACCGAGCACCCGCGAGGTCGTCGGCCAGGCGTCCGCGGCGAACAGGAGCGTCTCGCCGTCCTTGCCGGCCAAAGCCGCCAGCTCGGCCTCCGAAAGGAACTTCGCGATCGGCGACCGCACCTCGCCGCCGTCGAAGACGAGATACGCGAGGCCTTTCGCTCCCCACTCCTTCGCCAGCTCCTCGAGCTTCGCCAGCTCGCCGCGGCTGAACGCCTTCGGCACCCGCAGGAAGCGCACCGCCTCGGCGCCCGCAAAGACGCCGAACTCGGAGCCGCGCGTGGCCTCGGTCGCGTCCTCGAGCTCGAGCTCGAAGCGCGTATCGGGCTTGTCGGAGCCGAAGCGGCGATCGGCCTCGGCGAATGTCATCCGCGGGAACGGAACCGGGATCCCGAGTCCGAGGCATTCGCGCCAGATCCGCGAGAACATCTCCTCCATCAGCTCGAACAGGAGCTCCTGATCCGGGAACGACATCTCGACGTCGAGCTGCGTGATCTCCTGCACCCGGTCGGCGCGGAGATCCTCGTCCCGGAAGCAGATCGCGATCTGGTAGTAGCGGTCGAAGCCGGCGACCATCGTGAGCTGCTTGAGGATCTGCGGGCTCTGTGGGAGCGCGTAGAAGCGGCCCGGCTGGAGTCGGCTCGGGACGACGAAGTCGCGGGCTCCTTCCGGGGTCGGCTTGAAGAGGATCGGCGTCTGGATGTCGAGGAAGCCCGCTTCCTCCATCGTCCGGCGGATGATCCCGACCATCTGCGCGCGCAGGCCGATGTTGCGCTGGAGCTTCTCGCGGCGCAGGTCGAGCCAGCGGTAGCGCAGGCGCAGGGTCTCGTCGACGTTCTCCTCGTCGAGCTGGAAGGGCAGCGCCGTCGAGCGGCTGACGATCTCGAGCGAGTCGACCTTCAGCTCGACCTCGCCGGTCGGCATGTTGGCGTTGACGGTCTCCGGCGAGCGCGCGACGAGCTCACCCTCGCCGCGGAGCACGAACTCGTTGCGGATCCCGTGCGCGAGCTCCGCCGCCTCGGGAGCGTGCTCGGGATTGATCACGAGCTGGACGACGCCGCTGCGATCGCGGAGATCGACGAAGACGAGGCCGCCGTGGTCGCGCCGGCGCGCCGTCCAGCCGGAGAGGATCAGCCGCTTGCCGACGAGCGCCGCGGTCGGCTCGCCGCAGAGATGCGTCCGCCAGATCATCCGAGCCCAGTCATCCGAGCAGTGTGCCGAGGACGTCGGCGTGCGCGAGCGGTTCGTCCTTGGCGCCCTGGCGGCGGAGGACGGCCTCGGTCGGGCCGACGATCACAGTCGTGTGCGCCCCGGAGCGACCCGCCTGGGTGAGCTGGCCCTTGAGCGAGCGACCGGCGTAGTCGGTATCCGCCGCGATCCCGGCGGCGCGAAGCTCGCTGAGCCAGCGCAGCGCGAGCTCGCGCGGTGCGTCGGGCTCGACTGCGAGGAAGACGTCGATCGCGGTCGGCTCGGCGCTTCCACCCGCGTCCTCGAGCGCGAGCAGCAGCCGCTCGATCCCGGCCCCGAACCCGACCCCTGGGGTCGGCGGACCGCCGATCTCCTCGATCAGCCCGTCGTAACGGCCGCCGCCCGAGATCGTCGAGTTGGCGCCGTCCAGCGGCCCCTTGAACTCCCAGGTCGTGCGCGTGTAGTAGTCGAGGCCGCGCACGAGCGTGGGGACGAGAGTGTAGGCGACCCCGAGCGCGTCGAGCGTCGCCCGCACCGCGGCGAAGTGCTCGACGCAAGCGGCGCAGAGCGAGTCGCCAAGCGCAGGCGCGGCGCGGAGCACCTCCTGCACGCCCGGCGGCTTCGCCTCGAGGTTGTCGAGGGCGCGCAGCGGGCTCGTCCGGAGCTTCCCGCGCGTGTCGGAGTCGAGCTCGCTCGCGCGCCCGGCCAACCACGCGGACAGCTTCTCGACGTACGCGGGCCGACAGTTCGGGTCGCCGATCGAGTTCAGCTTGAGCTCGTACTCGGTCACGGCGAGCGTGCGGAGGAGCGTGTCGAACAGGTGGATGAGCTCGGCGTCGAGGGCGGGATCGTCGGAGCCGATCGCCTCCACCGAGAGCTGCCAGTGCTCGCGATAGCGACCCCGCCCGGGGCGCCCGTAGCGGTACATCGGCGCGATCGTGAAGAGCTTCTGCGGCTGCGGCTCCTGCTGGAGGCCGTGGGTCAGATAGGCGCGGCAGATCGGGGCCGTCGCCTCCGGCCGCAGCGTCAGGGAGCGATCGCTGCGGTCGGTGAAGGTGTACATCTCCTTCTGCACGACGTCCGATCCCGCACCCGACGTGCGCTGGAAGAGGTCGGTCTCCTCGAAGACCGGCGTCTGGATCCGCCGGTAGCCGGAGAGCGCGCAGAGCCGCTCCATCTCGCCCGTCACCCGCTGCCAGAGCGGCTGCTCGGCCGGGATGATGTCGTGCGTTCCCCGCGGAGCCTCGATCTTCACGCGCGGAGCTCCGCGAGAAACGGGTTGCTTGCGAGCTCCTGACCGAGTGTCGTCGGCGGCCCGTGGCCTGAGTAGACGCGCGTCTCCGGCGGGTACGAGTCCGCGAGCGCGCGGATCGACTCGAGCAGCTGCTCCCAGCTTCCGAAGGGGAGATCGGTGCGGCCGACCGAGCCGGCGAAGAGGACGTCGCCGGAGAAGAGGCAGCCGTCCGCGTAGTAGGCGAGGTGGCCGGGCGAGTGACCCGGTACGGGCGTGACCGCGAAGACGATCCCTGCTGCCTCGATCGTCTCCGCGCCCGCGAGCAACGTGCTCGCGCCCTCGTAGCCGCGGATCGAGACGCCCAGAGCTCCGAAGAAATCGTTCGGTCGCCGGACGACGTCGAGCTCCCCCTCGGGTAGCCAGACGGGCGCTCCGGTGGCCTCCGCGAGCTCGGCGAGCGCGCCTATGTGGTCGTAGTGGCTGTGCGTGAGGAGGATCGCGACGCACGAGGCGCCGACACGATCGAGCGCGAGCTGGATCCCGACAGCGTTCGCGCCGGGATCGACCACGACCGCTTCATCGGCGTCGTCGTTGAGCCGGACGATGTAACAATTGGTGGCGATGGCGCCGAGAGAGAGCTGGTCGACCGCGAGCGTCACTGGACGGCGAGTCTACTGAGGCGGGGGTAGGCCGCTCTCGTGCAGACGTGGAACCTCATGGAGGTCGCGGCTCCGGACGGGACTCGCGACCCGCTCGTCGTTCATTCGGGCAACGAGGCGCGAGCCGTGCTGCTCGTCCTCAACCCCGGTCAGCGGCTGGGCGACCACCAGGTGAAGGAGAACGCCTGGGTGACGGTGCTCGAGGGGCGGGTGCAGATCTCCGCGGGTGGCGAGACGATTCAGGCCGAGCCAGGGACGCTCGTGCGCTTCGACCCCGACGAGCGCCATTCGCTCGCGAGCGACGAGGGAGCTCGCGTCCTACTCCTGCTCGCGCCGTGGCCGGGCGAGGGCCACTACCGCGGAAGCGGCTAGCGCTTCTTCGCGGGCTCGGACTTCGCCTGCCGGCGCTGATAGGAGCGCCAGACGATGCTGTCCATGAAGTAGCTGAACGGAAGGAAGAACGCCATCAGCGTCACGGTCGAGACAATGCTCTGAGTCGTCGTCGAGCCCCCTGAGTTGACGAAGAAGACGACGATCAGCATCAGGGGGAAGAAGAGCGCTCCGCGCTTGAACGTGCGCCGCCAGGACGGCGGCTCGACGACACGACGGCCCCGCTCGACGGGCTGCGACTTCGCGCGCGTTGCCTTGGCGGGCTTGACCAACTGCTCGGCCTCGTCGGGATCGAGCTCGTTGCCGTCCTGGTCGACGTAGACCTCCTCCCACTGATGCCGCTTCAGCTTCTGCTGGCGACGGCGCTGCTTCTTCGAAGGCATCGGCTCAGTATGCCGCGACGCCCCTACACTCGACCCGTGAGCCGGATCGTCGACCGCCTCAGCCTCGTCTACGACGCTCGCGGCGGTGTGGTCGGCGAGCTCGCGTATGCGATCGGGCGCGCGCGCGGTACGCGGCACTGTGCTCTTTGCGGTCTCACGCACGGTCGGGCCCGCGAGCGGCCGGCCTGGCGGGAGTTCCGATCGTCGCTGCCCGTGCCGGTGCGGGCCTTCCATCTCAACGACCGTCCCGACGATGTGGCCGCCGCCTCCGGAGGCTCCGCCCCCGCCGTGGTCGCGCATACGGGAGGCGAGGCGATCGCGCTCCTCGACCGCAAGCAACTCGAGCGGATCGGCGGCGATCTCGATGCGTTCGGCGCGGAGCTCGACGGCACTCTACTCGCCACCGGGCTCGCCTGGCCGAGCGGCTAGGGCCTAGTCCGACACGCCGTCCTTCACGACCCTGGCGACGACATTCCCGCCGAGGTGGTAGGCCAGGTACCGCCAGTCGAGCGCGTCGAGAAGCACGACGTCCGCCCGGTAGCCCGGCGCGATCCGGCCGAGCGTCCCGGCACGACCGAGCACGTGCGCCGCGTTGACAGTGCAGGCCGCGAGCGCCTCGGCGGGACTCAACTTGAGCTGTGTCGCCGCGAGCGAGCAGACGAGAGGGAGGCTCTCGCAGAAGGCGCTGCCCGGGTTGAAGTCGGTCGCGATCGCGATCGACGCGCCGGCGTCGACGAGCGCGCGCGCCGGCGGCATCGGGCGGCCGAGGAAGAGCGCGCTGGCCGGGAGCAGCACTCCGACGACGTCGCTTGCGGCGAGCGCGGCGATTCCTTCCGAACCCGTCGCCTCCAGGTGGTCGACGGAACGCGCTCCGAGCTCGATCGCAAGCGGGATCGCTCCCGATTCCGTGAACTGGTCGCCGTGCAGGCGGAGCGCGAGCCCTGCTGCGGCGCAGGCTTGCAGGTAGCGACGGGCCTGGTCGACGTCGAAGGCTCCGCGCTCGAGGAAGACGTCGGCGGCCTCCGCGACCGTGGCGACCTCGGGAAGGACGTCGGCGAGCGCGAAGTCGAGGTAGGCGTCGGCGGTTGCGTGCTCGGGTGGAACCGCGTGCGCGCCGAGCCAGGTCGGGATTCCGCCGGCTGCGGCGATTGCCTCGAGCGACGCGAGCTCGGTCTTCCGATCGAGGCCGTAACCCGACTTGCCCTCGAACGTCGTCGTGCCCGCGCGCAGCATCCAGTCGCGGTGGCGTGAGACGGCGCGCGCGAGGCCGACCTCGCCGGCTGCGCGAGTCGCCTCGACGGTCGAGAGGATGCCGCCGCCCGCCGCGTGCAGCTCCTCGTAGCTCGCCCCGGCGGCCCGGAGCGAGAACTCGTCGACGCGATCGCCGCCGAACGCCGGGTGGGTGTGGCAGTCGACGAGCCCCGGGACCGCGCTGAGGCCGCGGGCGTGCAACTCCTCGATGTCGTCGTCGAGTGGGCCGAGCTCGCGCATGCGCCCCACGGCCTCGATCCTGGCCCCGTCGCAGAGGATGTAGGCGTCGTCGATCCAGTCGAGGTCGGCGAGCGCGCTCCCGCGCAGCGGAGCGGCGCGCCCGGCGGGGCTCGCGACCTGAGCGAGGTCGCGGATCAGCAGCCGTGGCATCCGCTCAGCCGACGCTGGGTAGGTCGAGACCGTGCTCGACCGCCGCGGCGAGCGCGTCCTCGTAACCGGCATCGGCGTGGCGCATGACCCCGGTGCCCGGGTCGGCGGCGAGGACCCGCTCGAGCCGGTCTGCGGCATCGTCGCTCCCGTCCGCGAGCACGACCACGCCGGCATGGATCGAGTTTCCGATCCCGACGCCGCCGCCGTGGTGGACGCTCACCCACGTCGCGCCAGCAGCCGTGTTCAGGAGCGCATTCAGGATCGGCCAGTCCGCGATCGCATCGGAGCCGTCGCGCATCGCCTCGGTCTCGCGATACGGCGACGCGACCGAGCCGGAGTCGAGGTGGTCGCGTCCGATCACGACCGGTGCCGACACGGCCCCGCTCCGAACGAGCCCGTTGATCGCGAGCCCTGCCCGGGCACGGTCGCCGTAGCCGAGCCAGCAGATCCGTGCGGGCAGCCCCTGGAAGGCGACCCGCTCGGAGGCGAGCTCGAGCCATCGCTGGAGCAGGGCATCGTCCGGGAAGAGCCGCCGCAGTTCCTCGTCGATGACAGCGATCTCGGCCGGGTCGCCGGAGAGCACGGCCCAGCGGAAGGGTCCGATCCCGCGGCAGAAGAGCGGCCGGATATAGGCCGGGACGAAGCCCGGATATGAGAAGGCCCCCGCTACGCCTGCTTCATGGGCCTCCCCTCTGAGGTTGTTTCCATAGTCGAAGACATAGCTGCCGGCACGGACGTACTCGAGCAGCGCCTCGACGTGCCTCACGATCGACTCGCGGGCGCGGCGGACGTACTCGTCGGGGTCGGAAGCCCGTAACGAAGCGGCATCCTCGAGCGAGAGCCCGGCTGGGATGTAGCCGGTAAGCGGATCGTGCGCCGCCGTCTGATCCGTGACGAGGTCGAAGAATTCACGCTTCTGTGACAGTTCCGGCACGATCTCGGCAGCATTTCCGAGCAGACCGACCGAGAGCGCCCGTCGCTCCCGAGCCGCTGCCCGCACCCGCGCGACCGCGTCGGCCGTCGAGTCTGCGACCGCGTCGAGGTACCGGGTCTCGAGCCTGCGCTCGATCCGATCGGGATCGACCTCGATGCAGAGGATCGCCGCACCGGCCATCGTCGCGGCCAGCGGCTGCGCGCCGCCCATCCCACCGAGACCGGCGGTGAGGATCGTCCGCCCGCTCAGATCGGGAGAGCCGAAGTGCTTCTCACCCGCCGCAGCGAAGGTCTGGTACGTGCCCTGGAGGATTCCCTGGGTGCCGATGTAGATCCAACTTCCCGCGGTCATCTGGCCGAACATCGTCAGACCCTCCGCCTCGAGGCGTCTGAACTCGTCCCACGTGGCCCAGCGAGGAACGAGCAACGAGTTCGCGATCAGGACGCGGGGAGCGCCTGCATGAGTGCGGAAGACCCCGACTGGTTTGCCGCTCTGGACGAGCAGCGTCTCGTCGTCGCCAAGCCGGAGGAGTGTGCGCACGATCGCTCGCAGAGCCCCGGGTGAGCGAGCCGCCCGGCCGGAGCCGCCGTAGACGACGAGCTCCTCCGGCTTCTCGGCGACCTCGGCGTCGAGGTTGTTGAGCAGCATCCGGAGCGGCGCCTCCGTCTGCCACGAGCGCGCGTTCAGCGCGCTGCCGCGCGGCGCCTTGATCCGAGCGAGATCGCCCACGAGCGCGTCGACCGTCGCCTCGATCGACGCGACGCTCACGACCTTTCGCCGCCCTCGTCCGCGAGCCGTTGTCGGAAACGCCACCAGCTCCACGCCGTCGCAAGCACGAAGTAGCCGATGGCGAAAGCAATGGCGCGGCCAAAGTCGCCGTCGGTCAACCGCGCGACGACGAGGATCACGATCGCGAGCGCGAGATTCAGGAGCAGGCTGTCCCGGTAGGGCCGTTCTGGGAGCGGCGGGGGCGCGCCTCGCCGCGACCGGCTCACAGGAGCTCCCCGATCTCGGCCTCGGCTGCCACAAGGATCGAGCCATCTCGGATTGCGGCTGCGACGATCGCGATGTCGTCTGCCAGCGAGCGGTCGTCGCGCAGCCGCTCCGAGAGTCGCCGGACGGCGTCATGGGTGGCGCGCACGCCCGGCCCCGGCTCGAGCGGCGCCAGGAACTCGATCGCCTGGGCGCTCGCGAGGAGCTCGATCGCCAGCACGTGCTCGGCGTTCACAAGAATCTGAAGCGCCTTCAGGCCCGCCGCGTTCCCCATCGAGACGTGATCCTCCTGCCCCGCGCTCGTCGGGATCGAGTCGACGCTCGCCGGATGGCAGAGAGCCTTGTTCTCGGAGACGAGCGAGGCGGCCACGTACTGCGGGATCATGAACCCGGAGTTGAGCCCACCGTCGGCGGTCAGGAACGGCGGCAGCCCGTCCGAGAGCGACGGATTGACGAGCCGCTCGACGCGCCGCTCCGAGATGCTCGCCAGCTCGGCGACGGCCATCGCCAGCGTGTCGAGCCCGAAGGCGAGAGGCTGGCCGTGGAAGTTCCCGTTCGAGACGACGAGACCCTCGTCGACCAACACGAGCGGATTGTCGGTGGCGGCGTTCAGCTCGACCGCGACCGTCCTCTCGACGTACTCGAGCAGGTCCCGGCTCGCACCGTGCACCTGCGGCGCGCAACGAAGCGAGTAGGCGTCCTGCACCTTGTCGCACCAGCGATGCGACTCGATGATCGCCGAGCCGTCGAGCAGCGCTCGGATGTTCGCGGCCGACTCGCGCTGGCCCTTGAGCGGGCGCGCGTCGTGGATCGCGGGATGGAAGCTCGTGCGGGATCCTTGCAGCGCCTCGAGCGAGAGCGCGCACGCGAGATCGGCCGTTCGTGCGAGTCTCCAAGCCCGGATGAGCCCGAGCGACGCCATCGCGGCCATGAACTGCGTGCCGTTGATCAGGGAAAGACCTTCCTTCGCAAGGAGTCGGGTCGGCTCGAGCCCAACCGCGGCGAGAGCCTCCGCTCCGGAGAGGAGCTCACCGTCGACCGTCGCCTTGCCCTCGCCTACGAGCGGCAGTGCCAGATGGGCGAGCGGCGCAAGATCGCCGCTCGCGCCGACCGATCCGCGTGCCGGGACGTGCGGCAGGACGCCGCGGTTCAAGCACTCGATCAGGAGCTCGACGGTCTCGACGCGCGCGCCCGAGTACCCCTTCGCGAGCGCGTTCGCGCGCAGGAGCATCGCCGCTCGCACGACCTCGGGCGGATATGGGTCACCGACGCCGCAGGCGTGACTGCGGAGCAGCCGCAGTTGCAGCTCCGCCACCTGCTCGTCCGGAATCGACATCGAGACGAAGCGCCC
>JANDLU010000086.1 GCA_024330215.1 Candidatus Gaiellasilicea maunaloa
GGATCGAGGCGCTCGCGCTCGACCGACAGGTGATCGTCGTCGACGACGGCTCCACCGACGGCACCATCGACCTGTTGCGCACGTGGCAGGCAGCGCACGCGGACATCGTCGTGATCCGGCAGGAGAACGCCGGCAAGGGAGCGGCCGTCCGAGCGGCGATCCCGCACATCGACGGTGAGATCGCCGTGATCCAGGACGCGGACATGGAGTACGACCCTGCCGACGTGCCTGCGCTCGTCGAGCCGATCGAGCGTGGCGCGGCCGACGTCGTCTTCGGCTCGCGACTCTCGGGCGGGCGCCCCCAGCGCGCGTATCTCTTCTGGCATCTCGTCGGGAACCGCTTCCTGTCCCTCCTCACCGGGATCCTCTACAACACGACGCTGAGCGATATGGAGACGGGCTACAAGGCGTTCAGGAGCGAGATCCTGCGCAGTCTCGATCTGCGCCAGAACGATTTCTCGATCGAGCCCGAGATCACCGCCAAGGTGTGCAAGCTGAATCTCCGGATCTACCAGCTCCCCATCTCCTACTACGGCCGGACGTACGACGAAGGGAAGAAGATCACCTGGCGGGACGGTTTCAAGGCAATCTGGGTGCTGATCCGCGTCCGCGTCGCCGGCTGACGTGCACCGGGCGCTGACAGGCCGGGCCTTGCCGTTCGCCCTCCTCGCCGTCGTCGTCGCGGCGGTGATCTGGCAGGCGCCGCAGTCGTTCGTCGACGCGGCTCGGGAGATCGCGTCGCGCCGCGATCTGACCGACGCGCAGCGGACGCTTGCGCCCGTGCGCTCGAACGATCTTCCGATCGAGGCATTCACCGGAGCCGCCGACGCGATCCCGGCGGACGCGACCTACCACGTGGTCGTGGGCGAGAACATTCCGCTCCGCGGGAACCAGGAGATCGCCTTGACCCCGCTCTATCAGTACTGGCTCTTCCCCCGACGCTCGACGAGGCGGCTCGCGGACGCCGAGTGGGTGATTGCCTACGGAGCGTCTACCGAGACTCTCGGGATCAGGCTCCGGGAGCGCCAAGTCGAGGTCTCGCCCGGGGTCGTCGTCGCCGAGGTCGAGCGCTGATCCGGGCGTATCTCGGGATCGTGTTGCTCGATGCGATGTATCTCGGTCTCGGTGCGGCCATTCTGCGCGCGACCGGGACTCGGATCTCCGGTCGCATCCGCCTCGCCGGGCTCTCGCTCGCGCTCGGCTGGGCGACGTTCGCGGTGATTGCCTCGCTCGCTCTCGTGGTCGGGCTCGCTCTTTCCGCCTGGCAGATCGTCGCCCTGTCCGCAGCGGTTGCAGCGGGTACGTTGCTGCGCATCCGCCGCGGCCCGCGGTCCGAGGGGTCGGAGCACTCGGACGAGGGCTGGCGCCGCTATCTCGGTCTGGGAGCAGCCGGGTTGCTCGCGAGCTATCTGGGCCTGCTCGTCCTGCGCTCGCTCTTCGCCTCCGCCGACACCAATTACGATAGCTGGGCATTCTGGCTCTCGAAGGCGCAGGCGATCTACTTCTTCGGCGGCCTCGACACGAGCTCCGGCGGCTTCACCAGTTTCGACAATCCGGAGTACCCGCCCGCCGCACCGGCGCTCGACGCGGCCGTCTTCCACTTCGCAGGTGGCGTCGAGACCTCGGCGCTCCCGTTTCAGCATGCGCTCCTCGGGGCGGCCTTCTTCGTCGCGGCGGCCGCCCTCCTCAGCACGCGGGTGCAGGGTTGGATCCTCTGGCCCTCCCTGCTCGTGCTCGCGCTCGCGCCGAACATCGCCTTCTACCTCGAGGCTGCTCTCGCCGATCTCGCCGTCGCCTACTTCGTCGGTCTCGGAGCGATCGCGTGCGCCCTCTGGCTCCTCGAGGAGATGCGCGGGACGCTTCCGTTGGCGGGGATCTTCCTCGCTGCCGCCTCGTTGACGAAGACCGAGGGTTTCATGCTCTCCGCGGTGCTCGTGGTCGCCCTTACCCTGGCGACGCTCGTGAGAACGCGGCAGCCGCGCCGCCGGCGGCCGCTGCTGCTGCTCGCGGCGGCTCCGATCCTGGCGCTCTCGGCGTGGAAGGTGTGGCTCGCGGCGAACGACCAGCCGCTCGGCTCGGTTCTGTACAGCGTGTCCGATGCGCTTCGACCGGGCTATCTGGCCGAGCGCATCGACCGGCTCACCTACGCGGCGGGAGAGCTCCTCGGGCTCGTCTTCGATCCACAGCGCTGGCTCCTGATCGCTCCGCTGGCGCTCCTTGCGGGGGTCGTCACGTTGATCCGGCGGCCGGCGCTCGGCATCTTCTACCTCGGGTGGCTCGTCATCGGCTTCGTTGGCCTGACGAGCGTGTACTGGATCAGCAACGCCGACGTCGCGTGGCACGTGGGCACGTCGGCGAACCGCGTCGCCGCGTCGCTCATGGTCTTTGCGGGCGTCCTCCTGCCCCTGCTCCTCGCGGAGCTCGGGCGAACGCCGCAGCGGCCGTGACGGGTGCGCCGGGCGCACGGAGTCGGACGCGCCTCCTCGCCTGGACGGGGATCGTGCTCTCCCTCGGCTTCGCCTACCTCGCGTTTCGCGATGTCGAATTCGATGCCCTCGGCCGGGCGCTGTCGAGCCAGGAGTACATCTTCCTCGTCCCCTCCGGCGGAGCGCTCGTCGCCGGCGTCCTCCTTCGCGCCTGGCGCTGGCAGCTCCTCTTCGAGCGCGGCTCCCGGCCGAGTCTCCGCGTCTTCGTCAACGCCCTTCTGGTCGGCTACCTGTTCAACACGATCCTGCCGGCGCGTGCCGGCGAGGTCGTGCGCGTGCAGGTGCTCGGTCGGCGGACGGGAATCTCACGTGCTCAGGTGCTGGCGACGGTCGTGCTCGAGCGCACCTACGACGTGGTCGTGCTCGTGCTGCTCCTCGCGTGTGCAACTCCGTTCCTGCCCGCCGTGTCCTGGCGGACGCCGGCGCTCGTGCTCGGGGCGATGATCGTGAGCGGACTCGTGGCCGCCGCCTGGGCCGCGCAGAGATCCAGCAGCGCCGCGGAGTCTCTGATCCGCTCCCTCGCCCGGCTTCCCTTACTTGATCCAGGCCGTGTGGAACGGGCTGGAGCGAACTTCATGTGCGGGCTCGTGTCGCTCAGGTTTACTCGGCTGGTGCTGACTGCGATCGCGGTCACCGCGGCTTCCTGGCTCACCTTGGCGCTCTCGACCTGGTTCCTGCTGCTCGGCACGGAGATCGAGGCGGGCTTGGGAGCAGCGCTGCTCGTGCTCGTGGCGACGAACCTCATCCTCGTCCTGCCGACGTCCCCCGCTGCGCTCGGCGCCTTCGAGGCGGCCGCGGTGCTCGCGCTCTCCGCCTACGGCGTCGAGCGCGAGCAGGCGCTCTCGTTCGCGCTCGTCCTCCACGCGCTCAACGCCTTTCCGTACCTGCCGCTCGGCTACACAGCGCTCGTCCTTCACGGTCGCGCGCTGAAGCTGCGCGCGTCCAACGAGAGGGTTGGTGCCTGAGCACCGCTTCCGCGGATCCTCAGCTTGCGCGCTAGGCCCCTAATAGGCGCCGCGAGCGCCGAGCACTGCCGGGATCGTCTTGACGAGGATCGAGATGTCGAGCCAGATCGACCAGTTCTCGAGGTAGTAGAAGTCGAGCCGGACGAGATCGTCGAACGAGAGATTCGAGCGGCCCGAGATCTGCCAGAGGCCGGTGATTCCCGGCAGAACGAGGTAGCGCTTCCGATGCCAGCCCGCGAGCTTGTCGTAGTCGCGGAGCGGCAGCGGCCGCGGGCCGACGAGGCTCATCTCGCCGCGCAGCACGTTCAGCACCTGCGGCAGCTCGTCGAGCGAGAGTCTGCGCAGAGCCGCCCCGACTCGGGTCACACGAGGATCGTCGCGGATCTTGAAGAGCGCGCCCTCGGCCTCGTTCTGCGCCTCGAGCCGCGATTGCTGCCGGTCGGCGCCCTGCACCATCGTCCGGAACTTGAACATCGGGAACTCGTGCTCGCCGACGCCGACGCGCCGGTCGAGGTAAAGAACCGGGCCGCGCGAATCGAGCTTGATCGCAGCCGCGATCAGGAGCCAGATCGGGAGCCCGACGGTGACGACGAGCAGGCTGACGACCGTGTCGAAGGTGCGCTTGACGATCCAGTCGGCGCCGGCGAGCACGGGCGGCCGGAGCTCGAAGAGCGGTGCGCCCTCGCCGGGCACGTACTCCCCTCGCTGCACGAGCAGCTCCGTCGTTTTCGGGGCGAGCCGAACGCGGACGCCGCGGCTGTGGGCGGCCTCGACGATCGCCAGCACTCGCTCCTCGCCGAGATCCTCCTCGGCGAGGATCAGCTCGTCCGCTCGTTCCCGCGAGAGGATCGCCTCGAGCTCGTCGAGCTCCCCGAGCACGCGGAGGCCCGGCTCTCCCGCGTGCGCGATCGCGCCGACGAACTCGTAGTCGATGTCGCCGCGCCCGCTTCCGAGCATCCGGTGCAGCGCCGCGAGCGCCTCTCCGTGTCCCACGAGGATCACGCGCCGGCGCACGCCCGAGACGCGCAGGAGCTCGGCGGTCGCCGACCCGTAGGCGGCGCGGAAGAGTCCGATCGCGATCGCGCTGAGCGCGGTTGCCACGGGGATCAGGCCCGAGGTCGTGAAATCGTAGTCCGTGCCGATCCCGAATGCGAGCACGACGAGCGCGATCAGGACCAGCGAGGAGACCACTTTGCCGGGGCCGGCGCGCCGCTCGCGCGAGGCGTAGAGGCCGGACTGCCAGAAGACGAGCACCGTAATCGGCGCGAGGAACGGAAGCCACCGCGACGGGCCCTCCCAGAGCAGGCTCCAGAGGATCTCCGTGTTCCCGTAGACGAGCTCGCGAAGGACGAGCGCGGCGTAGATCCCGAGCGCGAGCCCGGCGATGTCGAGCGTCGCGAGCGTGGCGACGCTCAGGACCCTGCGGCCGAGTGTACGGAGCGGCGCCGCCAGGAGCGCATAGGGTCGCCCGGAGCGGACGTCGGCCGGTGGATCCGACCGCTCGACCTGAGGCGGGCCGCCGCGCTCCGTCTGCGAGAGGGGAGTCGGCGAGAGAGGCTCGAGCGCCACGGCACGCCATTGTACGGCGACCGGCGGCCGCTTTCGTATGCGTGAGTAGGGTTCGCCCCCGTGGACGAGCCCACGAGCATGCGCAGACGCGGCTATCGCGCCCTTCTCGCCGGCGGCCGGGTGCCTCCCGATCGGATCCTCTTTCTCAGTCACTGGTTCCGCGGTCACAACAACCCGCGCTACGCGGAGCTGCTCCCGCGTCTCACTCGGGTCGACGCCTACCTGGCCATGCTGTCCGACCGGCGCGCGCTGCGCGGGCTCCAGTATCGCTTGCTGCTGCGTCCGCTCCGCCCTCGCCTCGAGCCGCGGCTCGTCCGGCTGGGGGCACGGCGCTACCACGGCCTCTTCACGACCGACAACGAGCAGATCCCGCACTTCCGCGGCCCGATCGTCTCCGATGTCGACGATCCCCGCTTCACCGAGCGGGACGCGGCCCAGCTCGGCAGCTCGCAGGTTCAGGCCTACGTCGTCACCGAGGAGAGGGCGGCGCGGGCCTTCGAGGCGCTCGGCGTCGAGAAGCCGCACTACGTGATCCCGCAGGGGGTCGACTTCTCGTCGTTTCGGACCGAGGACGTGGAGGCGGTCGCGAAGCGGAGCCGCGAGACGGGAGACTTCGTCGTCGGCTACATGGCGGCCTGGCTCCTCGCCGCCGGTGACCGCGGCGGTGAGAACCCGCTCTACAACGTCGAGCACCTGCTCGAGCTCTGGAGCGAGATCCGCGCTCGCGTGCCGCGCGCGAGGCTCTGGCTCCTCGGCGGGGCGAGCAGGGAGATCGAGGAGCGCGCCCTGGCGCTCGGCGGCGTGATCGTCTTCGGCCGCGTCCCCCGCGACCAACTCCTCGCGTACGTCGCGAATTTCGACGTCGGGCTCTATCCGCGCACGAAGGATCAGGGGATCCAGTCGGTCAAGATCGCCGAGTACATGGGCTCGGGCGTGCCCACCGTCGCGTACGACTACGACGTGACGCAGGTCGTGCGGGTCGCGGGGGCCGGCGTGCTCGTCGAGTCGGGGCGGGAATTCGTCGACGCGGTCGTGCGGCTGGCGGAGGACGACGCCGAGCGGCGCGCACTCGCGGAGACCGCGGGCGCGTACGGGCGTTCACTCGACTGGCGCGTCCTGGCCGAGCGCTACAACGAGATCCTGGACCGGCACATCGCCGTTCAGTAGCTCGGCGAGGCGGTCGAGGTCGGTGACGGTGCGACGCCGGCCGAGCACCTCGAGCGCAAAGCGCAGAGCGGCGGCGCGGCGCGGGTCGAGCAGATCGGTGTCGTGGAAGTAGACGTGGACGACCGGTTCGGCAGGTTCGCGGCGGCGCAGTGCCGCCCGCGCGGCCATTCCGAGCGAGTGCGTCGTCGGCAGCTCGAGCAGCTCGCCGCCGCGTCGGAGCGTGAGCCGGCCGGGCGCGGCGAGTGCGAGCCTGGGTGCTCCCGCCTCGAGATACGGCGGTCGGAAGCTCGTCGCAGTGCAGTCCGCGTACCCGAGCTTCGCGACGGCGCCGGCCACAGACGCGTCCATGTACCAACCGCCGCCGCAGAAGAGGGTGGGGTGGAGGCCCTGCTTCAGGAGCCACTCGCCTTCTCGGCGCACGCGCTCGCCTGGATCACCGCCGCTCGGGCGCGCGTGCGTCGGCGACGTCCAGTGAGTGTGATGGCCGAGAGGCCCGCGCGTGGCCGCGGCCCTCGCCCGCTCGAGCCAGCGCTGCTCGTCCTCCCCGGCCGCGGGATCGGGCGGGCGGAGCAGCGCCGCGATCCGGAAGCCACCGGGCCGGGCGGCTTGGAGCCGCGCGAATCGCGCCCACACGCGGTCGTCCAGCGGTCGCTCGACGTGGCAAGAAGCCACCGCGTACCGTGTAGCCGAGATGTGCGGCATCGCCGGCCTAGTATCGCGGCACGCGCCGCCCGATCCTGCGCTCGTGGAGCGGATGACCGACGCGCTTCACCACCGCGGCCCCGACGAGGGCGGCGTCGACGTGCTCGGCCCCTGCATCCTCGGCCACCGGCGTCTGCAGGTGATCGACCTCGACACAGGCTCCCAGCCCGTGACGAGCGAGCAGGGAGACGTGACGTGCGTCTTCAACGGTGAGCTCTACGAATTCCGGACGCTCCGGGAGGAGCTGACGGCGCGGGGCCACCGGATTCCGGGTACGGGCGACACGCCGGTGATTCCGCACGCCTACGAGGAGCACGGGACGACGTTTCCGCGGCACCTCCACGGGATGTTCGCGCTGGCGCTCTGGGACGCCTCCCGCGACCGGCTCGTGCTCGCGCGCGACCGGATCGGCAAGAAGCCGCTCCTCTACGCCGAGCTCCCCGATGGGACGCTCGCCTTCGCCTCGGAGCTGAAGGCGCTGCTGCGCCTGCCTTCGCTGTCGCGCGAGCTCGACCTCGACCGGCTCGACGCGTTCCTCGCGCTCCAGTACGTGCCGGGGCCGGAGACCGCCCTGCGCGCCGTCCGGAAGGTGCCGCCGGGCCACGTGCTCGTCTGGGAGCGCGGCTCGATCACGGTGGAGCCGTACTGGCGGCTGGAGTCGCAGCCGGTGGAGCGTTCGGACGAGGAGTGGCTCGAGCAGGTGCGGGCGACCGTCGGCGCGGCCGTGCGACGACGGCTGATCGCCGACGTGCCGCTGGGCGCGCTCCTCTCGGGTGGGATCGACTCGAGCGTCGTCGTCGCGCTGATGGCGCATGCGTCCTCCGAGCCGGTGCGCACGTTTACGATCGGTTTCCCGGACGCGCGCTACGACGAGCGCGAGTACGCCCGCGCGGTCGCGGAGCGCTACGGTACGCGGCACGACGAGCTCGAGGTCGAGCTCGACGCCGCCGCGCTGCTGCCTCGGGTCGCCTGGGCCTTCGACGAGCCCTTCGGCGACGAGGCGGCGCTGCCGTCGCTGCTCGTCTCCGAGCTGGCGCGTAAGCACGTCACGGTCGCACTCGCAGGCGACGGCGGCGACGAGGCCTTCGCCGGTTACGCGCGCTACCGCGCGCACGGGCTCGCCGCGACGGTCGCACGCGTGCCGCTCTTGCCAGCGCTCGGCGCGCGGGGGTTGCGGGCGCTGCCGTCGGGTCGGACGGAGCCGCGCTCGCCGGTCTTTCGGGCGGCGCGGCTCGCCGAGCTCGCGGCGGCTCCCGCGGGGGAGCGGTACGCCCGTCTGACGGAGGTGTTCTCGCCCGAGCAGCGCGATCGGCTCTGGACGGACGAGGCCCGTCCGACGCGCTACGCGCCGCCTGCGCCGGCCGGCCGCGGGATCCGGGCGCTCCAGCTCCACGACATCCACACCTACCTCCCCGGCGACTTGCTCGTGAAGGCCGATCTCGCCTCGATGGCCCACTCGCTCGAGCTGCGCTCGCCGTTTCTCGACCACGAGGTACTGGAGCTCGGCATCTCCCTGCCCGAGCGCCTGCTGGTGCAGGGATCCCAGGGCAAGCTCGCGCTGCGGCGGGCCTTCGCCGCGGATCTGCCGGAGCGTGTCGCCGCCCGCGGCAAGACCGGGTTTGGCGTGCCGCTCGGCCGCTGGTTCCGCGAGGATCTGCGCGAGCTCGCGTCCGACCTCCTGCTCGACCGCCGCGCGCGCGACCGCGGCCACTTCCGGCCGGCCGAGGTGAAGCGGCTCCTGTACGAGCACGTCTCCGGCCGCCGCGACCACGGGCATCGGCTCTGGTGTCTCCTCATGCTCGAGCTCTGGCAGCGCTTCTACGTCGAGTCCGAGGCCCCGCCGGCCTCGGCGCTCGACACGCGCGTCGACTCGCTCGCCGCTCGCTGACCGTGTCTCGCGGTCGCGCCTACGCGCTCGTCGCGGCCGTCTGCGCGCTCCCGCGACTAGCCGTCGTCGCGATCGAGCGCGGCGACATCCTCCTGGCATATACCGAGAAGAGCGACGACTTCGCGCGGACGCTCGTCGCGAGCGGGACGGTCGGCTTCATCCCGGGTGTCCCCTCCGCGTATACGCAGCCGCTCTACACCTTCTTCCTCGCGCCGCTCTACTGGGTCTTCGGCCGGCATTGGCTCGTGGTCGGGCTCGCGCAGACGCTCGTCGCGGTGGCGACGGCGCTCCTCGTCTACGAGATCGGGAGGCGGATCGCCTCGGCGCGGGTCGGAATCGTCGCGGCCGTGCTCGCGACGCTGCACCCGTACCTCGTCTGGCACGACGTCCACGTGAACCGCGAGATCCTCGACACCCTGCTCGCCGCGGCAATCGTTCTCGTGACGCTGGCGGTCGCCGAGAGGCTTGTGTTGGAACAACACAAGCGCCTTCCGACCAACAGAACGGAGCGGGCTGATGAAGAGCTTGTGTTGGAGCAACACAAGCCCTCCTCGACCCACGGAGCGGTGGGCGTGGACGAGAACCTTGTGTTTCAGAAACACAAGGTTCCCCCTTCCGGCGTCTGGCTCTGGGGAGCGGCTCTGGGCGCGCTCCTCGGACTTGCGATCCTCGGCAACTCGCGGCTCGTGCTCCTGCCGCTCGTCGTCCTCGGCTACCTCGTCTGGCGGCTGCGCTCGGCGCGGACGATCCTCGCGCTCGGCGCTGCGGGCGCTGCGGCCGTCATCCTCGTACTGGCCCCGTGGGTCGTTCGGAACGGGGCCTCCGTCGGCTGCTACGCGATCACGACGGACACGCGCGCGCTCTGGAAGGCGAACAACCCCGCGACCTACGACCTGCTCGCCGACGGCAAGTGGATCGACGACGTGCCGAACATCCCCGGCGCGCAGCTCTCGCCCGAGTTCCAGGCCGCGATCTTCGCCGACCGAGGCGAGCTGATCGAGGTCGACGAGTGCGCCCAGATGCGCTTCTACCGCGGGCTCGTCACCGATTTCTGGCGCGAGCAGCCCGGGGAGAAGGGGAAGCTGGCCGTGCAGGCCGCCGGCATGCTCTGGAGCCCGACCTTCACCGTCGAGCGCGAGGAGCGGAGCCAGGGGCTCGTCGGCGTCGCGAAGGACTGGGGCGAGCCGCTCTACATGGTCGCGCTCTACCTGCTTGCTGCTGTCGGCATCTTTCTCGTCTCGCGCAGCTTCGCCGTCCTCGTCGTCGCCCTGCTCGCCTACAACACGCTCGCCGCGATGGTCTTCGTCGGCAACGTCCGCTACCGCGTGCCCTGGGATCTCCTGCTCGCGCTGCTCGCTGCTGTCGCGCTCGAGCTTGCTCGACGTGTCCGCGCGAGATGAGGGTCGTCCATGTGCATCGGATGCGCGGGATCGGCGGCTCCGAGCGCCACCTGCTGACGCTGCTACCGGCACTGCGGGTGCTCGGGCTCGACGCCCGCTTCGTCGGGCTCGACGACCTCGACGGCTGGGATCCACAGCCGTTCTACGACGAGCTCGACCGGAGCAAGGTGCCGTATGCACGGCTCCGGTCCGCCCGCCGGCTCCCCCGCGCGTTGCGGGGCGTGGACGTCCTGCATACGCACCTCGTCCACGCGGATGCTCTCGGCGCGCTCGTCCGTGGGGGCCGGCTCCTCGTCTCGACGAAGCACAACGACGACCCGTTTCGCACCGGCGTGTTCCGCTTCGTCGAGCGGGCGATCACGCTGCGGGGGGCCTGCGCGATCTGCATCACCGAGGCGCTGCGCCGATTCAACGTCGAGCGAGTGGGGCTCTCGGCGGAGAAGCTCGTCGTCGTCCCCTACGGCCTGGACGAGCCGCCGCCGGCGTGGGGGCCGAACGAGCTCGAGCTCCCGGAGGGAAAGCTCGTCGTCGCCGTCTCACGACTCGTGCCGCAGAAGGGTCTGGACGTAGCTGTCGAGGCCATGGCCGGGCTCGACGCGACACTCGTCGTTCTCGGCGAGGGGCCGGAACGCGAGCGGCTCGAGGCGCTCGCCCGCGCGCGCGAGGTACGGCTGCTGCTCCCGGGCCGCGTCGGGGACGTGGCCGCAGTGCTGCGGCGGGCCGACATGCTCGTCCATCCGGCCCGGTGGGAGGGCTTCGGGCTAGCGCTCCTCGAGGCGATGCTCTGCGGGCTGCCGGTCGTGGCGACCCGCGTCAGCTCGATCCCCGAGATCGTCGTCGACGGCGAGACCGGCCTGCTCGTCGCGCCCGACGATCCGGCCGCGCTCGCCGCAGCGCTCGCCCGCGTCCTCGCCGACCCTGAAGAGCTGGGCGACCGGGGACGAGCCCGCGCCCGCGCCGACTTCTCCGTCGCCGCGATGGCCGAGCGGACCGCGAACGTCTACGTTGATGTAACGCGTGGATGGGCCGCGAAGCGGCCCCTTTAGGGATCTTCGCGCGATGAGCATCCGCTGCTGCGGATGCTCATCTTGCGCAGCGATTCAAGATAGAGAAGCTCGGTCCGGTCGGTGCACCTCGTCTCGAGGAAGCGGTCGAGCGCTCGCTCGCGCCCGGCCTCGCCCAGCGCCCGCGCCCGCCCGGGATCCGACGCCAGCTCGACGATCGCGCGGGCGAGCGGCTCCGACTCGCCGGGAGCAACAAGGAGGCCCGTGCGGCCGTCCTCGACGAGCTCGCCGAGGCCGCCGATCGCGGCGGCGATCACCGGTCGCGCACGCTCCATCGCCTCCAGCGCGACCATTCCAAAGCCTTCGCCGAGCGATGGTACGACGCTGATCGCCGTTCGCTCGATCGCCGTCTGGATCGGGTCCACCTGGCCGAGGAACTGCACCGCGCCCTCGATCCCGAGCTCGCGCGTGTAGGCCCGCAAGGCCGGCTCGAGTGGCCCGCGGCCGGCGATCTCGAGCTCGAGCTCCGGAATCTCTCCACGTGCGTCCCGGAAGGCGCGCAGGAGGACGAGATGACCCTTGATCGGGATCAGCCGGCCGACGCAGAGGAGACGAGGGATGTCGCCGTCGTACGGACCCGCGTCCGGCTGCGGACGGATCCCGTAGTGGACGATCTCGAACGTCTCCTCGGCGAAGCCCTCGGTCTCCTTCAGGTACCGCGCGAGCCCGCGCGAGATCGCGATGTGACGATGCGAGAGGGCGGCGATCGAGCGATCTGCGAGCGCGAAGCCGCGGCCCTCGCGGAACTCGTTGAAGCCGTGCTTCGTGCTCACCCGCACAGGCACGCGCATCGCGGTGCCGGCGAGCTGGCCGTAGACGTCGCCGTGGACGAGGTGCGTGTGCAGGATCGTCGGTCGCCGCCTCGCGAGGTAGGCGCAGAGCCGAAGGAACGCCGCCGGGTCGACATCGGCGCCGAGCGGGATTGTATCGAGCTCGACGCCCTGTGAGGAGAGCGCGCGCGCGAAGTCCCACGCGCCCGGCTCGTGCTCGTGCAGCATCAGGAAGCGGACGTCCCAGCCGCGCTCCACGAGCGAGGGCAGGAGCGAGAGGAGGTGCGCCTCGGAGCCGGAGATGCCGGCGACCTTGGCGAGGTGGAGGACCCGGACGTTCCTCATCCTCGGGCGGCGCTCTCGAGCACCCCTGCGGCCCACGAATCGACGGAATGGCTCGAGACGGCACGCTCGCGCAGGGTTCGCCCGATCGCGACCCGCTCGTGGGCGCTCAGCGCCGCCAGCGCCTGCAGCCGGGCGGCTAGGTCGTCCGGCGACTCGCGCTGGAAGCGAAGCAGCGGCTCGATCCCGGCAAACAGCCCGTCGAAGGACGGGTTCGATGCGAGCACGGGGAGGCAGCTGCCGCACGCCTCGTAGACGGCCTTGTCCGGCGCGCCCGCGCGCATGTTGTTGATGAGGACGTCGGCGTTCGCGTGGATCTCGCCGATCCGGTTACGCGGGACCGGATCGTGAATCGCGGCGCGGCCGTCCAGCCGAAGCTCGCGGATCAGGCGCTCGAGCTCGGCCCGGTGGGCGCGCTCCTCGTTGCTGCCGGAGGTGCCGTAGACGTCGAGCCGCGCCTCGGGCACCTGGCGGACCGCACGCAGGATCGTCTCGATTCCCTTCGCGGGCGAGGTGCGCCCGAGCACGATCGCGCGCAGCTCCTCGCCGCCCGGATGCTCGCGGTCCTCGAGCGCTGCGCATTCCAACCCTGTGAAGTCGATCCCGTGCCCGAGCGGGACGAGCTTCGGCGTCTCGAGCGGGAACGAGCGGCGGTCGACGCTGAGCACGTTCGTCGAAACCGCTGTCGCCGCACGCAGGAGCGAGCTCGCGCGCCAGTGCGCGAACCAGAGCAGCACCGGTACCCGGAACGGGCGGGCGAGTGGCGCCGCGAGCAAGGCGTAGATCGGGCACATGTGGGCGAGCACGGCGTCTGCGCCCCGCAGCTCGGGAACGAGAGCGCGCACGAAGCGGAGACCGCGCATCGCCTTGGTCCCACCGCCGAACGTCCTGACGCGGCAGTTCGGCGGCAGCGAGCCCGGCGCCGCGTCGAGCGAGAGGACGACGAGCTCGTCCACCTGCGCTGCCAGCGCACGCAGCTTGGCCACGGTGGCGCCGAGGACCGGGTCGGCCGGATCGACCTGTTGGGTGACGAAGATCAGCTTCAAGTGGCTCGGCCGGTGACGTTACCGCGCAGCTCGTGGTTGCAGAGCGAGCGAGACAAGGACGTGCTGGTAGCACGGGCGCGCGACCGAGGACGCCGGATCGCGAAGTCTCTGCAGCCGTGACCGGCCCAGAGGACGTTGCCGGCCGAGCCACTAGAAGATGTCGAAGTCGCCGAGCTGGAACTGCCACGGGCCTTCGAGGTCGGCTTCCGGGCGCAACCGCTTCCCGAGGACGCGGATCGGCTTCGGAGTTGGAAGGAAGCCGGCGGCGAGGAACGCGCCGCGCTGCTCGCGCGGAACGAGCGCGATCGTCGGCCTCGCCGAGCCTGTCGCGCGCAGGAGCTGGCCCACCTCGCCGAGGGCGTGGCAGACGACCGCGACCCTGCCGCGGCTCGGCCGCAGCGCAAGCAGTCCGGCGAGGGTCTCACCGCTCTCGTCTCTGACACCGT
>JANDLU010000087.1 GCA_024330215.1 Candidatus Gaiellasilicea maunaloa
GCACGCCGTCGACCGAACCCTCGACCACCCGGTCGTCGTGGCCGGCGGGCACGCGGCGTTCAACCCGGAGCCGATCGCCACCTTCGTCGACGTAGCGGTGCTGGGCGACGGCGAGCAGGCCCACCCCGCCGACATCGACCCCGATCTGCGGGACCGGCTCCGCGCGCTCGCCCGCGAGGCCAATCGTGCGGCGCGGCGCGTGCTCGTCCGCGCCGTCGAGCTCGAGCCGACGCTGCAGCGCCGCTTCCTCGCGGCGCGCGCTGCCCGTCGAATCGCCGATCTGCCGGCGCAGGCCGCGGAGATGGAGCGGGTCTTCGCCGACGCGACCGTCGCCGGCGAGCGCCGGCTACAAGGGCTCGCGTTGACCGCGCTCGCCGAGAACGCGCTCATGCGCGACGCCGATCTTCCCCGCGGCCGCGAGCTGGTCGAGCAGGCGCTCGTACTGCTCGAGGACGGCAAGCCGGAGGATCGCTACGAGGCGCTGACGATGCGCGCCCGGATCGGCTGGTGGCTCGGCGACCTGGACGACGACGAGCGCTGGATCGGGAAGGCGCTCGAGGTTGCGCGCGAGATCGGCCGCAAGGATCTCGAGGCGAACGCGGTCGACGAGCTCGCGAGCTCGGCGATCGCGAGACTCGATCTCGATCGTGCAGCCGCGCTCGCCACCGAGGCGCTCGAGCTCGCAGAGGAGAGTGGCAACATCACCGCGCTCGGCTGGGCGCTCGTCTCGCAGGCACGGATCCACGCCCTCCGGGGCCGTGCGGACGAGGCTGCCGCCGAGCTCGATCGGGGCGAGGAGCTCTTCTCGCAATCCGGCAACGCCTGGGCACTCGCCCGCGTCAGCAACCACTATGGCTGGGTGGAGCGACGCCGAGGCGACCTGGTCGCCGCCGAGCGGCGCTTCCGCGACGCGATCCGGATCCTGAAGCCGCTCGAGGATCGTGGAACTCTCTGCGAGAGCCAGCGTGGTCTCGCGCAGGTTCTCGTCGCGACCGGGAAGATCGACGAGGCGGAACGCTACGCGCTCGAGGCGCGCGAGACGGTTGGTCCCCACGACACGATCTCGCGCGCGACGACGCGGATGGCGCTCGGGATCGTCCGGGCGGCGCAGGGGCGCGACGAGGAGGCGGAGTCGCTCCTGCGCGAGGGCGTCGAGGTGATCGAGGGCAAGGATCTCTGGCTGATCCGCCGCGAGGTGTTACTCGTGATGGCCCGCTTCCTGCGCGAGCGCGAGCGCGAGCGCGAGGCCGAGGAGTACGAGGCCGAGCTAGCCGGCTATGACGCCGCGCTGATCCCCGCCTAATGGATCGATCTTAGCGTCCTTCGTGTGTGGATCAGCGCGTCGATCTCGGAACCCAACGGTGAGCGAGTAGCCACCCACGCAGTTGCGACGGGCCGAGCACCCAGATCTCTGAGTTGCCATGACGCTCCATTCGCGGCTCTCTCGGCGGATTGTTGAAGACACACAGCACGGCGGTAACGAATCGCTGACCGAATCGATCCTTCGCCCAGATTGCGTTGCTAACTGCCTGCCCGCGATCCGATGCCCGGTACTTACCGATCTTGGTCTCGATCGCGTAAGCGCCGGTCGAGCCGCTGACGAAGTGGTCGAGATTGCCACGGCCCTCGCGTGGAACGTTGTGGATGATCGTCCAACCCTGCTCACGGAGAGGTTCGAGTTCCTCCGCGACCCGGAGCTCGCCACGACCACCTGCGAAATAGTCAACCGCCTCATTGCCGTACCGCGACACATCCCGGAGCAAGTAGACGGCGAGTCCTGCGCATGCGAAGGCAGCGATCAATCCGGGTGTGTCTTCCGTCCAGTCCCTGCGCTGAACAACCCAGAGCAACACGACTGTGACGACATAGATCGAGAGGAGGACGAGCGCGCGGATCGCCGAGAGAAAAGCACGAGTACGTGCGTGCGCGCCCGCCACGTTCCGCTCGACAACCTGAGCGCGTGAAGCGGCCGCGAAGAGCATCAGGAGGAGCAGAACGACACCAGGCACGATGAGTCCACCAACGAGCCAGAGCAGTGCCACGAGTAGTAGAACGCCGCCGACTACAAGCTCCCACCAGCGCAGACGTATTAGTCGACTCATGTGAGTAGCACCGCTCTGATCGCCTGCGTCGAGGCCTCGTCGGGCGATTCCGAGATCACGGTTGCCGGTCGTTCGAAGCGCCGAAGCGCCTCGGCGAGCGGCTCCGCGCGCAGCGTCCCCTCTCCGTAGGCCAGGTGCTTCGTCTCGTTCCGGTTCGCGTAGGCGATGTCCGAGAAGTGGATGTGGAAGGGCTCGCCGGCCCCGAGCACCGCGTCCGCCGACTCCAGCACCCCGGCGAAGGCCTCGACGTCCGTGAAGGCGCCGTCGCTCGTCGCGTGCATGTGGGCGAAGTCGATCACCGGGCGCACCCAGCTCACGCGTGAGGCGACCTCGAGCACGTCGTCGATCGAGCCGAGCTCGCTGACGCGGCCCATCACCTCGATCCCGAATGCGACCGCGCGATCCTTCGCCTCCAGCCGCGTGCGCAGCCCGCCGAGCCACGCGACGACGTCGTCGAGCGTCTGCTGCCGGTCGCGGCCAAGCCAGAAACCGGGATGGATCACGACCACCTCGGCGCCGCAGGCGGCCGCGATCCCCGCTGTGCGGTCGAGCGCGCCGAGCGCCATCTTTCCCTTCTTCGGATCCGGATGGCCCGGAAACGCGAAGAGCGGCGCATGCACCGAGAGCGCGATGTCGTGCTCCCGCGCGAGCTCGCCGAGCCGCTCGGCCGCGGGATAGTCGAGCCAGAAACCGCTCTCGAAGTCGAGCTCGCAGGCGCTGTAGCCGCGCTCGAGCAGGATCCGGAGCGCCTCCTCGGGCGACTCTCGGGAGGGCCAGCGCGCCGGCCCGAAGCGAATCGCTCCCATCTAAACTGAAACTAGCGCCTCCGCGGCGCGCAGTGTCGTCCGACGCAGGTCCTACCCTTTTCAACATGACCGAATGTCCTAGCCGCATCGACCTGCTCGAGCTGGACATCGATCTCCGGCTCGCCGATCTCTGGCGCGAGGCGGCCGAGGTGGGCGAGTGGAATCTCGAGGTGATGGCCGCGTTCATCCGCGCGGCCTACGGCAAGGGCTACTGCGACGCGCTGACAGAGGACGCGCCCGGATCCCTCTGCCACGACCACGGCTACCGGATCCCCGGTCGCCGCGAACCGGCACCCCGCACGGTTTAGCGAGACGGGGCCTAGCGCGGTACGATCAACCCCGTGGCACGCAAGCGGAATCCCGCGCGGCTCGTGATCGCGCTGTCGGTGGCGGCGGCGCTCGCGATCTTCCTCCTCTATGCCTCGGTTGCCGGCGGCGGCACCCCTTCGCTCGCACCGAGCGAGCTCGACGGCAGGACCGGTCGGGTCGCGCTCGCCGGCAAGGTCGTCGGTCGAGTGACGGGCGACGCGCACGCGGGCGGGCTCAGGTTCGTCCTGCGCGACGTCAAGGGAACGTCCACGGTGCCGGTCGTCTACGAGGGCTCGGTCCCGGATCTCTTCCGCGTCGGTCGCGACGTGCACGTCGAGGGGAGCCTTCGCAACGGGACGTTCGTCGCCGTTCCGGACACGCTCGTGACGAAGTGCCCCTCCAAGTACGCCCCCGAGAAGAACGCATCGTAAATGCCTGAGCTCGGCCGCGCCGCGCTCGTCGCCACGCTCGGACTCACTCTCTGGGCGCTTCTCGCCGGCGCGTTCGCCGCCAGGACGCGACGGCGCCGGCTCGCTCTCTCGGCGCAGAACGCACTCCTAACGGCGTTCGGCACGACAGCCGTCGCCGCGGGCGTCCTCGTCGCTGCTTTCGTTCGCGACGACTTCAGCTTCGTCACGGCTGCGAACGCCAGTAGCCGCGACCTACCGCTGCGGTATGCGATCAGCGCAGGCTGGAGCAGCCAGGCCGGCTCGCTGCTTCTCTGGCTGCTCGTGCTTACCGGCTTCAGCTCGGCAGCCGTCCTCCTGAACAGGCGGACGGCGCGAGACATTGTCGCGTGGGCGACCCCCGTACTCGGCGGTGTCGGCGTGTTCTTCGCCTTCCTTCTCGTCGCCGTGGCGAGCCCGTTCGAGACGCAGGCGATGCCGCTCGACGGGCGCGGGCTCAACCCGAGCCTCCAGAACCCGTACATGATGGCGCACCCGCCGTTGCTCTATCTCGGCTTCGTCGGGCTCACGGTTCCGTTTGCGTTCGCCATCGGCTCTCTCCTCGCCCGGCGGACGGACGAGCGCTGGATCGTGACGACGCGTCGCTGGACGCTCGTCGCCTGGACCGCGCTCGGAATCGGCCAGCTGGTGGGCGCGAAATGGGCCTACGAGGAGGTCGGCTGGGGCGGGTACTTCGCCTGGGACCCGGTCGAGAACGCGGCCCTGATGCCATGGCTTGCGGCGACCGCGTACCTCCACTCGGTGATGATCCAGGAGAAGCGCGCGATGCTGAAGATCTGGAACGTACTGCTCGTGATCTTCGCGTTCAGCCTCTCGCTCTTCGGGACGTTTCTGACTCGCTCCGGGATCCTCAGCTCGATCCACTCCTTCACTCAGAGCTCGATCGGGCCGTGGTTCCTCGGCTTCATCTGCCTCGTCGTGCTCGGCTCGCTGGCGCTCGTCTTTGCACGACTGCCGCTCCTGCGCGCACGGACGAAGCTCGAGTCTCTCGTCTCGCGGGAGGCGACGTTCCTCTACAACAACCTCCTGCTCGTCGCGCTGACCCTGACGATCCTCTGGGGCGTCGCTTATCCGATTCTCACAGAGGCGGTGCGCGGGGAGGCGGTGACGCTCGGCCGCCCGTACTACGACTTCTTCCTCCGGATCTTCGGCCTGCCGCTGCTCCTGCTGATGGGGATCGGGCCGCTCGTCGCCTGGCGGCGTGCGTCGGTGCGGAGCCTCCTCCTCACGTTCGCCTGGCCGCTCGGCGCGGCCGTCGGCGTCGGCCTGATCCTGCTCGCGCTCGGCGCCGGCTCGTCGATTCCCGGCCTGATCGCCTACAGCTTCTCGGCGTTCGTACTCGGGACCATCGCGCTCGAGTTCGTGCGAGGAACCCGCGCTCGCCGCTCGCTCGCGGGCGGCTCGTGGCCGCGGGCCTTCTCCGACCTCGTGGCCCGCAACCGGCGTCGCTACGGCGGGTACGTCGTTCACGCCGCGATCGTCCTGCTCGCGATCGGGGTCGCCGGCTCGAGCGCGTACGACACGGTCAGCGAGGGGAGGCTCGCGCGCGGCCAGACGCTCGCGGCGGGCGACTACCGGCTGACCTATCGGGCCCTCGAGGAACGCCCCGCCGCGAACGCGACCGAGGTTCGCGCTGTCCTGGATGTGCGCCGCGGGGCTGACGAGCTCGGCAGCGTCGAGGCGGGAAAGAACGCGTACACGGCGGAACGGCAGGTCTCGAACGAGGTCGGGATCCGCAGCGACCTCGTCACCGGCGAGGACCTGTTCGTGATCGCAGAGCAGGTGAACCCCGATGGGAGCGTCTACTTCCGCGTCTTCGTGAAGCCGCTCGTCAACCTGATCTGGCTCGCCGGGCTCGTGTTCCTGCTCGGCTCGCTGATCGCCCTCTGGCCCGATGCGCGCGAGCAGCGGCGGCTCGCGACCAGGTACGCCGCCGCCGGCATCCCGGCCAGACGGTGACTCTCGCTCTCGTGCTCGGGGCGCTGCTCGCGATCGGCTGCGTGATCTTGGTCGCGTTGCCGTATCTCCGTGACCCGGCCGCCGCCGACGATCGGCTCGACAGTCTCGGAGAGCTCGAGCAGCGCCAGCTCGAGCTCTCCGAGATCCGCGATCGCGCGCTCGGCGCGCTCAAGGAGCTCGAGTTCGACCATCGCACCGGCAAGGTCTCGGACGACGACTACCGAAGTCTCGTGGGACCGTTGCGTCGCGAGGCCGCGGTGGCGCTGCGGGCGCTCGAGCCGAGATCGGGCGAGACTGCGGCATCGCGTGTCGAGGTGCGGCGTCGCGTATAGGGTGCCGCCATGGAACCCATCGATCCCACGCCGCCCCAGACGCCAGAGTTCCCGGATCCGGCCCCGCCCCCGGGTGAGCTCGATCCCACGCCCGGCCCCGATCTGCCCGATCCGTATCCGCCGCCGGGCGAGCTCGACCCGCCCCAACCGACGCCGGTCCCCGGCACCGACCCCGCCCAGATCTAGCCTCAGCTTCGCGGCGGGGCGGGAGCCTGTCCGATCCTTCCGAAAACGAGGCTAGACTGTCGCCGGGCTGCGTTCCGCGGGCAGGGACGGCCGGTGCCCCGACGAAAATCCCCTCGGATGACGAGAACACTCCTCATCGGCTTCGCCTTGGCGTGCACGCTGCTGCTCTCGACTCCAGCCGCCGGCGAGCCCGGTCTCGGGGAGCGGAAGCAGGCCGTCGACTCGAAGATCGACCGGCTGCAGGGGAAGATCGACGCGGCCCGCGAGCGGGAGGGCGTGCTCAGCTCTCAGATCGAGGTCGTGACGAGGGAGATCCGCGTCCTCCAGGGCGACGTCGATGCCGCGTCCGCCAGACTGAACGGGCTCGAAGGCGTACTCGCTCTGCACCGGCGCAAGCTCGACCACCTGAACGAGCTCTTCCGGCTCCAAACGAGCAGGCTGGTCTTCCTCCAGCGCCAGCACGAGGCGGCCACGTCACGCCTGAACCGGCGGGTAGTCGAGATCTACACCTCGGAGCGAACGGAACCGCTGGCGGTCGTGCTCGAGGCGTCGAGCTTCGGCGACATGCTCGATCAGCTCGAGTTCCTGAACGACATCGGGAGCCAGGACGAGAAGATCGCGACGGAGGTCGAGGCGGCGAAGATCGAGGTGCGGGAGACGCGGAACGCGACCCGGCTCACCCGCAACCAGGTCGCAGAGACGACCCGGCTCGTGGCGGCCCGCACGGCCGAGCAGCGCCAGGTGCGCGACCGGCTCGCGTGGAGCCAGCGCCAGCTCGCGACTGCACGGCGCGAGAAGAGCGTGGTTCTCGGCTCGGTCCGGGAGTCGAAGGAGCAGTACATCTCGGAGGTCGACGGTCTACTCGCGCAGAGCGCGTCGCTCGCCGAGAAGATCCGAGCCGCACAGAGCCAGGCCGCTGCCGAGCCGGTTTCGGCTACTCGCCGCACGTCCTCGACCGGGTTCGTCTGGCCCGTGCAGGGGCCGCTGACGAGTCCATTCGGCTTCCGTTGGGGGCGCATGCACGAAGGCATCGACATCGCCGTTCCGACCGGCACGCCGGTCGTCGCTTCGGCAGCGGGGACGGTGATCGTCGCCGGGTGGATGGGCGGCTATGGCAATCTCGTCGTGGTCGACCACGGAAACGGGATCTCGACCGCGTACGCCCACAACTCGAGCCTGGCCGCAGGGGTGGGCCAGAGCGTCGCACAGGGACAGTTGATCGCATACGCGGGCAACACCGGGCACTCGTTCGGCCCTCACCTGCACTTCGAGGTCCGGATCAACGGCTCGGCCGCCGATCCGCTCGGCTACCTGTAGCAGCGGCACCTCGCGTTCGCGTCCGCCGGGCCGCTCAGCCTGTGGAGAAACAGTTGCAGAATCGTTGCGATTCGGACATGGCCTCAGGAGCCGTGTCCGGGGACAGTCCCCCGTCATGTCCCATCCGGACGCGGCGGGAAGGGACATGTCCGCGAGCATCCTGTCCGGGGCCAGCCCCTGGGCACGTCCCGTGCGGGCGTGGCGGGCTTGGACACGGTCTCAAAGGACAGGGGAGCTGCCGGAGGGCGCCACCGACAGGTGTGCCCGACGGCTCGGCGGCGCTCTACGCTGCGGCGGCGCTCTACGCTGCGGCGGCGCCGGGAGGTACCGCGCGATGGAAGCCGTCGCCGGTGAGGGACGCGGGCAGCTCCTCGGCGGCGACGAAGTGCAGATCGGGAAGCGCGCGCCACCACTCCTCGAGCCCGAGCCCGTAGCCGGCGAAGAGCTCGTCCGGAACGGTGAAGCCGACGTGCTCGAGCGGCACATCGTCGACGAGACGGCGGTACGGACGGTCGAGGAGCGTCACCGCCGCAATGCTCGCCGGCAGACGCGGTCGCAGGGTCCGCGAGAGGAAGTTGAGCGTCATCCCCGTGTCGACGACGTCCTCGACGATCAGGACGTGGCGGCCGACGACGGATGCGTCGAGATCCTTGAGCAGGCGCACGCCGGAGCCGCTGCCGGCCCCCGTGTAGGCGGCGAGCTCGAGGAAATCGACCTGGTGCGGGATCGGGAGTGCGCGCGAGAGATCGGCCAGGAAGACGACGCTCGACTTGAGTGGTGCGACGAGCAGCGGATTCCGGCCGGCGTAGCGGGTTGCGAGCTCGGCGCCGAGCTCACCGACCCGGCGGGCGATCTCTCCGCGGGTGAGGTAGATCTCTCCAACGGGCGGACGCGACATGCTCAGGAGGCGAGCCTCAGCCGGTAGCGCTGGGCGAGCCGCTCGATATCGCGCCGGTAGAAGAGCTTGATCTTGACGTCCGGATAGAGCTCTCGAATCTCGCGAAGCTTGCGGTTCTTCCGGGTGACGAGCGACTGCCGCATCACCGTGATCTCGACGTAGAGATCCTGCTCTGGGAGGTAGAAGTCGGGGGTGAACGCGCTCCTGACGCGACCGTCCGTGTCCCGCGCAAGCACGAACGTGCGCGGCTCGTAGGCCCACGGAACGCCGTAGAAGTCGAGCAGTTTCGCGCACTCGAGCTCGACCTCGTTCTGGAATCGCGGCGGAGTCGTCCCTCTGTACACATTGAAGGCGGGGTACGCCCCGCCGTGGAGAACGGAGTCGGCGGGCGACTGCCAGGACACGAATTCGAGGGTAGCGACCCCCCCGGACGTAGCCTGCTGAGCTTGCGCGCGGACACGGGCTCTGCCGGAGTCCGCGCGAGGATCCCTGAAGGGTGGCTTCGCTCCCGGCTCGCTCCGCTCGCGTCCGCAGCCCTCGTATGCTCTTACCCATGACGGAGGCTCCCGCAGGCACGTTCACGCTCGCTCATCTCTCGGACCTCCATTGCGGCGGGCAGTACTTCGTCCCGAGCCTGCTCGAGCGGGCGATCAGCGAGATCAACGACCTGAAGCCCGATCTCGTCGTCTGCTCGGGCGACCTGACCACCTTCGGCTTCAAGCACGAGTACCAGGAGGCGAAGCGCTACCTCGACCGGATCGAGTGCGAGTCGCTCGTCGTGATTCCCGGGAACCACGACTCGCGGAACGTCGGCTACGTGCACTTCGAGGAGCTCTTCGGCGACCGCAACTCGGTGACGCGGGTCGGTTTCGTGACGGTCGTTGCCGTCGACTCGACCGAGCCTGATCTCGATCACGGCCAGATCGGCCGTGGCCGCTATCGCTGGATCGAGGAGCAGTTCGCGTCGGAGGCGCGGCTGCGCGTCTTCGTCTGCCACCACCATCTGCTGCCGGTGCCGGGCACCGGCCGCGAGCGGAACGTGATCTACGACGCCGGCGACACGATCGAGACACTGCAACGCGCCGGCGTCCATCTCGTCCTCTCCGGCCACAAGCACGTCCCGTACGCCTGGCGGCTCGAGAACCTGTTCGTCGTCAACACCGGCACGGTCTCGTCCCTGCGGCTGCGCGGGAACACGAGACCCTGTTACAACATCGTCGAGGTCTCCGGCTCGCACGTCGCCGTCTGGCGCAAGCACCCCTTCCACGGCCAGGAGCGGATCATCCAGTTCTCGCTCGACACCTTCGAGTACGAGAAGTACACCGGCCGGATCGAGGACGAGGTGACCTCCCGCTCGTGACACAGCGTTTCCTCACGTTCGACGTCAGCCTTTCGCGGAGCCCGGCTCCGCCTGGCGGGAGCGGAAGGCGGCCAGGGACGTGAGGGCGCTCGCCCTGATCGACGGGGAGCACTACGCGCCCGTGGTTCGCGCCGCGCTCGAGGAGTTGCCCTACGACTTCGTTGCGGCGCACCTGATCGGGGGAACCGAGAAGCTCCGCGAGGACGCGGACTACGGCGTCCCCCTCGCCCCCGAGCTCGACCGGGCGCTCGACGAGCACGGCGCGGAGATCGTGATCGATCTCTCCGACGAGCCGGTGCTCGGTCCGCCCGAGCGGATGCGACTCGCGAGCCGGGTGCTCGCGCGGGGACTGCCGTACGCCGGCGCCGACTTCCGGTTCGACCCGCCCGAGCTCGCGCCCTTCCCGCTTCCGTCGCTCGGGATCGTCGGCACCGGCAAGCGTGTCGGCAAGACGGCGATCACCGCGCACGCGGCCCGCTTGCTGGATCGCGATCGCAGGATCGTCGTCGTCTCGATGGGGCGCGGCGGCCCGCCCGAGCCGGAGCTGATGGAGGTCGCACCGGACGTCGAGGCGCTGCTCGAGCTCTCGCGCTCCGGTCGGCACGCCGCCTCGGACTATCTCGAGACCGCCGCGCTCGCCGGCGTGCCCACGATCGGCTGCCGCCGCTGCGGCGGCGGGCTGGCGGGCGCGGTCTTCGCCTCGAATGTGCACGAAGGCGCCCGCATGGCCGTCGAGCTCGAGCCCGAGCCCGAGCTCGTCCTCTTCGACGGCAGCGGCGCCGCGCTGCCGCCGGTCGAGACCAGGCGGCGGATCCTCGTCGTCAACGCCCAGCAGGATCCGGCCGTCGTGACCGGCTACCTGAACGCCTACCGCCACTTCGTCTCCGATCTCGTCGTGCTGACGATGGCCGAGGCCGGCACGGGCTGGGAGGGGCTCCGAGACGCAGCCGCCGAGCTCGCCCCGGCGGCGATCGCGACGGTGCTGCGCCCGCGGCCGGCAGCCGACGTCTCCGGACGCCGCGTCGCCTTCTTCTCGACGGCGCCCGAGAGCGCCCACGGTCTCTTCGAGCGGCATCTGGCCGATGCGCACGGGGCCGAGGTCGTCCACGTCTCCGGGGCACTCTCCGATCGCTCGCGACTCCGCAAGGAGCTCGAGTCGGTCGATGCCGATATCTTCCTCGTCGAGCTGAAGGCCGCCGCGATCGATGTCGTCGCCGAGGCAGCCGCCGAGCAGGGTGTGGAAGTCGTGCTCGCGGGCAGCGACGTCCTCCCGGCCGAGGGCGAGCGCGACCTCGACGCGGAGGTTCTGCGCCTTGCCGACGAGGCCTGCGCATGAGTGAGCGCAGGCACGGCGAGCGCGACTTCCTCGGCGGCGACGGGATGCCCTTCTCGAAGGGGCTGATGGCGCGCGTCCTCTCTGCGGTGGGCGTGCCCGAGGAGCGGGCGTACGAGCTCGCACGCCGGACGGAGGTCGACCTCGGTCAGCGAGGAGAGACAGCGGTAGACCTCGACCGGCTGGGCGAGCTCGCGATCGAACTGCTCGGCCAGGAGGCAGGCGCCAGGGCAGTGCGGCGGGTCCGCGGCTATCGAACGCTGCAGGCGCTCGACCTGCCCGTGATCCTGCTCGTCGGGGGCGGCACCGGCACCGGCAAGTCGACTGTCGCGACGGAGGTCGCGTACCGCCTCGGGATCACGCGCGTCACCTCGACCGACTTCGTCCGGCAGACGATGCGCGCGTTCTTCGCCAAGGAGTTCATGCCCTCGATCCACTACTCGAGCTTCGAGGCGGCACTCGGGCTCTCGAAGGCCGAGGAGGAGGAGTCCGGCGACGCGGCGCTGCTCGGCTTCCTCGACCAGACGCGTAATGTGCTCGTCGGAGTCGATGCGGCGCTGCAGCGCGCGCTCGAGGAGGGCTGGTCGATGGTGCTCGAGGGCGTTCACCTCGTGCCGGGGATGCTGGCTGCGGAGCGGCATGACGCGCTCGTGATCCAGTGCGTGCTCGCAATCGGCGACGAGGAGATCCACCGCACCCACTTCTGGAGCCGCGACGCCGCCTCGGACGGCGTGCGCCCGGTCGATCGCTACATCGAGGCTCTGCCGGAGATCAGGATGATCCAGGAGTACATCGTCGACCGAGCGAGGAGGAACGACGTGCCGGTGATCGAGAACGAGCGTCGCAGTGACGCGATCGGAGCCGTGATGGAGCTCGTGCTCGAGAGCGCCGAGCGGCGCGACCGCGAGGGCGTGCGGTGACGATGAGCGTCCAACCGGAGGTGGGGCCATGAGTGAGGAGCAGCGCCCCACCTGTCCATGTGCCTTGTTCGCGCGGGCGACCGAATGGGCGGCGCTCGCGGGTGCCCGCTGGCTCGGGCGCGACGATCAGGACGCGGCGGAGGACGCCGCCCAGGGCGCGATGCTCGCCGGTCTCGCCGAGCTCCCGATCGACGGGACGGTCGTGATCGGCGCACCCGAGGACGCTCAGCTCGAGGTCGGGGGCAAGGTCGGTGCCGGCGGCGAGGCCTTCGATCTCGCAGTCGATCCACTCGAAGGGCGTGGCGTCGTCGCGCGCGGCGGCAACGGGGCGATGTCGATGATCGCGGTCGGTCCGCCCGGCTCCCTCCTCCGGCTACCGGACATGTACATGCGCCGGATGGCGGTCGGGCCGCGAGCGCGGGGCAAGATCGACCTGACGAGGCCGATCGCGGAGAATATCGACGCGATCGCCGAGGGCTTCGGGCGGAACGTGAACGACATCACGACGATCGTCCTCGACCGGCCCCGCCATCACGACCTGATCGAGGAGATCCGCGCCTCCGGCGCCCGAATCAAGCTGATCCAGGACGGCGACGTGACCGCCTCGATCTCGGCCGCGATCCGTGGCACGAACGACCACCTCGCGATCGGGATCGGTGGCACCCGTCAGGCCGTGCTCTCGGCGGCGGCGCTGCGCTGCCTCGGAGGCGAGCTGCAGGCGCAGCTCTGGCCCACGACCCGGAGCGAGATCGAGCAGGCGACCGAGTTCGGCGTCGAGGACGTGAACCGTGTCTTCTCCTCCGACGATCTCGCGCCCGGCGAGGTGATCGTCGTCGCGACGGGGGTCTCGAACGGGGACCTCCTCCGCGGTGTCCGCTTCCTGGCCGACAGCGCCCGCACCCACTCGCTCGTGATGTGCATGCGCTGCAACTGGGTCCGCTTCACGGACGGGATCCACTTCTTCGCCCGGGAGCGCAAGGAAGAGGTGCGTCTCCTGATCTGACCGCCGCTCCTCGCCGTCCGGCCAAGCGAGGGACAGTCCCTTGGACGTGTGTCGAAAGGACAGGGCGGCCAAGTACAGCCTGCTACTTGGTTACGTCGTACTTGTCTACACTCGGTGCATGCCAACGAAGGAAGCGATCGTCGAGGCGCTGCACACCGTCGAGGATCCCGAGCTCGGGATGGACATCGTCGAGCTCGGCCTCTTCTACGACGTCGAGATCGACGGCCCGAAGGTGAAGGTGATCCACAGCCTCACCTCGATGGGCTGCCCGGCGGGCCAGATGATCCAGGACGGGATCCACGACGCGGCCGCCTCGGTGGAGGGCGTGGACGAGGTCGAGGTCGAGCTGACCTTCGACCCACCGTGGACGCCCGAGCGGATGTCCGATGACGCCAAGTTCATCCTGGGCTTTGGCTGACGCCAAAGCCTAGTAGGACTTTGTTAGCTGGTTGAAGGGTCCTCTCCGTTTGCGGCGAATGG
>JANDLU010000088.1 GCA_024330215.1 Candidatus Gaiellasilicea maunaloa
TCCCGCCCAGGACGGCACCAAAGACGCGGCGGGGGAGCGGGCCGGAGAGGTCGCGCTCGCCGCGCTCGAGCAGGATCTGCGCCCGCGCCGCATCCTCACGCGCACAGCGTTCGAGAACGCGATCGCGGCGGTGGCGGCGAGCGGCGGCTCGACCAACGCAGCGCTCCACCTCCTCGCGCTCGCCCGCGAGGTCGGCGTCGAGCTCTCGCTCGACGACATCGACCGCGTCAGCCGGCGCACGCCGCTGCTCTGCGACCTGCTCCCGGGCGGCCGCTACGCCTCGGTCGACCTCCACCGCGCGGGCGGGATCCCGCTACTCCTCCAGCGCCTCGTCGAGGGTGGGTTCGCCGATGGGTCGGCGCTCACCGTGACGGGACGGACGCTCGGCGAAGAGGTCGCCGAGGCGGTCGAGACCCCCGGTCAGGACGTCGTCGTGCCGCTCGACCGGCCGCTCGCGGCCGAGGGCGGTCTCGTCGTTCTGCGAGGCAACCTGGCGCCGGAGGGCTGCGTGACGAAGATCACGGCCCACACCTTGGCGTCCCACAGCGGCCCCGCGCGAATCTTCGACTGCGAGGAAGTCGCCTTCGCGGCCGTGATGGAGGGCCGCATCGCCGCCGGCGACGTCGTCGTGATCCGCTACGAAGGGCCCCGCGGCGGTCCCGGGATGCGCGAGATGCTCGGTGTCACGGGCGCGATCGTCGGGGAGGGCCTCGGCCAGTCGGTCGCGCTCGTCACCGACGGCCGCTTCAGCGGGGCGACGAATGGGCTCATGGTCGGCCACGTCGCCCCCGAGGCGGCGGTCGGCGGCCCGATCGCGGCGCTCCGCGACGGCGACCTCGTCACGATCGACGTTGCGAGCAGGCGGATCGAGGCCGAGCTGCCCGACCTCGACGAGCGCCTCGCCTCGTGGACGGCGCCGCCGGGCCGTTTCACGACGGGAGTCTTCGCCCGCTACGCGGCCCTCGTCGCCTCCGCGAGCGAGGGGGCGGTGCTCCGGCCGCCGGCGGAGCACTGAGCGGGCGCAGCCTGGACGCCGACGTCGTCGTCGTCGGCGCTGGTGTGGTCGGTCTCGCGACCGCCCGCGCGATCGCCCGTTCGGGCCGAGCGGTTCTCGTCCTCGAGCGCCACCGGATCGGCCATGACCGCGCCTCGAGCCACGGCGCCTCGCGGATCTTTCGCCTCTCCTACCCGGAGCCGGAGTGGGTGAGCCTGGCGCAGCAGGCGCTACCGCTCTGGCTCGCGCTCGAGGCCGAGGCCGGCGAGCGACTGCTGAACCTCACCGGATCGATCGACCTCGGCGCGATCGAGCCCCAACGGCATGCACTGGCCGCCTGCGGCGCCGCCTTCGACATATTGGACGCCGCCGAGGTCGAGCTTCGCTGGCCGCTCGTCGTCCCCGCCGGAGGGCAGGTTCTCTTCCAGCCAGATGGAGGCTGGATCCGCGCCGACGCCGCCCTGCGAGCTCTCCACGCCTCCGCGACCGCCGCGGGCGCGGAGGTCTTGGAGGGGACACCGGCAGAGGAGGTGACGAGCGACGCCGGCGGCGTGCGAGTCGCCGGCCTCCGCGCACGCGCAGCCGTCGTCGCGGCCGGGGCTTGGACGCCTTCGCTCGTCGAGCTCGACGCCCGGCCGACGGTCGAGACGGTCACGTTCTTCTCGCTCGAGGACTCCGTGGAGCTCCCCGCCGTGCTCGATCAGACGACTTCGGCGCAGACCGGCTTCGAGGCTTACGCGCTCCCTTCGCCGGGCGACGGGCTCAAGGTGGGCTTCCATGCGTCCGGGCCGTCTGCTGACGTCGACGCGTGCGGCCGGCCCGACGCGGCGGTGGTCGAATGGGCGACCGCTTGGGCCACCTCCCGCCTCGCCGCGGCGTCGCGGCTGCTGCGCGCCGAGACGTGCCTGTACACGGGTCTCCCCGGGGAGCGCTTCGCGCTCGAGCGGCGCGGGCGAGTGATCGTCGGGTCGGCGTGTAGCGGCCACGGATTCAAGTTCGCACCCCTCGTCGGCGACCGACTGGCAGCGCTCGCGGCCGAGGCGATCGCCTGAGCGGCCGCCGGCGGCAGAGCAGCACGCGTCGGATCGACGAGCCGAAGGACCATCTCGTCAAGAAAGTCCCCCTACCGGCCGATATCCACTCCGTGAATGCGTTCCATGCGATCTGGCTGTCGTTCGTGGCGTTGCCCGCCGCAGCGTCGTGTCTTGCGGGCGGCCGACGCGTGCGACGCGAACGGTGGGCCTGGTTCGTGCTCGCCGGCAGCCTGGTCGTCGCGGCCGGCTCCGCACACAGTGGAGCCGTCCGGCTCGCGTCCCTGGCCGGGCTCCTGATCGGATTCGCGCTGCTCGTCCGCGCACGCCCATACGACGTCGACGGCCCGCTCTGGTTCGACGGGATCGCCGTGGCAACTGCGGTGGGAGCCGTCGGCGCCGTGCTGGCGGTCGATTCCACGATCGACGGGGTCGCGGTCTCGCTGGTCGCTGCAGCCACCTCTCTGCTTGCGGCGACGGGCTGGCGCCCGGATCGGACGTTGGGCTGCGCAGCCTCTGGCGTCGCAGCCGTGGGTGCAGCTGTCCTCGTCCCGTCGGCTCTCGCCTGGGCGGGTGCGGCGCTGTTGGTCGGGTTGTCGCCTTGGCAACCGACGGCGGCGGCCCGACCTGGACGGCTCGAAGGCAGGAGAGCGCTGCTCCTACCGTCGCTCTTCGCCTCGGCAAGCGTCGGCGTGCTCGTCTACGGGAACTTTCGGAGCGTGGGCGCCGGCAGTCTCGCTCTGGCGACCGCATCCCTGGCGGCGCTCGTCGTCCGGACGGAGCGCGGCCGCCGGATGATCGCCGGCAGCTGGAGGATGGCGGGTACCGACCCGCTGACTGGGCTCGGGAACCGCCGCCGGCTCCAGGCCGACCTGGGCGCCCTGCTCACGGGGGACGACCGACCTGCGGTACTCGTACTGCTCGATCTGGACGGATTCAAGAGCTACAACGACACCTTCGGTCATCCGGCCGGTGACGCGCTGCTCGTCCGGCTGGCCCAGGAACTCAACGAAAGCCTCGGCGACCGCGGCGAAGCCTATCGCATGGGCGGCGATGAGTTCTGCGTTCTCGCGCCTGTCCCCGACGGGGACCACGAGGCCGTCGCCCGCGCGGCCGCGATAGCGCTCGAGGAGGACGGAGACAGTTTCACGATCGGCTGCTCCTACGGCTACGTCCGTCTGCCCGAGGAGGCCAACGATCCCTCGGACGCGCTGCGCGTCGCGGACAGGCGCATGTACGTGCAGAAGGACAGCCGGCGCTCGTGGGCCGGGCAGCAGACGATAGACGTGCTGAGCCGGGTCATCCACGAGCGCGATTCGCGGGCGGGCGGGCAGCGCGCGAGTGTGGCGTCACTCGCCGATGCCGTTGGCGAGCGGCTCGGACTCGACCCGGAGGAGCTCGTGCAGCTCCACCACGCCGCCGCGTTGCACGACATCGGCAAGCTGGCGATCCCCGAGACGATTCTCGAGAAGCCCGGCCCGCTCAACACCGCAGAGTGGGACTTCATCAGGGCGCACCCGGTCGTCGGCGAGCGCATCCTGTCCGCCGCTCCGGCGCTCAGCCAGGTGGCAAGGATCGTTCGCTCGACGCACGAGCGTGTCGACGGCAGCGGGTATCCGGATGGTCTCGCGGGAGAGGCGATCCCGCTCGCCGCGCGGATCATCTCGGTCTGCGATGCCCTGTGCGCGATGACCTCCGACCGTCCCTACGCCGCGACGAAGAGCTCGGACGAGGCGTTCGCAGAGCTGCGTCGCGCCGGCGGGACGCAGCTCGATCCTGTCGTCGTCGCCGTGACGGCCGCGGTTTGGGAAGAGCTGCGGTTGCGCCGGGCCGCCTGAACGACGAGTAACCCCCTGCAGAAGCTCAGCTAGCCGAGCTCGCGTTCGGCCCGCTCGCTCACACGCTGCAAGGCGATGACGACACGCGGCACCACGCTCTCGTCCAGGCGTGAGATCGGCGCCGAGACGGCAAGGGCGGCGCAGCCGTTGTCGAAGGCGTTCCGCACGGCCACCGCGACCGCGGCGACATCCGGCTCGCTCTCACCGAAGTTCGTCCCGTACCCTCGCTCGCGGACGAGCTCGAGCTCGCGCAGCAGCTTCTTCCGCTTCACCGTCGAGCGGTCGGTCAGCCCCGGAAGCTCGTCCCGCTCGAAGAGCTGGGCGAGCCGCTCGGGCGGAAGCTGGGCGAGGAGCACCTTGCCTCCCGAAGTCGTGTGAGCGGGATAGCTTCGGCCGACCCGCGAGCTCGTCCGGAGCGCCTGCCGGCTCTCCACGCTGTCCAGGAAGAGCGCGTTCGCCCCCTCGAGCACCATCAGATGGATGGTCTCGCCGAGCTCGGCGCTCAGCTCCTCGAGGTAGGGGCGGAGGTGCGCGCGAATATCCATCCGCCGGACGACGGAGAGCCCGATGTCGACGAGCGCCGGCCCGGATGCGTAGGCCTTCGTCTCCGGATCCTGGCGGATGAAGCCGCGGTGCTGCAGCATCGCCAGCAGCCGGTGAGCGGTCGACCGGCCGACGCCGAGCGCCTCGCTCGCCTCGGACACTCTGATCAGGCGCTGATCGCGGAAGAGGAGGAGCAACTTCAGCGCGTTGTCGACCGAGGCGATCGGATATCGCGGACCGCTGTCTCCCTCGGGCGGCTCGAGCGGTCGGTTCGGAGCCCGCTGTCGGGTCACCTTCGGCATCGTGAGATTCTACTCCTGGCTGCCGGGCGTACTCACGACGCTGCGCTGCGGCACGTCGCGCTTCACGTCCTCCACCCGCGCGCTCGTCGGACGCTCGAGCGCGAAGCGGTCGCGCGTCGTGCACCAGAGGTTCCCGCCGAGACGCCCGACCAGCCGGAGTACGTCGGGCCGCGGTACGAGTCCGTCCAGCGCTTCGTTGCGGACGTGGATGCGTGTCACCATGGCGATCACGAGACCGTTCGCGGGGCGCTCGGCAGTTCCGAGGTCGACGACGGTGCGCACCCGGCACTCGAACGCGGCGGGCGATTCCGCGACTCGCGCCGGCCGGACGTCGACGGACGGCGCAGGGGTGACGCCCGCGAGCTCCCACTCGTCGGCGTCGTAGTCGACCTCGGCACTCGAGAGGTTCGCGCGCTCCGCCAGCTCCTCGTCGACGAGCGAGACGGTCAGCTCGCCGGTCTCGCGGATGTTGCGGAGGGAGTCCTTCGGGACGCCGCTTCGCTGCCCCGGGCCGACCGCGACCACCGGCGGATCGAACGAGAACGCGTTGAAGAACGAGAACGGTGCAAGGTTGCACGAGCCGTCCTCTCCCACCGTCGAGACCCACGCGATCGGTCTGGGTGCAACGAGGCCGTTCACCAGCCGATTGAGCTCCTGCCGGCCCAGCGTGGTCGGATCGATCAGCATCGCGCCGCGACGAAGCTGCTCTCGAGCCGGCCGAGCCCGTCCAGCGCCACCGTGACAACGTCACCGTCAGCGAGGTAGCACGGCGGCTCCATCCCGTCCCCCACTCCGCCTGGCGTTCCCGTGGCGATCAGATCGCCCGGCCGCAGCTCGATGATCCGGGACAGATCGGCGACGAGCGCGGCCACCGAGAAGATGAGGTCGCCGAGACTCGCGTGCTGGCGGAGGTCGCCGTTGACCTCGACGCGCAGCTCGCGCTCGTCGAGCGGCGCGAGCTCGTCGATCGTGACGACGGCCGGGCCGACCGGCGTCGATCGCTGCCACGACTTCCCCGCGAACCACTGGAGCGTGCGGTACTGGAAGTCGCGCATCGAGACGTCGTTCATCAGGGTCAAACCGGCGACCGCGGCCCAGGCTTCCTCCTCGGGGACATCGCGTCCGCCGCGACCGACCACCACGACCACCTCGCCCTCGTAGTCGACCCGCTCCGACCGGCCCGGCAGCTCGATCGGCTCGAACGGGTCGGCCAGGGCGCGCGGGAGCTTCGCGAAGTAGGTCGGGTGGTCGGGCAGCGGCCGTCCCATCTCGAGCACGTGGGGGCGGTAGTTGAGCCCGACGCAGACGACGGCTCCCGGCTCGAGGACCGGCCGGCGAAGGCGCGAGGGGTCGAGCGGGTCGAACGGCCCCGACGCGGCGGTCTTCCGGGCCGCCTCCTCGCCCGGAGGTCCTGCGCGGAGGAGCGCGCCCACGTCCTCGTAGCCCTCGATGCGAGCAGCCGCGCCGTCGTTCAGGATCGCGGCGGTCGTGCCGGCGTCGGTCGAGATCGTCGCGAGCCTCACGACCGGGCTATGTCTGCCGCTCGGCGGTCTCTTCGCGGAGGTAGCCGAGCGCGCGCAGCACCGGCTCGTCGGTAAACGAGAACAGGACCGCTACGTCGTCGTCGGAGCCGTTGACGTGCTCGTGCACCGCCCAGCCCGGGACGGCGAACGTGTCGTGCTGCCGCCACTCGAGGGTCTCCCCGCCGACCACCGAGGCGCCCCTGCCGCGAACGACGTGGTAGACCGCGCTCGCCGTGTGCCGGTGCGCCGCTGTGTGCCGGCCGGGGGACAGCGACTGGATCCGGCAGCCGAGCGTCGGCAGGACCGGCCCTCCGGTGCGGGGGTTGATGTATTCGAGCAGGACTCCGTCCGTGGCGGAGCCGACGCCCGTCGCCGCGAGGTCGTCGAGTGCACGCTCGGTCTCGGCCCAGGGATAGCCGAACACCGGCGAGTAGGGCTCTGACCAAGTTTCCCAGGTGGGCGACAGCCGACCCGTGTAGAGGTGTCGGGAGGCGTTGTCCGGACGCGTCAGCTCCTGCGAGCTCTCGGACGAGCGGTCGAAGAAGTTGGCTTCGAGCGAGTTGATCATCGGCAGATCGAGTCCGTCGAGCCAGATCATCGGCCCGTCCGACTCGTTCCCGTGGTCGTGCCACGCCCAGTTGGGGGTGAGGACGAGATCACCCGGCTCCATGATCTGGCGCTCTCCGTTCACCGCGGTGTACGCGCCCGAGCCCTCGATCACGAAGCGCAGAGCCGAGGCCGCGTGGCGGTGGGCCGGTGCTACCTCGCCGGGCAGGACGAGCTGCAGCCCGGCGTAGAGGTTCGCCGTCGCGGCCGCGAGTCCGTCGAGGCCGGGGTTGACGAGCATGAGCACGCGGCGCTCGGCCTCCTCAGCGTCGATGACGGCCCCGGCTCGGAGGAGCTGCTCCCGCAGCTCCTGATAGCGCCAGACGTGGGGTGAGGCCTTGCTTTGCGGCTCGTCCGGCAGGAGCCCGGGTTGCCGCCAGAGCGGGCGAACGTTGAACCGATCGAGGCCGGCGTAGAACGCCTGGGCATCGACTGCGCCTGGAACAGGCTTGACGGCCATACTGCTCCCTCCTCGTTCCGCTCTACAGAAAGCTGTTCTTCGTTCTAACACCTTCGATCGAGCCGGTCAAGCGGCCGTGGCCGCATGCTCGGTGATCGCGTCCAGCACCAGAGGCCAGATCTCCGGCGGCAGCTCGTGGCCGATTCCCTCGAGCAGGAGGAGCTTCGTCGCCGGGGCCGCCGCGATCGTCCGGTGGGCGCTCTCGAGCAGGAGCACGGGGTCGAGATCGCCGTGAATGAGCAGCGAGGGGACCTGGAGCTCGGCGAGGGCAGCCAGACGAGACGGGGCGGCGTGGATCGCGGCGGCCTGCCGCATCGCTCCGAACGGGCTCCTCGCCCGCTCCATTGCCCGAGCAACGGCCGAGCGGACTCGCTCCTCGTCGAAGTAGCGCCCGCTGCTCATGCTTCGGATCTCCGCCACCCGCGCCTCGAGCGGGTCGACCGAGGGGTCCGCGTCGGGTGGACGCGGCCCGAAGACGTTGTCGCTCCCGCCCGGCCCCGACCCCATCGAGATCAGGCTCAGGGCGCGCTCGGGTCGCCGAATCGCTACGAGCTGCGCGATGTAGCCGCCCATCGAGATCCCGAAGAGGTGCGCCGCCGGGATGCCCAGCGCGTCGAGCAACCCGACCGTGTCGTCGGCCATGTCGTCGAGCGTGTACGGCGGGGCGAGCTCGCCGGCGCGGACGGCAGGGATCGGTGGCGGCTCGAGCTCGTCGAAGCGGGTCGAGAGCCCGACGTCGCGATTGTCGAAGCGGACGACGTAGAAGCCGCGCGCGGCCAGCTCCTCGCAGAAGGCCTCCTGCCAGAAGAGCAGCTGCGCGCCCGAGCCGCTGATGAGGAGAAACGCCGGATCGGCAGGATCTCCGACCGACTCCCACTCGAGCTGGATTCCGTTCGCGGACGCCGACGCCACTGTCGGGAATCTATCCATTCGAGCAGAAGAGCATTCTGCACAGCGGTCGCAGTATGCTCGGCCCGTGACGACGGAGCGGATCTGGAGCGACGAGGAGCTGATCGCGCTCTACGAGCGGGTCGACAACGCCGGCCGCTGGGGCCCGGACGACGAGCTCGGCACCCTCAACTTCATCACCGCGGCCAAGCGAGTCCGGGCCGCGGCGCTCGTGCAGGTGGGCGAAGTGCTCTCGCTCGCGGTCCCGATCGCGCCTCGGCCCGTGCCGGCCGGGCCGGCCGCGGTCGACCACCGGCTCTTCTACGGGAACGACCCGAGTAACCCAGTCCACATGCCGCCCCACGCCGGCGACTTCCTCGGCCTCGACCTGCATCAGCACGGGCTCACGCATCTCGACTGCCTCAGCCACATGGGCAGTCATGACGGCCGGTTCTACAACGGTCGTCGCTTCGAGGACGTGGCCCAGCCGGACGGGCTGACGCACGGATCGATCTTCGCCCAGCGAGGCGGCATCGTCTCGCGCGGCGTGCTGCTCGACGTCGCCGCCGGGCTCGGCCGGGACTGGCTCGAGCCCACGCACGCGTTCTCGGCAACGGAGCTGGAGGCCGCCGAGCGTTATGGCAAACTCGTCGTCGAGAGCGGGGACGTGGTCGTGATCCGAGCGGGAGTCGAGGCGCGCGAGGCCGTACACGGTCCGTCCGCGCTCGGCCCCGGCCCGGCACCCGACGCGATCGAGTGGCTTCATGACCGCGAGGTGGCGGTCTACGCCGGGGATGCACCGGAGCACCTGACGGAGACCGGCGCGCGAATTCTCGGCCTGCTCCCTCAGGTCGAGCCCGCCGAGAACGCGACCCACTTCCCGATCCGGCTGCACCAGATCGGGATTCCGGCGATGGGCCTCATCCTGCTCGACTACTGCCGGGTCGAGGAGCTCGCCCGGCGCTGCAACGAGCTCCGGCGCCACGAGTTCCTGTTCGCCGCCGCTCCGCTCGCGCTCCCGGGGGGAACCGGCTCGCCGGTCAACCCGCTGGCCATTCTCTAGCCCTCACAGCTCGAAGCGCGTGCCGACGCAACTCGGGACGAACGCGTCGGGGAACGCGGCCGCGAGTTGCTGGATCGCGCGCCAGCCCGTGCAGTGGGTCGCGACGATCACCTCGGGCGCCAGCTCGGCGAACGCCGCGCAGACGGCCGGGACGAGCGGCTCGAAGATCGGCCCGCTCAGATGAAAGCCGCCGACGACGGCGTAGAGCCGGTCGATTCCCGTCAACCGCTGCGCGTAGCGCACGGTGTTGACGATCCCGGAGTGGCCGCAGCCGGTGAGGACGACGAGCCCCCTGTCGCGGACGTTCAGCAGGAGCGCCTGGTCGTCGAGCACGAGCGGATCCGGCTCCCACGTCCCCTCCCTGAGCGCCTGTTGCAGCGGGAAACCGCGCTCGAACTCCGTCGTCCGGTCGACCTCGCCAGTGACGAGGAGCGAACGCTCGAAGAGGAAGGACGGCTGCCGCTCCTCGACGATCTCGAAGCCGGCGTCCTCGAGCGCCGAGCGGCTCGTCGTCGGCAGCTCCCAAGGCTCTCGCCCCGGCAGTGTCAACCGCCGGCGATTCCAGAACTCGGGATGGATCACGACCGGAACGTTCGCGCGCCCGACCGCTCGCACGAAGCCGTCCAGCCCGGTCGTGTGGTCGAAGTGACCGTGACTGAGCACGACCGTCTCGATGTCGCCCGGAGTCAGGTCGAGGAAGCGCATGTTCTCGACGAGGCCGTCCGGGCTCACGCCGGCGTCGAAGAGGACACGATGCTCGCGCTCGCCCGTCCGGCTCGTGACGAGGGCGGAGAAGCCGTGTTCGCCGTGCAGCTGCTCGACCACCTCGCCGCCCTCGAGCGTCGAGGCCGGCCTTCGCGGCGCGGACGGTGACGTGAGCGGAAACCGGTGCGCCGGCCCCTCGTCCGGCATGAAGACGTCGGTCAGGTTGTCGACGAGGATCGTGATCGTGACCGCGTCGACGGGCTCGAGCGAGATCGTCTCCATGAACGTTCTCCTCTGCGGACTTGGATTCTTGACTGCGACTCCTGCGCGACCTTAGCATGGCCCCATGCAGACACCCCGTGAGGTGGCCGAGTCGTACTGGGCGGCAGAGTGCCGGCGCGATCTCGACGCCGTTCTCTCCTACTACCACGAGGACGCGGTCGTCTATCCGCCCGCCGGCGAGCCCCTGCGCGGGCACCCCGAGATCGCGCCGTGGTACGCCGACGAGATGCGGGACTATCCGGGCCTCGAGGTCCGGATCGCGCACGAGGTGAGCAACGGGCCGGAGGCGGCACTCGAATGGGAGGCCGTGCTCATCGATCACGACGGCGGCCGCCACCCGTTTCGCGGCGTCAACGTCGTGCGAGTCCGGAACGGCAAGTTCGAGACGGTCCGGGCCTACTTCGACCCCGCGTCGATTGGCTGAGCTCGACTGGAGCGGTCGGTGGCGCGGACGCTGGATCTGGGATCGCGAGCCCGGCGAGGCGTACTGGTGGCGGGCCACTGCGGCAGAGAGCCGGTTCGTCTACCTGCGCCGGTCGTTCGACGTCGCCGAGCCGCCCGACTCGCTGCCGATTCGCGTCACGTGCGACTCGCGGTACGTCCTCTACGCGAACGGCGTCCCCGTCGGCCGCGGCCCCGTCCGCGGGGAACCCGAGCTGCTCGGCTGGGACGAGCTCGACCTCGGGCCCCACGTGCGCGCGGGCAGGAACGTCGTCGTCGCGCTCTGCGTCTACTACGGGCGGCCCGGGCCGTGGTGGGTGCCGGCGGCGCCCCTCGGCACGCTTGGGCGCGGCTCGTTCTGCTGTGAGAGCGCGCCCGGCAGCTCGGTCGAGCTCCTCACCGACCTGACGTGGCACGCGGCCCCTGCACCGTGGCTCCCGGTCGAGGGCGGCAACATGCACGCGTTCCCTCCGGAGGTCGTCGACGGCCGCCTCGCGCCCGCCGGGATCCACGATCCCGACGTGGGCGACGACCTCTGGCCGCAGGCGGTCGTGCTCGCGGGCCGCGGTCACGGCACCGTGCTCGACCGGCCCCCCGCGGACCCCTACTCCACCCCGTTGCGCCGTCCCATCCCTCAGCTCGCGGCGGTGCGGCTCGAGCCGACGCTGATCGATTCCGCCTCGGTCCGAGCGGAGCTCGACGAGAGCCCCGTCAGCACCTGGGCCACTGTCGAGCGCGACGAGGAGGGCGATCGCATGATCATCGTCTGGGACATCGGCCGGCTCTCCCTCGCCCGGCTCGAGCTGACGGTCGCCGGTGCGGGCGAGGCGGGGGCCGTCGTCGATGTCGTGGCCGGCGAGGACCTCCGCGCCGACGGCCTCCCGGAGCCGGCGCCGCGAGACTGGGCCGCCCGTTACCTGCTCCGCGGCGAGGCCGGAGAGCACGTCGCGTTCTTCGACGCAGTCGGCCTGCGCTACGTCGGAGTCCACCACGCGCCCGGGATCGAGATCCTCCTGGGGGCCGAGGAGAGCACGTACCCCGGCGCCGACGGGGCGGAGTTCGACTGCGACGACGCCCGCTACACCGACCGCTGGCAGGCTGCCGTGCGGACCGTCGCGGTCTGCTCGACCGATGCCTTCCTCGACTGCCCCGGTCGGGAGCAGCGGGCCTGGGTGGCGGACGCCTACGTCCAGATCCTCGTCTCCCTCGTCACGAACCCGGACCTCCGGCTCGTCCGGCACCACCTCGAGCTGACGGCGCGCAAGCGCACGTTGGGCGGCCTGCTCCACGGCGCCGCGGCGTGCGACTTCTCGCACATCGGACTGACCCTCCCCGAATACTCGCTCCACTGGATCCGCTCGCTCGCCGCGTACTGGCGCTACACCGGCGACGAGGAGCTCGTCCGGCGTCTCCTGCCCGTCGCGGACGCGGCGCTCGAGCGGTACGAGCTCCAGCGGGGCGCCAGCGGCCTGCTCGAGAACTTCCCCGGCTGGATCTTCCTCGACTGGGCGCAGGTCGATCGCGATACCGTCACGGCCACCCACGACGCCCTCTACGCCGCCGCGCTCGAGGCCTACGCGCAGCTTCCCGGTGCCCGGGACGTCCGCGGGCTGATCGCGCGAACCGCAACGGCGTTCGAGCTGCTCTGGGACGACGAGCGCGAGGTGTACGTCGATGCGATCGGCGAGCGTGGCCGCAGCCGACGGATCAGCCAGCACACGAACGCGGCCGCGCTGCTCGCCGGAATCGTGCCGGAGCAGCGGATCGCGGGACTCATCGACCGGATCGTCGATCCCGCCGAGCACGGTCTCGGCCGCCTCGTGCCGACCGCGACCCCCGCGGACGTCCGGGTCGGCGGCGGGCTCGCTCACGATGTCGTGCCCGTCCTCCAGTACCTGCCGCCGGAGGACTTCGACGCTGAGGTCGACGTGGTCGCCGCGCAGCCCTGGTTCTGCCGCTTCCTGCACGAGGCGCTCGCCCGCCACGGCCGCCGCGACCTGATCCTCGAGAGCATCCTGCGCTGGCGCCTCCAGCCCGGGCACGGCACGCTCCAGGAGTTCTGGGATGCCGCTCCGGGCGCCTCGAGCCGCTGCCACGGCTGGGCGGCGAGTCCCGCCTACGACCTCACGACCTGGATCCTCGGGGCTCGGCCGCTGGCGCCGGGCTGGGAGACCGCGACGGTCGATCCGCACCTTGGCCCGCTCTCGCGCGCGTCCGGTCGCATCCCGACACCTCGGGGCTGGCTGACGGTGCGTGTCGCAGACGGACAGATCGACGTCGAGGCCCCGGAAGGGATGCAGGTGGACGTCTCGGAGCTCGCGCGGTGAGGGGGACGACCTCGCTTGTCGCCGACCTCGTGCTGGACGCTCGCGCCGCGGTGGGCGAGGGTCCGATCTGGGACGACTCCTCGCAGACGCTGCTCTGGGTCGACATCCCGCTCGGCCTGGTTCATCGCTTCGACCCGCGCACCGGCCGCGACGAGTCATTCCCGGTGGGCCAGCCTGTCAGCGCCGTCGCCGTCCGGCGGGGCGGTGGACTCGTGCTCGCGCTGCGGGACGGCTTTGGCCTTCTCGACCCGGGCTCCCGCGACGTGCGTCTCGCCGTCGCCGTCGAGAACGACTGTCCGGAAAACAGGATGAACGACGGCAAATGCGACCCGACGGGCCGGTTCTGGGCGGGGACGATGGCCTTCGACTGCACCCCCGCGGCGGGGGCGCTCTACCGGCTCGAGCCCGACCTCTCGGTCGAGCCCGTGCTCACGGGGCTGACGATCTCGAACG
>JANDLU010000089.1 GCA_024330215.1 Candidatus Gaiellasilicea maunaloa
ATCCTGAAAGGCGCATGGATGTCGCGCTCGGCGAGAGCCTGCGCAACGCTGGACGACACGCCCAGCTCGTGGAAAGACTGCATTCGGTTTTCTCCTTCGGTATCGGTCGAGACTTGCCTGCCTCGACCAACCCGCTGTCAGCAGCGGAACGACCCGAAGGAGCCAAACCTCACAGGACGGAATCCCCGTCCATTGCGACCACGGTAGCAGCAGGTGCCGACGTTAGGCTCGCACGAGATGATGCGAACACTCTCGGTGATCTCCTTCGCGAGAGGCGCCCCGGCGCCGGAGTGTCTCGACGGGGCGTTGATCGCCGACTGCGCGCGGGCTGCGGTCGAGAATGATCCGGCCGTCCTCGGCTACGGAGCAGGTGGCGGCTACGGGCCGTTGCGCGAGTGGCTCGGGACGCGGCACGGGGTGCAGCCGGCTCAGATCGTGGTCACGAGCGGAGGGCTCCAGGGGATCGCGTTCTGGTTCGAGGAGATGCTGGCGCAGCGGCCGGGTCGGGTGCTGGTCGAGGCACCGACGTACGACCGCTCGCTGAAGCAACTGATGCGACTCGGAGCCGATGTCGTCCCGGTGCCGATGGACGACGAGGGGCTCGACCTCGACGCGCTCGAGCGCGAGCTCGCGACCGCCGAGGTCAGCTTCCTCTACACGATCCCGACGTTCCAGAACCCGAGCGGGCGGACGCTCTCGACGGAGCGGCGCCGCAGGCTGGTCGAGCTGGCTGCACAGCACGCATTGCCGGTGCTCGAGGACGATCCCTACGGCCTCGTCCGCTACGAGGGCGAGGCGCCGCCGTCACTGCACGAGCTCGAGGGCGGTGAGCTCGTGACGTACGCCTCCTCGTTCTCGAAGACGGTCGCGCCGGGTCTCCGGGTGGGTTGGCTCGTGCTGCCCGCTTCGCTCGCGGCGCGGATCGAGGAGCGCGCCGTCTCGACGTACATCTCGCCGCCCTTCCTCCCGCAGGCGGCCGTGCACGAGGTGGTGAGCCGCGGCGCCTTCGAGCCGAACCTGGAGCGGATCCGCGGGCTCCTGTGCGTCCGCCGTGACGCGATGCTCGGCGCGCTCGAGCGCGAGCTTGCCGGCCGCGCGACCTGGAGCAGGCCGGAGGGCGGCTATTTCGTCTGGGTCGAGCTGCCGGTGGACGCCGGCGAGCTTCTCGTCCGAGCGGAGGCGGGCGGGGTGACGTTCGTGAGGGGAGCGGACTTCTTCCCAGCCTCCGGCGGCGAGCGCTCGGCGCGGCTCGCGTTCAGCTACGCCTCGCCGGCTGAGATCGACGAGGGAGTCTCGTTGCTCGCCACGCTCTTGTGAAGGAGCATGCGCGCGATCGCCGCGGTCCTCTGGCCGTGCCCGCGCGACGCCGTGGAGCTCCGGCCGCTACGAGCGCGGCTCGCTCTCCCCTGAAGGCTCGGGCGAGGGCACGGGCTCGGGCTCGCCCGTGAGCGCCCGCCGGCGCGCATAGACCTGGGAGACGAGGACGCCGCCGAGCAGGCCGGCGAGCAGCGAGAGCAGGATCACCCAGATCAGCGAGGTGGTCGCCTCGGCGAAGACGAAGTTGATGTTGGTCTCGTCGCTGTTTCCGACGATGAAGGCGATCACGTAGGCGACGATCAGGATCAGGGCGGCGAGCGAGAGCCAGAGGCGCGGCTGCCAGGTGCGCTCGAATTCCCGTTTCGGTGTGTCCATCCCGGGAGTCTAGGCTGCCGCGGTGGCGAACGCGGGCGCCGCTCGCGGCACGAGTCGCGGCTGGCGCGGCGGGGCCAGCACACCGGCCGTGGCGCGGCGGAAGGTGGGACAGGGATCGTCGCCGGGAAGAGCGCAGAGCCCGGCGCGGCGGAAGTAGCAATCACTACAAGATGATTCAGCTCTTTTGCTCATTGGTCCTTTTGCTCGGTTGCGGCTCCTCCGGACAGTGGCCATTCTTGTCACGTCGAGCGCCAGGAGCAACCCTCTTGATCACAAAAAGGACGCAATTTCCGGGCGATTCCAGAGTGATGAAAACTGCTGCTAACTGTCTTTTTCGGGCAGCGTTGCCAGCCGTCGCAACGCCTGTTGAAAACTCTCCACCGCGATGATGCGGAGCCCACCGGCGTTGCGTCTCGCCTCGGTCGCGTTATCCCCAGCGGGGACGAGGAAGACGTCCATGCCGGCATCCCGCGCGCCACGGGTCTTCTGCGCGACCCCGCCGATCGGGGCGATCGCGCCGTCGAGCTCGATCTCTCCCGTGGCCGCCACCTTGTAGCCGCGGTCGACGTTGCGACCGAGCTCCTCGAGCACGTCGAGCGCGAACGCGAGCCCGGCCGAGGGCCCGCCGACGCCGCCGAGATCGATCTCGACCTCGATCGGCAGCTCGATCCGCGCCGACTGCTCGACCTGGATCCCGATGATCGCCCGGCCTTCCTGGTCGGGGGACTCGACGGTGCTCAGGACCTCGGTGCGGACGGCCCCGCCGGCGCGGACGTTGACGCGGACTCGTTCGCCGGGCTCGCGGTCGTTGATCAGCCGGCGGAGGTCGTCGGGCGTCTTCACCGTCTTCCCGTCGACCGCCACGATCACGTCCGTCGCTCTGAGCCTGCCGTCGGCCGGGGCGTCGGGAGCGACGGCAACGACGAGCGCTCCCTCCGGGTCCGAGCCGACGTCGAGGCCGAGCTCGCGCAGGGCCACCGCTGCCGCGATCTCCTGCGAGCGATCCATCTGGCGGAGGTTCTGACGCCGGCGCTCCTCGAAGTCCGAGCCGGGCGGCACGATCGCGCGCTCCGGCACCAGCTCGGCGCCCTCGGGGCGCAGCGGCGAGACGAGCTGCTCGAGCAGCGACGATTTCCGCACGATCACGTCCACGAAGAAGATGCCGCCCGCGTCGTTCGGGGGCTTCTCGCCCTCGACCTTCACCTTGTCCACGAGCGGCTTGGCGCCGTCCGGGAGGATCAAATAGGTGTTGGACGGGATGAACCAGGTGGCCGCGACGGCGACCGCGAGGAGGAGGAGCCCGGCCTTGACGAGCCGACCAGGTGTCAGAGGAGTCCCCGCGTCAGCCCGCCGTCGACCGCGATCGTCGCCCCGGTGACGTACGCGGCCCGGTCGGAGGCGAGGAAGCAAACGACATCGCCGAGCTCGCTCGGAGTGCCCAGCCGACGCAGCGGAATCGCCGCGAGGTCGGTCTCGCTCGGCCCGTCCGGGTAGACCTCCTTCAGCCGCTCGGTATCGATCCGGCCGGGTGCGATCGCGTTCACCGTCACCCCGGTCGGGCCGAGCTCGCGGGAGAGCGTCTTCAGCCAGCCCGTGAGCCCCGGCCGGATCGCGTTCGAGAGCGCGAGGTTGTCGACCGGCTCCTTGACGGCGCTCGAGGTGATCGCGAGCACGCGCCCGTGCCCGCTCGCCTCGAGGTGGGGCCGGCAGAGCCGGACGAGCCTCACCGCCGAGAGGAGCAGCAGCCCGACCGCGTCCTCGACCTGCTCGTCCGTGACGTCGAGCGCGCTCGTCCGCGGTGGGCCGCCGCTATTGAGGACGAGGATGTCGACCCCGCCGAAGGCCGTGAGCGTCTGCTCGACGAGCCGCTCGAGGTGCCGTGGATTGGCGACGTCGCCGCGGACGGCAAGGCCGCCGAGCCGCTCGGCCTCGCGCTCGAGCGCCTCGCGGCCGCGGGCCAGCATCGCCACGTTCGCGCCTTCGGCGGCCAGCGCCTCGACGCACGCGAGCCCGATTCCGGCGGAGGCGCCGCAGACGATCGCCGTGCGGCCACGAAGTCCAAGCTCCATGGTCTAGGAGTTGAGCACGCCGACGACGTCGCGAACCGCGTCCGCGGACGCTCGCAATGCCGCCTGCTCGCTCTCGTCGAGGTCGAGCTCGACGATCCGCTCGATCCCGCCCGCTCCGAGCACGACCGGGACGCCCATGTAGAGCCCGTCGATTCCGTACTCGCCCTCGAGGTAGGCGGTGCACGGCAGCACGCGCTGCTCGTCGAGCACGATCGCGTCGACCATCTGGGCCGCGGCTGCGCCGGGGGCGTACCAGGCCGAGGTGCCGAGCAGGTTGACGAGCTCGCCGCCGCCCTTGGCCGTGCGCTCGACCATCGCCTGGATGCGCGCCTCGGCGACGAGCTTTCGCAGCGGGATTCCGCCGACGGTCGTCGCGGAGACGACGGGCACCATCTGGTCGCCGTGACCTCCGAGCACCATCGCGGTCACGTCCTTGATCGACATCCCGGTCTCCCAGGCGATGAACGTCGAGAAGCGTGCGGTGTCGAGGATGCCGGCCATTCCGAAAACGCGCTCCTTCGCCCAGCCCGAGACGTCCTTGGCGACATGGCACATCGCATCGAGGGGGTTCGAGACGACGACGAGGATCGCGTCCGGGGACGCGGCGAGCACCTGCTCGGTCACCGACGTGACGATCTTCTCGTTCGTCGTCACGAGGTCGTCGCGGCTCATTCCGGGCTGACGCGGAAGTCCGGCCGTGATCACGACGACCTCGGAGCCGGAAGACTCCTCGTAGCCGTTCGAGCCCGTCACCGTCGCTTCGTACCCGAGCACGGCGGCCGCCTGGTTGACGTCGAGCGCCTTCCCCTGCGGGAGCCCTTCCTTGATATCGACGACGACCACGTCCGCGTAGTCCCGGCGCGCCAGCTCCTGAGCGCACGTCGCGCCGACGTTTCCGGCTCCGACGACCGTAACCTTTCGTCTCCCGCCCAACGTTTCTTCCTTTCCGTCTAACGCACATCGGCGCAGCCGATGTGCGCAGCCGCCGGATTCTATGCAGCGGCCCAAGGATCGACGGTCAGGTACCGTCCGCGCCACCAGGAATCTCGACGAGGAGACCGATGAACGACTTCAAGCCGGGGCTCGAGGGCATCGTTGCCGTCGAGACCGAGATCATGGAGCCCGACCGGGACGGTGGGACGCTCCGCTACCGCGGTGTTGATGTGGAGCCGCTCGTTGGTCGTTATCCGTACGAGAACGTGTGGGGCCTGCTCGTCGACGACGACCTCGACTCGACAATGCCCGATCCGGAGACGTACGAGCCCTCAGGGCTGACCGGGAATGCGCCATCCGATCTCCAGGCCGAAACCGCCCGCCTCGCCGGCGCCTGGAAGCTCGGCAAGCTGAACGAGATCTCTGACGATCAGGCCCGGGAAGACTTGGGCCGGCTCTCGGCTCAGATGATGGCGATCGTGGCGCGCTCCGCGCGCATTGGAGATGGGCACGCCGATTCGATTCCGGAAGCCATCGTTGCCAAAGGGAAGACGGCTGCTGAGACCTTCCTGCTCCGTTGGCGGGGCGAGGCCGACCCCAAGCACGTCAAGGCGATCGACACTTACTGGATTTGCACTGCGGAGCACGGGCTCAACGCCTCAACATTCACGGCCCGAATTACGGCGTCGACCGGCGCAGATGCAGGAGCGGCGCTCTCGTCTGCCGTAGGCGCACTCTCCGGGCCGCTTCATGGCGGAGCGCCTGCATATGTCAAGCCGATGCTCGAGGAGGTAGCCGCTTCGGGGGACGCCGAACGCTGGGTCGAGGAGACGCTCGACAGCGGCAAGCGGATCATGGGGTTCGGTCACCGTGTTTACCGTGCGGAGGATCCTCGATCGCGCATTCTCAAGCGAGTGGCGAAGGAGCTAGGGGCGCCAAACGTCGAGGTTGCGGAACAACTCGAGGCGGTCGCGTTGAAGGCGCTCCAGGAGCGCTCGCCCGACCGGGTGCTCGCGACGAACGTCGAGTACTACTCCGCGGTCGTGCTCGACGTCGCCGAGATCCCGCCGCCGCTCGCGCCCGCGATGTTCGCCTGCTCGCGCGTCGCCGGCTGGTCGGCGCACATCCTCGAGCAGAAGCGAACAGGCCGGCTCTTCCGGCCGTCGGCTCGGTATGTTGGCCCCGCCGCGCGCGAAGCAGCCTCGGTCGGATGACGCTCGCCGAGGCTGCGGCGGAAGCTGACGGTCTCGCGTCGGCCGGCAACCAGACCGCGCTCGCGACCCTGCGCTCGCAATGGGACGAGGAGATCGAGCACGCCGCCCGAAGCGCCGACTATCGTATTCGCGCCCAGGCCTACCGCGCGATCGCGCAGTTCCGCTTCCGCCAGAAGCTCGAGCTCGTGCGCCGCGGGCTCCAAGACGAGAGCCCGGCCGCTCGCGGCTCGGCGCTGATCTCGCTGGAAGGGCTCTCGCGCGACCATCCGGGCGACGTCAACTCGATGCGGGCGCTCCTCCACGAGCTCGCGAGCAACGATCCGAACCTCGCGGTGCGCCGGCTCGCGATCATCTGCCTGAAGAACGGCTCGCCGCAGCGTGAGACGATCCTCGTCCTGAACGGGCTCGCCGAAGACGACGAGGCCGACTCCGAGCTGCGCAAGACCGCGAGGACGATCGCATCCGCGCTGACGAAGCGCGCCAACACCAGATGAGCAAGACGTGAGCGAGCCGCTCGTCGGCGTGCTCATGGGCTCGCAATCCGACTGGGAGACGATGCGTCATGCAGGCGAGACGCTCGCCGCGCTCGAGGTGCCGTTCGAGCAGCGGATCGTCTCCGCACACCGAACGCCCGATCTGCTCTTCGAGTACGTGGGTGCCGCGGAGGAGCGCGGGCTGCAGGTGCTGATCGCCGGCGCGGGCGGCGCGGCCCACCTACCTGGGATGGCCGCTGCCAAGACTGCGTTGCCGGTGCTCGGCGTTCCGGTCGAGTCGAAGGCTCTGAACGGGATCGACTCGCTCCTCTCGATCGTTCAGATGCCGGCCGGGGTTCCCGTGGGGACGCTTGCGATCGGTCGCGCCGGCGCGGTCAACGCGGCGCTGCTGGCGGCGGCGATCCTCGCCCGCTCGGACGCGGGGATCCGCGAGCGCCTGGCCCGCTTCCGCACGGAGCAGACCGAGGCCGTGCTCGCCGAGCCGGATCCCAAGTAGCAGACTGTTACTCGGGATCTTGAGCGTCGTTGGCGTCATCGGAGGGGGCCAGCTCGGGAGGATGCTCGCGTTGGCCGGGATCCCGCTAGGGCTCTCGTTCCGCTTCCTCGATCCGGCGCCGGACGCCCCGGCGCGGGAGGTGGGGGAGCTGCTCGTCGGAGCCTACGACGAGCCGGCGCTACTCGACCGACTTGCGGACGGCGCCGACGCCGTCACCTACGAGTTCGAGAACGTGCCGGTCGCGGCGGCGCGGCGAGTAGGTGCGCTTCCCGACGCTCGCGCGCTCGAGGTCTCCCAGGATCGGCTCGTCGAGAAGGCGCTCTTCCGTCGGCTCGGAATCCCGACCGCGCCGATCGACGAGGAGGTGACCTCGTTCCCCGCCCTCCTGAAGACACGCCGCCTCGGCTATGACGGAAAGGGACAGCGTCTGGTGGAGACACGTCCAGGGCCAGCCCCTGGCCACGTCCTCGAAGGGCTTGTCCCGTTCGACCGGGAGCTGTCTCTCCTCGCCGTTCGCGGAGCCGGCGGCGAGACGGCGTTCTATCCCCTCGTCGAGAACGTGCACGCGGAGGGAATCCTGCGCTCCTCACGGGTTCCGGCTGTCGCTGCGCCGCAGGCGCAGGCCGAGGATTACGCGGCGCGGCTCCTCGACGAGCTCGGCTATGTCGGCGTGCTCGCGCTCGAGCTCTTCGACGTGGGCGGCCGGCTCATCGCGAACGAGCTCGCGCCGCGCGTCCACAACAGCGGGCACTGGACGATCGAAGGGGCGGAGACGAGCCAGTTCGAGAACCACCTGCGCGCGATCCTCGATCTCCCGCTCGGCTCGACGGCTGCACGCGGCGAGGTCGTGATGCTGAACCTGATCGGCGAGCTACCCGATCCGGGAGCGCTGCTCGAGTACGGGGACGTTCATCTCCACCTCTACGGCAAGGAGCCGCGTCCGGGACGGAAGCTCGGCCACGTGACGCTGGTCGATCCCACCTCCGAGAAGGTCAGAGCCGTAACCGACTTAGTGTTGAAACAACACTAAGTCCGTCAGTGCGCGTTGCAGACGCGCCCGGCGATCTTGCGACCGCAGGCAGGACAGATCCGCTTGCGTCGCTTCAGCTCCAGCATGTTCTTCTTCAGCCCGGCGTAGTACATCGTGAACCCGATCGCCATCGTCAGGGCTCCGAGAGTCGCTAGCTGAGGGTCAAGCGTCATCCGATCGAGTCCTTCGACGAGTCGTCTGCCGTTGCGCGTGAGGATGCGCGTGGAAGTACAACTCGCGCCGGCGCCGATCGGATACGTGGGTGTAGAGCTCGGTTGTGGCGAGATCTGCGTGGCCGAGCAGCTCCTGGACGCTGCGGAGGTCGGCGCCGCCCTCGAGGAGATGAGTTGCGAACGAGTGGCGCAGGAGGTGCGGATGCACGCGCTGCGGCTCCAGGCCGGCCTTCTCCGCGATCCGCCGGAGGATCAGGAAGGCGCCGGCTCGGGTCAGCGGCCCGCCGCGGGCGTTCAGGAAGAGCTCCGGCCGGGAGCGGCTGTCGAGGTGGGGGCGGCCCATCGCGATGTAGCGCCTCAGTGCCTCGACGGCCGGCCGGCCGAGCGGCACGATCCGTTCCTTCGAGCCTTTGCCGAGCGCCTGCACGATCCGTGTGTCGAGGTCGACGGAGCGGCGGTGGAGGCCGAGCGCCTCGCTGACCCGCAGGCCGGAGCCGTACATCAGCTCCACGAGCGCGCGATCGCGCAGCGCTCGCGGAGTCGTGCCCGCCGCCGCCTCGATGAGCCGTTCCGCCTCCGCGGGAGACAGGGTCCGCGGGAGCCTGCGCCTGCGCCGCGGGAGCTCGAGTGCCGCCGCGGGGTTGTCGTCGCGCGCGCCGAGCAGCTGCTGGTGCCGGAAGAACCCGCGCACCGCCGCGATCCGGCGGGCGATCGTCGTCGCGGCGTTCCCGTCGGCCCGCATCTGCGCGATCCAGCGCTCGAGCTCGTCTGTCGTCGCGGCGGCCGGAAACTTCCCGAGCCACGCCCCGAGCTGCAGGAGATCCCGCCGGTAGGCCTCCACCGTCCGCGGCGCGCGCCGAGCCGCGAGCAGCGTCAGGAAGCCGTCGAGATCAGGATCGCGGGTGGGCGAAGTCATAGACCTTTCGCAGTCGCCGGGCATCGACATGGCTGTAGATCTGGGTCGTGGACAGCGAGGCGTGGCCGAGCAGCTCCTGGATCGTGCGCAGATCGGCGCCGCCCTCGAGCAGGTGGGTCGCGAACGAATGCCGGAGCCGGTGCGGGTGGGGGAGAAGCCGCCGGAGCGTGCTCGTCTCGAGCCGCCGGCCCCGGACGGAGAGAAAGAGCGCGTCGTTCGCGCCGCGCGCGAGCGCCGGCCGAGCTTCGCGGAGGTAGCGGGCGACGGCGTGTGCGGCGCACTCGCCGAGGGGCACGGCGCGTTCCTTGCCTCCCTTGCCGCGGACGAGCACCGCTTCTTGGTCGAAGTCGACGTCGCCGAGGTCGAGCGCAACCGCCTCGGCGCTGCGCAGGCCGGCGGAGTAGACGAGCTCGAGGAGCGCGACATTGCGCAGGCCGAGTGGCCCGGTGCCGGCCGCACCGTCGATCAGCGCCTCCACCTCGGTCTGCCTCGGTGCGTCCGGGAGTCGGCGAGGACGGCGAGGCGCGAAGGGGGCGTCGGGAACGCGCGCCGGCCCGAGCGTGAAGCGAAGAAACGAGCGAACCGTGGAGATCCGTCGCGAGATCGTCGCCGGAGCGAGACCGCGCCGGCTGCGTCCGAGCTCGCCGACGTACTCCGCGAGCACGCGGACGTCGACCTCGTCCACGCCCGTTCCTCGCTCGTCCAGCCAGCCGGCGAAGTCGCGCAGGTCGAACGAGTACGAGCGCCGCGTCGACTCGGCGAGCCGGGGTGAGGCGAGGAAGCGGTCGATCGCGACGGCGGTGTCCACGGACCTGCCCCATTCCTCCCGCTGCTTGGCCTTCCTGCCGGAGAGGCGCTACGGGTAGCGTCCGCTCCCGTGCCGAAAACCGAACTCGCGAGCGGCGCCGAGGGGCGCTGGACGAATCGCGGCGCCTCCCGCGCGGTCGTTTGCGTGAACGGCGGTACGGCCGCCGCGGTTCCCGGTACCTGGAGCGCTTCGCTCGAATGGCTCGTCGGCAGGCTCGGGCCGCTCCATCCGTCGCTCGGATTTCTCGAAGTGCGCTACCGGATCAAGTCGTGGCGCCGCCTCGAGCTCTGCATCGAGGACGCCGAAGCGGGGATCGCGGCTGCGCATGCAGCGGGCGCCCGTGAGGTCGCGCTTCTCGGTTTCTCGATGGGCGGCGCCGTGGCCGTTCACGTCGCCGCAGATCCGTCCGTCTCGACGGTGATCGCGCTCGCTCCCTGGTTCTATGAGCGGCTCGACGTGGCGTCGCTCGACGGGAGGCGTCTCGCGGTCGTCCACGGCTCGCTCGACCGCGGTCTGCCCGGGATCCCGGGAGTGGCGCCCGCCCTCTCGCTGCGCGGGTACGCGCTCGCGCGCGCGCGCGCGGCGTCGATGCCGAGCGCACGATCATCCCCGGCGCGATCCACCCGATCGCGCTTCGGGCGCCCTGGGGCGGACTCGTGCCGATGCCGCGGGCCGCCCGCTGGGCGGAAATCGTCTCGGACGAGCTGGCGCGCTTCTCGGCGTAGGGAGCGGGCCGGTCCGTACTCTGTGACCGATGCCACGCGGTCGCGCCTTCCAGTCCTCCGAGCCGGTCGAGCGGCCCGCGGACAAGGCCGTCCGGCGCGCGAATCTGAGCCGGATCGTGCGGCTCTTCCGGCCCTACAAGCTGCGCCTCGGCGGCGTGCTCGGCCTGATCCTCTTCTCCTCGGCTGTCGGTGCGATCCCGGCCTTCCTCGTCCAGCGCGTGTTCGACGACGCGCTCCCGGACGACAACCTCCGGCTGCTGAACGTCCTCGTCGGCGCGATGGTCGGGATCGCGATCTTCACCGGAGTCCTCGGCGTCGTCCAGACGCTGCTCTCGAACCAGGTCGGCCAGCGCGTGATGCACGACCTTCGCACCGCCGTCTACCGGCACCTGCAGCGACTTTCGCTCGCGTTCTTCACGCGTACGCGTACGGGCGAGGTGCAGTCGCGGCTCGCGAACGACATCGGCGGCGTCCAGGAGGTCGTCACCTCGACGGCGACCTCGATCGTCTCGAACGTGACCACCGTGATCGCGAGCGTGATCGCGATGTTCATCCTCGACTGGCGTCTGACCCTCTTCGCGCTCGCCCTGATCCCGCTCTTCGTCTGGATGACGCGGCGCGTCGGCCGGCAACGCCAGAAGGTGGCGAAGGTGCGGCAGGAGTCGATGGCCGACATCTCGAGTCTCGTCCAGGAATCGCTGTCCGTCTCCGGGATCTTGCTCGGGAAGACGATGGGCCGCTCCGGCGAGCTGGCCGAGCGCTTCGAGAGCGAGTCCGCGCGGCTCGCCGATCTCGAGGTGCGGAGCCGGATGACCGGTCGCTGGATGATGAGCTCGATCCAGATGACCTTCGCGATCATGCCGGCGCTCGTCTACCTCTTCGCCGGCCATTACGCGGGCGCGATCTCGCTCGGCACGCTCGTCGCGTTCACGACGCTGCAGACGAGGCTCTTCTTCCCGATCGGCTCGCTACTCGGCGTCTCGCTCGACGTCCAGACCTCGCTTGCCCTCTTCGACCGCGTCTTCGAGTACCTCGATCTCGATGTCGACATCGACGAGGGCACGCGCGAGCTGCGTCGGCCCGAGGGTCGTGTCGCCTTCGACGGCGTCTGGTTCCGCTACGGGGACGACTGGACGCTGCAGGACGTGTCCTTCGAGGCGGCGCCCGGGACGAAGACGGCCCTCGTCGGCGAGACCGGCTCCGGGAAGACGACCGCCGGCTACCTCGTCGCACGGCTCTATGACGCCACCGAGGGCCGGGTCGAGATCGACGGTGTCGACGTGCGCGAGCTGACCTTCGCCTCGCTTGCCGCAGCGGTCGGGGTCGTCTCCCAGGAGACCTATCTCTTCCACTCCTCGGTGCGCGAGAACCTGCGCTTCGCGCGGCCGGACGCCACCGATGCCGAGGTCGAGGAGGCGGCGCGCGCCGCGCAGATCCACGAGCTGATCGCCGCGCTACCCGAGGGCTACGAAACGGTGGTCGGCGAGCGCGGCTATCGCTTCTCCGGCGGCGAGAAGCAGCGGCTGGCGATCGCGCGGACGATCCTCCGCAACCCGCCGATCCTCGTCCTCGACGAGGCGACTTCCGCGCTCGACACTCGCACGGAGCGGCTGGTGCAGGAGGCGCTCGAGCGGCTCGCCGAGGGGAGGACGACGATCGCGATCGCGCACCGGCTCTCGACGGTGCGCGACGCCGACCAGATCATCGTGCTCGACCGCGGCCATGTCGTCGAGACGGGCACGCACGAGGAGCTGCTCTCTGCCGGCGGACGTTACGCGGAGCTCGTCGCCCGCGACGGGCTCGCGCTGGTCGAGTGATGTATACTCCGGTGTATGCGTCGCAAGCAGCTCTACCTGGACGAAGCAACCGACCGTGAGCTGAAGCGGCTCGCCCGGCGAACCGGGCGGTCGGAGGCCTCGCACGTTCGCGAGGCGCTCGATCGCTACCTCAAGGACGGTCCACCTGCCATGACGGAGGATGAGGTTGCCCGACGGCAAGCGGCTCTCGAGCGGCTTTTCGCCGCGGATGCGCCAGTGCCCGACTGGGAAGAGCTCGAGCGCGAGATCGTGCTCGCGCGCGCCGGCCTCCTGTGAGTGTCTTCATCGACGCGAACGTGCCGATGTACGCCGGCGGTAGGGAGCATCCCTTTCGCGAGCCGGCCCGGCGAGTCTTGGCGTCGATCCCAGACACGATCGACGCGGTCACCAATGTCGAGGTCTTCCAGGAGATCCTTTACCGCTATCTCGCTGTCGGGGAGCGACGGGGTGGCTTCGCCGTGTTCGACGGGTTTGCAGGGCTGATGACCGATCGCGTCTTGTCCGTTCGGGCCGACGACGTTCTTCGCGCACGTGACCTCGCGGAGAGCCACCCGTTGCTCGAGACGCGTGACCTCGTGCATCTCGCGGTGATGGAGCACCACGGAATCGAAGAGATCCTGAGCGCGGACCGGCATTTCGACGGGATCCCCGGAATCACCCGGATCCCCCTCGAGTCGTTCGCCTAGCCGGGCTCGAGGGCTTCGAGGAGGAGCTCGTGGGGGAGCGCGTGGGCCGTGTTGCCGGCGCGACCCGTCATCGTCTCCGCCGCGAGCAGCGCATTCAGGATCGACTCCTCGACGGCGTCGA
>JANDLU010000090.1 GCA_024330215.1 Candidatus Gaiellasilicea maunaloa
CGGACTTCGCCGCCCAGACAACAACGCCTTCCAAGCGGGATAGGCTCTTAGCCGAGGCCCCGCGCGAAGCCCTCGCGCCAGCTCGGGTAGCGCAGCTTCCAGCCGAGCTCGCGCTTCGCTTTGGTGTTCGATGCGCCGCGCAACTCGGTCATCATGATCGCTGCCACCTCGCCGCCGGCGAGCCTGGCAAGCCAGAGCGGCACCCGGCGGGGCGGCTTGGCGCCCAGCGCCTTCGCCAGCGCGGGAAGCCACTCGGAGATCGGAGCCGGCTCGTCGTCCACGACGTTGTAGACGCCGCGCCTGCCGTGCTCGATCGCCTCCACCGTGGCCGCCGCCGCGTCCTCGATGTGGATGAACGAGAAGAGGCCGGTCCCCTTCCCGGCAAGCGGGAACTTGCGCGCGCGGACCATCTCCACCTGCTCGCCGAGCGGGTCGAGGCCGATCGACGTCCCGGGGCCATAGAAGCCGCCGTAGCGAAGCGCGATCCCCTCGGTCCAGCCGGCTCCGGTCACGGCCTGCTCCAGGTACTTGATCGCGTCGAGCGTCGTGCGCACCTGCGCGGGCGGCGCCGTGTCCAGGGGGTCGTCCTCCGACTTGACCGGGCCCCCCGTGCGCGCGAACACCCACGGCGCGAAGCTCTGAGCGACGAAGCGCTCGATGCCCACCGCGCGCCCGGCCGCGAGCAGGTGGTCGGTTCCCTCGGTGCGCAGCCCGTTCGTGGCCGCGAAGTCACGCTCCATCCGGCGCGGATTGAACGCCCCGATCGCGGTGAGCTGGTGGACGATCACGTCCGGCTCCGCCTCCGCGACCGCGCAGGCCGCGTCCGGGTCGAGGGCATCTGCCACGACCGGCCGCGCGCCCAGGCCCCGGAGCAGGGCCTGCTTCGACTCGCGCCGCGTCATCCCCACGACCTCGTGGCCGCGCCCCGTGAGCTGCTGCACGAGCGGCCTGCCCAGCGCCCCGGTGGCTCCTGCGACGAAGATCTTCATGATGGCTCCTTTCTCGTTCGATCACACCCCTCTGACGAGATAGGTCCGCCCCCTGTGACAGCGCTAGCGTCGGGAAGGTGGAGCTGCCCTCACACGCGCGACGGATGCATGCTGGCCCCACGCGGGTTGCGTCGACGTGGCACGCGCCGGAGCGGCGACGTCTCGCTCTTGCTCTTGCGGCCGCCGCCCTCTCGGCGGTTGCGTTCGCGCGGATCGCGGAGGACTACCTGACGAACGACCCGCTCGCGCGTTGGGACGTGAGCTTTGCCCGGTGGCTTGCGGGCGAGCGGAGCACCGTCGGCACCGACTTCTTCCGCGTGCTGACCTTCTTCGGCAGCCCTGCGGTTGCTCTCGCGATCGCGACCGTCGCCTGCGTCGTTCTCTACCGGCGCCGTTGGCTGGTCGAAGCCGCGCTCCTTCCGGGCGTGCTCGGGGGCGGAGAGCTACTCAACCTCGTTCTCAAGCTCTTGTTCCAGCGCCCGCGGCCGGAAATCGGTTCGTCCGGCTTGACACCTATTCGTTCCCGAGCGGGCATGCGATGATCTCGACCGCCGAGTACGGCCCGCTGGCATATCTGTCGTGGCGCTACCTACGCACGAGTGGCGGCCGGCTCGTTCTGAGTGGAACCGCGGTGGCACTCGTAGCCTTGATCTGCTTCAGCCGCCTGTATCTCGGAGTTCATTACCTCTCCGACGTCCTAGCCGGATTGCCGGCGGCGCCTTCTGGCTGGCGGTCTCGATCGCGCTCCAATCGGTGTACGGCGAGCGGTTCGCAGCGAGCGTCACAAACTCGAGGACGGACAGACTCGCACGTCGGATGACTCGCAGTTAGGTAGATCCGGGTATCTCGATCCACACGTCGGCACACTGTGGGAGGCGGTTGTCCGCGCCTGTAGTCCCGCCGTGGGGCCCGAGCGATCACGTCGGCGATTTTGCGAGTCCGAGCCCCGTTCCGCCGCGGACACGCGCGTGGTCGGCACAGGCGAATCGCGCGAAGGCACGCGGAACCGACGGTGAGGCGAAGCGGATCGGAATGCGCGCGAGCATCAGCCGGCCGCGGCCGGACGACCGCCGTCCTTGCGCAGTCGGTAGCCCGAGCCGCGAACGGTCTCGATCGACCGGACGCCGAACGGTCGATCGACCTTCTCCCGCAGGTAGCGGATGTAGACCTGGATCAGGTTCGATCGGTTCTCGTAGCTTCTATCCCAGCCGTGCTCGAGCAGGTCGAAGTGGGAGACGACCTGGCCGGGGCGACGCATGAGCGTCTCGAGGAGCGCGAACTCCTTCGTCGACAGCTCGATCTCGACGACGCCGCGCCGGGTCTGGCGCGAGCGAGGGTCGAGCTGGAGGTCGCCGACCTCGAGCCACGGCGGCTGCTCTACCGGCCCCCGTCTCGTGAGCGCTCGCAAACGGGCGAGCAGCTCGGCGAACGAGAACGGCTTCGTCAGGTAGTCGTCGGCGCCCATGTCGAGGTCGGCGACGCGATCCTCGACCGAGTCGCGGGCGGTCAACATGAGCACGGGCGCGAAGACGCCGGACGCGCGCAGGCGGCGGCAGACCTCGAACCCGTCGGCTCCGGGCAGCATCACGTCGAGCACGATCGCGTCGTACTCGGTCGCCCCCGCCATCCAGACGGCGTCCTCGCCGGTCGACGCGATGTCCGCGGCGTAGCCCTGCTCCGACAAGCCGCGCCGGATCAGGTTTGCCATCTTCGATTCGTCCTCGACGATCAGCGCGCGCACGCTTATCCGCCCGCGCATACCTGACCGTGGATCTGCAACGTCAGCCGCTCGACTCGCGCCGCGAGGTCCCGCGTCTGCTTGGCGCCGTGTTCGACTCCAGCAGCTCGCCGAGCTGGCGACTCCGCTCCGCCGCGAGCTCCTGACGCTGAATGCTCGCCCGGCCGAGCGCCTCGCGATGGTCTGCGTTGGCGGCGGACAGCGTCTTGTCGCGATCTGCCTGGCGCGTCTGCGCGAGCAGGATCAGCGGCGCCGCGTAGGCAGCCTGCAGCGAGAACATCAGGTTGAGCAGGATGAACGGGTAGGGGTCCCAGCGCAGGCTCACCGCAACGACATTGAGCGCGATCCAGACCGCGACGAGACCGGTCTGGGCGAACAGGAACGTCGGCGTACCGAAGAGGCGGGCGAAGACTTCGGCCCTGCGCCCGAACGCGTCCCCCCCGAACGGCGCGAGGACGTGTGCGTGCCGCTCGTGGATCTGGAGAGGTCTGTCTTCGTTCATCTGCCGAGCCTCAGCGGCGTCGCGCCGATGCGGGGGTGCCGGCCGGGCGGAGCGGGGGAGCCTTGCCTGGCCGGCACCTGGTCATCGGGTGCGCCGGAGTAGCGCACCCGTCCGCGGAGCCGTTCGTGGCCGTCCGAACCACGCGCCTCGTAGGCGGTGGCCGAGGGTTGCCGGCCTCTGGGCGCGTCGCGGGTCGAGAGCTGCGCCGCAGAGGACGCAGCCTGCGGCGAGGATCGTCACGCGCTCACCGCAGTTCGGCAGATGTGATGTTCTCGTTGTGGCATCGAGTTGCTCCCTCGAGTTGGCTATTCGATTGGAGGAATCGATCGTGCCTCGTCGATGCTGAACGGCGCCTGAACGGGTGAGGCCCCGCGAGCGCGAGGCCCCACCACTGTCTTGCGTTGAGCTGGTCGCTTCAGCCTGTTGAGTCCTCCTGCTCCGAGTCGGAGTCGATGGAGACGACCCCGTAGTTGCCGTCCAGGCGGACGTCGACCGTCGAGCCGTCCGGCTTGGTCACTTCGACTTCGTAGGTGGCGCCCTTCTCGCCGTCACGCTCGACGGCGTTCGCCTTGCCGCCGCCCGCCGCCTCGAGGGCAGCCGCGATGGCCTTGTCCGCGGCGGGGCTAGCGGGCAGTGTGTCGTCGCCTGTCCCGTTCTCGTCCTGAACCGAGTCGGTGTCGGCCGCTCCGTCCTGCTGCTCTTCGCCTGCGGGCTCGGTTGCGTCGTCCTGGCCGTTTTCGTCCTGAATCGAGTCGGTGTCGGCCTCCGTCCCATTCTGCTGCTGGGCCGGAGCTGCCGGCCTCGCGGGCTGCGGACTTCCCTGGCCGGAGGCGAGGGCCGCTCCGCCGAGCGCGAGAGCCGCAAGTGCGGCGAGGCCGGCGAAGACCTTCGTGATCCTGTTTCGCATCGATTCCTCCTTCGTTCTGTGACTGGGTCTGGTGATGCGCCACGAACGTAGAGGCCGTCCCTGAGTTGGAGATGAGTCGCGAGGCTGCCCGGCGGAACGTTCAGGTCACGGTCAGGAAAGAGCTGGAGCGGCGATGCCGACGGTCCTGTCCTGGCGGTCCCGGCAGCTTACGGGACCGCCAGGTTCCTAGGCCGCCAGGACGGTGGTCAGCGGATACCCAAGCTCGGCGATGCGCTCGGGAAGGTCAACGTGGAGCCAGTGCGAGAGATGGCTCGGCAGCGTTCCGAGGATGATCTCGTCGTACGACCCACCGCTGAGCTCCTCGACGATGTCGTCGTACGCGTTCGGGCTCGTCGCGACACGCCCCTCGACCGCGCCCCCCGCTGCCTGCTCGAGCAGGGGAAGAGCCAGCGCGAGTACGTGCTCGCCCGTGCGGACGTCCGCGCTGTTGCGGTCGAACTCCAGGTCGTCGGGGTTGGGGACGAGCATGAAGAAGCTCGCCGGGCCGACGGCGGCGCGCTCGCGCACCGCCCCCAGGAGCCCAGGTGTCGCTGCCGTCTTGTTGGCGACGACGAGGATCCGGGCCTGACCAGCGGCTGCCCTCCCGACGCGTCGCTGCTGCTGTCGCTCGATCCGATCCACCTTCGTGACGGTCAGATAGACGATGACGGCAAGGATCGTGAGCAGGAAGATGATGCTCGTCACGGTCGTGCCGAAGCCGAGGCCGCCGTCGGCTTTCGTCTGAGAGAGCTCATCCCCGATCGAGGCGCCGAGCGGACGGGTGAGGATGTAGGCGATCCAGAAGGCGAGGACTGCGTTCAGCCGGAGCCTCGTGTGGAAGGCGTAAACGACAGCGATCAGGCCGCCGAAGAGGAGCGCCGAGCGCCAGTAGCCGACAGCGAGCCGCTCGGCGGTGAGATCGCCGGCCGCGGTACCGAGAGCGAAGGTGAAGAGGACGGCCAGCCAGTAGAACGCCTCCCGTTTGAGGGTGACGATCGTGTGGATCGAGAGCGTCCGTTCGCTCGCGTACCAGGCCGCGAAGACGGCTGCGAGCGCGACGCTGAAGACGACGGTCGTGGTCACGAGGGAGACGCCGAAGTTGTCGACCAGGTTGTCGGTGATCAGCGTGCCGACGACGCTGATCAGGACGACGGCGCTCCAGTAGACGCTCGGCACGTACTGACGGAGCCGGAACTGGAAGGCGAGCGCGACGGCCAGGACGCTGCTGACGATGTAGGTCGTGTTGGTCAGGCCCAGGTTCAGGTTCGTGGCCAGGAAGTCCGCCGCGGTCTCGCCGACGGTCGTGCAAAGGATCTTGATGATCCAGAAGTACAGCGTGACCTCGGGAACCTTGTTCAGCATCTGTCGTGCGGGTGAGGACGCCGTGCGAGAGCGGCCCTCGATGGCGCCTGGATTTGCGAGTGCGTTGGTCATCGGCCGAGCTTCTGCTCCGCGGGCTTAACGCCGCCTGAACAGCTCTCGTGCGCCCTCGCGTACCGTCGCAGGTGATGACGCATGAACTGCTGCTCGTGCTCGGCGCCGCAGCGGCGAGCGCCGTGGAGACGGTCGAGGCGGTCACGTACTCGCACTCGGCGTGACGCGGGGCTGGCGCTCACCGCAGTCGGAGCTCGCGTTCGTCGCTTGCTCCAGCGCCGCCACCGGGTCGCGCTGGAGTTGGTGTGGTGAGCCGGGCGGCTCGTGCGGTGATCGACTTCGTCGCCGGCGACGATGTCTGGGTGGCGGTCGGCGTCGCCGGCGCGATCATGCTCACCGGAGGCCTCGCGCGTCTCACCATCGACGCCTGGTGGCTGTTGCCGCTTGCGGTGCCGGCGATCCTCGCCGTCTCCCTGCTTCGTTTGACTCGGCCGGCGAGCGCTAGGCGAAGAACCAGACGCTGAACTGACCTCCCGGCCTCGCCAGGTCTCGTAACGATCTCGGCTTCAGCTTTATGAGCCAGGCGTTGCGCGAACGCGCCGAGTCCGGCGCCACCAACCGAAGGAGCTGCGAATGACCGTGTTCGAACACCAGCCCCACCCGCGGATCGCCGAGCGAAAGCTGGGCGGGCCTGCCAGGACCACCGATCAGCGCCTGCGCGGTGCCGGGCCGATCTCGCGGCTCAACGCTCGCGTCGGGCTGTTCGTGACCCTCGCCGTCGGGACGATGTGGTGCGCGTACCTGTTCACGCTCCTCGCGCTCGTCAGCCTGCCGGCCGCGCTGGGGACGCATAACAAGCTGATCATCGTCGCCTGGATCGCCCAGACCTTCCTCCAGCTGATCCTGCTCCCGATCATCATCGTCGGCCAGAACGTCCAGGCTGCGGCCGCGGACAGGCGCGCCGAGGACACCTTCAAGGACGCCGAGGCCATCCTCCACGAAGCGGTCGAGATCCAGAAGCACCTCAAGGCGCAGGACGCCGTGCTCGAGCGACTCGTCAGGCGAGGGGAAGCCGAACGCTGAACTGCCCTCCGGCCTCGCCCGGTCTGGCGACGATGTCTCCTCCGGCGCTCCGCGCGAGACGTCGCGCCAGCGCCAGGCCGAGCCCAGCGCCGCCCGGCATGTTCGTGGCTGCCGTGCCGCGAGTCCCGGGCTCGAAGATCCGGTCGCGTTCATCCGCGCCGACGCCGGCGCCGTCGTCGACGACCTCGACGACAGCGTTCGTCCCGTTGCGCACGAGCGCGACCGAGACGGTGCTCTGGCCGTAGCGGATCGCGTTGTCGAGCAGCGGTTGGACGATCCGCTCGAGCAGCTCGTCCTCGATCGCCACGGTGACCGGCTCGGAGGGCACGGTGAGGAGAATCTCGATTCCTTCCGCAGCCGCCCCGTCCCGGACCGCGGCGGCTGCCTCCCGAACGGCATCACGCACGTCGCTCGTCGTCCTCGTGAGACCCGCCTCCTGCCTCGCGGCGGAGACAAGCGCGTCGACCGTGCGGGTCATCTGCTCGGCGTTCCGGTGGACGGCCTCCAGGCTGCCACGGTAGTCATCGCCGCTTCGTTCCCTGCGGAGCGCGAGCTCGGTCTCGGCTGCGATCTTCGCCAGCGGTGTGCGCAGCTCGTGCGAGAGCTCGGCCGTGAACCGCTGCTCGTGACGAAGGCTCGCGGAGAGGCGTTCGAGCAGGGTGTCGAGCGTCGCGGCGAGCCGTGTCAGCTCGTCGTAGGGCTCCCCGAGATCGAACCGGCGGTGAAGGTCGTGCGCGCTCCAGGCGGCTGCATCGTCAGTCATCCGGGAGACCGGCAGGAGCGCCCGTCCGAGAATCCAGTGCGTGAGCAGCGTGACCGCGCCGAGCAGAACGATCGCGAGCGCCAACGAGCCGAGAAACGCAATCGTCGCGGTCTCGTCATAGGCGTCGAGCGGGATCCCGGCAACGACGGTGCCGATCCGCTCTCCGCTCTGAACGACCGGCAGGGCGTAGAGCCGAATCGTCTCGCCCACGCGAACGCTGCGCTCCGGCCCTCCGGCGAGCGCGGTCGCGGCGGACGAGATGGAGGTGGAAACACGCGGAGCCTCGAGTGCAGTCGTGCCCGAGAACACCCAGACAGGGCTCCCGATCGTCGCTTGAGCGTCTGGGCCCTCTTGGACGATGAGCCTCCCGCCAACGACCTCGAGCTCGGAGATCTCGGCGGCCGCCTGTGCCTTCGCAAGTGCTGTCGCGCTCGCTGAGAGCCGCTGGTCGAGCAGCAGGTTGAAAGCCGTCACGCCGATCGCGAGCGCAAGCGCAACCGCCCCAATTACGGCGAGCAGCAGTCGGCGGCGGACGCCGATGCGGAGCGGTCGGGTCATCGCAGCGAGTAGCCGACGCCGTGAACGGTCGCCAGCTCCGGCGCTCCCGGCAACGACGCGAGCTTCCGCCGGAGTCGGGCGATGTAGACGTCGAGCGTGTTGTCGTGGACGATCGCGCCGTGTGGCCAGCCGGCCTCGACGAGCTGGCGGCGGCGAACGGCGTCGCCCGGCTTGGCCGCGAGCCGGGCGAGGATCCGGAACTCGGTCGGCGTCAGCTCGGCGACCGCGCCGCCGCAGGTGGCGGCGTGGCTGCCGGGGTCGAGCCGCAGCTCGCCTACCTGGGCCGAGAGGTCGGCGCCGCCGCGCCGGATCAGCGCGTGCAGGCGGGCGACGAGCTCCGCGAAGGCGAACGGCTTGGTCAGGTAGTCGTCGCCGCCGGCAGCGAAGCCCGCGAGGCGATCGGGCAGGGCGTCCCGGGCGGTGAGGAAGATCACCGGCGCCGCGGTCCCTTGCGCGCGCAACGCCTGCACGACGTCGCGGCCGTCGGCGTCGGGCAGGCCGACGTCGACGACGAGGGCGTCCGGCTGCTTGCCGGGGAGCAGGGCGAGCAGCTCGCCGGCGCTCCCTGCGGTCATCACCTGGAATCCCTCTTCGCGGAGGCCGCGCAGCAGCAGCGAGCGAAGCTCGGGATCGTCCTCGAGCACCACCACCTGCGGATCGATCACGACTTCAGTATCGCGCTCGGCGATCACGGGCCAGGACGGCGGCCTCCCTATTCGACTCCCGCCTCGGCGCCGCCGGCGTCCTTCTTGACCGTGAACGTGGCCGGCTTGACGTTCCGAGCGCTGGCGATCACGTCGACGACGAGGGCGTTCTTGTCGGTGTAGTAGAGGCTGTACTTGTTGACGGGATAGTGGTCGGCGGCTCCCGTCGGATCGAAGTGAACGACCCGGCTCGCTCCTGGGTCGATCGTGACGCGATCTAGCTTCGTGTAGTAGCCCTCGGACACTCCCCTGGCCGGGTCGGTGATCCTATAGTAGACGCCGATCCGATCGAGGGGCTTGCTGCTCGTGTTCCGAAGCGCGATCTCGAGGTGGTCGTCGACGGCCTTGCCCGTGTCCGGCGAGACGTTGTTCTCGACGAGCGCCTTCGTGATCGTCAGGCCCGGTGCCGTGGAGGCATTCGAGATCGGGTTCTTGGGGACGGGAAGCACCCGGCCCGTTGCCGCCGCCGCTGCCGTGCTCGTGGGCGCGCTCGAGGCAGATGATGCGCCGCCGCCTCCTCCGCATCCGCTTACGAGGGAGGCGAGGGTCAGTGCGAGAGCGCCGAGTGCAAGTGCTCTGGTCATCAGGTCTCCGTTCGGGTCGAGTTCTCGCGTCTGAGCGCGAACCACATCAGGCCGCTCAGAAGCGCCATGTAGAGCACGATCGATTCGATATCGGCGCGCTTTGCGTGTGCGATCGAGCCGAGCGAGGCGCCGTTGTATTTGTCCTTGACGCCGGTGATCGCGAAGGTCAGCCGCTCGTAGTGCTTGGTCAGCGACGTCTCTTCGAGGCCGTTGCGAACGCGTTCGTAGGTCGCGAAGTGCGCGAGCACCTTCTTCTCGTCGGGCTTCTGCACCTGGAGCGCCGCGAAGAGGCCGCCCGGCACCTGGTTGTCGGGATCCATCGTGTCCCCGATCTGCGGGATGATCAGAACGACGGAAAGCCAGATCACCAGGGCGACGACGAGCCCGTTGGCCACCACCTTGCTCCGCGCCGAGAGCCAGGTTCCGAGCGCATAGAAGAGCAGCATGTAGACGATCCCGATCGCGAACGCGAGCGCGAGCTTGGTCAGCTCGGCGCCGCTGAGCCAGCGGCCTCCGACCGTGCCGATCACCACGATCGAGATCGCTGCTGTCGCGACGAGGATCGTGCCGATCAGCGCGCCCGCACCGAGAAGCCGGCCGAGCACGAGCTCGCGTGTGCGTACGGGCCGGGTCAGGATCAGCGGCAGCGTCCTGCCGGTGCGTTCGCGGGCGACGCTCAGGTAACCGAGGCCGATCGCGAGCACAGCGCCGATGATCTGGATGTACTCGATCACCCCGCGAAGCAGCTGGAGCGGGAAGAACTGGGGTGCGGCAGTGAGGGTCGCGCCGGCCGCCTTCGCCTGCTGGACGTAGGCGTTGTAGTCGGCGACCTGCGCCCGGAAGTCGTACGAGGCGATCGTGATCGACCCGGCGGCGACGAGAACCATGCTCAGGACGAGCAGGACGAGGACGCCGCTGCGGGCGGCCGACCGATACTCGTGGCCCGCCAGCGTGAGGACATGGCCATGTCGCTGCCTAGTCACGCGCGGCCTCCTCCGAGAAGTCGTGCCGGCGCACGAGGCGGTACGCCCAGCCGCCGAGCAGCAGCGCAAGGAGCACGATCGGTGCCAGCTCGGCAGCGGTCTTCTCGAATCCCGCTCGGACGACGTCGTCTCCGCGGCTGAGGATCCGCGTGCTGAGGGCCTTATATTGCTCGTTGACGGCGATCGGCTTGGCCTTCGAGGTGACGCCGAAGAACCCGGAGTGACTCGCCGCAACAGGATTCGTGACCGGATTGAGCGACGCGACCGGCCGGAGCCCCGAGGTGAACTGCGGCGTTGCGAAGGTGATCAGCACCCACACCGCCACCGCGGCGAAGAGCCCGAGCGATCGGCTGCGGGTGAGCAGCGCCGCCACGATCCCGATCAGGACGAAGAGCAGCAGGTAGAGGCCCGACAGGGCGTAGAAGAGGCCCAACCGAAGGAGCTCCTGAGCGGTCGGGAGCCCGTGGTTGATCAGCGTCAGCCCGATCACGCTGAGCGCGAGGCAGGCGGCCATGATCGCGGCGTCGGCCGCCGCGCTCGCGCCGAGCTTGCCCCAGAAGTATGACGACCGGCGCACCGGACGCGAGAAGATGACCCTGGTCACCCCGGCCTGCCGATCGCCGGTCACGCTCATGTTGCCGATCGCGATCGCGAGCAGCGCCCCGATCAGCGGCACGTAGATGATCATGTTGTTCAGCAGCGAAAGGCGCGGCTTGTCCGCGAACGGGTTCGGCGGAGCGGGCTTGCCGGCAGCCGTGAGCGTTCGCACGGTCTCGTCGTAGACGCGGATGATCGTCGAATGGCTTGACCAGCCGATGTACCCGGACAGCGCCGTCATCCCCAGGAGGACGAGGAGCAGCAGCAGAAACGTGTGGCTCCGGGAAAGCAGCCGTAGTTGTTGCCGCGCGATCACGGCCGCGTTGCTCACCGGTCTTCGAGCCGGACGTAGATGTCCTCGAGCGAGGCCTCGTCCGGGAAGCGTTTCTGCGCCAGCGAGTCCTGGTAGATCAGCTCCCCCTCGGCGAGAACGCCGATCGTGGTGCACACGCGCGCGACCTCGCTGAGGAGGTGCGTGTTCATGAAGATCGTGATCCCAAGCTCGGCGTTCAGGCGGACGATCGTCTCGCGCAGCTGGCGCACACCCATCGGGTCGAGCCCAGACGTCGGCTCGTCGAGGAACAGCACCTTTGGTCTGTGAAGGATCGCCTGCGCGATCCCGATCCGCTGTCGCATCCCCTTCGAGAACGTTCCGACCCGCTTGTCCGCCAGCTCGCGGCAGTCGAGGATGCCGAGGGCCTCGTCGATCGCCCGCGGAACGTCTTCGACCCCCGAGAGCCGGGCGAAGAAGCGGAGGTTCTCCGCCGCCGTCAGGCTGTCGTAGAGGCGCACGTTCTCGGGCAGGTAGCCGATCGTGCGCTGTACCTCCAGCCGCTCCTCGACAACGTCGAGCTCGCACACTCGGGCCGTGCCCGAGCTCGCCGGGATCAGCGTCGTCAGGACGTGGATCGTCGTCGTCTTGCCGGCGCCGTTGTGGCCGAGGAAGCCGAAGATCTCCCCCTGCCCGACCGTCAGGTCGATTCCGTGCAGCACCGTGGCATCGCCGTAGCGCTGGGTCAGATTCTCGAGCTCGATTGCGTTCATGAATGCGACTGTCATCCCAAATGCCTGACAGGCGCCTGAACGCGCGGCCGCCGTTCAGTCGCTGTCCAGGATGCGAGCGCCACTCTCCCGAGGATGCTCGAGAGCGCCGAGACTACGACGGCACGCCTCGGCGGTCACACGACAGCCGAGAGCGCAGCCGGGCCGCGCGGTCGCGCCGCGGGCTGGAGCGGCGGGGTCAATCGGCAACGAGCGGCTCACGGTCTCGGTCGCCCTCCTGCTCGTGCTGCTGCCCATCGAGGCGGCGACGACGATCGCCCTCGGAACCCTGCTAGCGCTCATGCTCGGAGGGGCTCGCGGCGGCGGCCGCAATCGTCTTCTAGGCCTTGCCGCGAAATGGATCGCAGAGGGCGGAGCGAACGAGACGTCGACCCTCCTTACGATGCACTCTTTCCGCAACCGGCGAGTCCGTCAGCGGGGCGCGCGACGCTCGACGGCCGGCGGGGTCGCGTGCGGTCGCCCGCGCTCGTACGTCCGGACCGGGCGCGAGTGGGGTCGGTCGGTAGCCGCCGCCGGTGCCCGCGTCACCGTCTCGCGGTAGCCGAGGGCTTTGCCGAGGGGAGCACCGAGCGTGAGTGCTGCTCGCTGTAGTGTCGGCGGTGGAAACGGAAGCCGGACGGTGTCGAAGTGCGCCCGAGCGATCACGGCGAGCCGAAGCGGGTTTGGCATGCCCTTGCGGTTCGTCTTGCCCTCGGCAGCGAGGGTGAACATCGTCTCGATCAGCGACTCGAACTGGAGGGCTGGCCGCACCTCGACGGTGAAGCGAGCGTCCTCGTCGCCGGCGTTCCAGAAGCGGTGCACCGTGCCCGGATTCACGACGGCGACGTCGCCCGGGGTGGCGACCAGCTGCTCGTCGCCGAGGCGGAGGCCGAGCCGTCCCTGGTGCACCTCGAAGCGCTCGGTCTGATACGGGTGCACGTGCGCGGCGGCGACGAACCCGTGCGGGCGCACGATCACTTCGACGAGGACCTCCTCGCCGTTGGTCTGCGCGGAGGTGCGGTGGAAGATCATCACCTCGCCGGTGACCGGGTTCTCGAGTGTCTCTCCTGGATGGATCATGTGGTTCGATTCCTCCTGCGGGGGGTGTTCGGGTCGACGCTCCGATGCTGCGTCTTGGCGGTCTGTCTCGCATCGGTAGGCCCGCCGGTCCGGTCGCCGGTTGGCTGGAGCTCCGAGGAGAGATCCGGAACCGAGGAGAGGCGAGCGGTTTCCGGACTACGATCCCTTTCACGACCATGGAGTCCACCCGTCCCCGTCAGGCAGCGGGCGCC
>JANDLU010000010.1 GCA_024330215.1 Candidatus Gaiellasilicea maunaloa
GATGTTCGGAATTCCACTTCGCCCGATTATGGATCGCCCGCACCGCCACCCCTTCATCGGGGCCGCGCTGCTCGTCGTAGAGCCCGAGCGGAGCCTTGGCGAAGAAGAGTCGCGTCTCGACGAAATTCTTTTCGGCTGAGAGATGATCGGCTCCCCAGAGCCCGACCGCTGACGGTCCTTTGGTGTCGATCGTTTCCTTCAGTTTGTCGGCGACGAGGTCGATCGCCTCTTCCCAGCCGGCGTCCGACAGGTCGCCGCCCTTCGACTCGCGGGTCTGCGGCTTCAGCAACCGCTCGGTCGGCTTCGTCAGCGGGTGCTCGTGGGTCGTGTAGATGGTTAGGGCGTTCGTCGCACCGCGGGGCGAATGGTCGCCCTTGTTGACGACGCAGTCCTTGTCGGGGGCGACCGCAATGAACGAGTCGACGCCGTTGATGTCACGGCGGGTGACGAAACTCGGCGAGACCCAATCGCCGAGAACAGCCGTCGGCGCGCCGCCGCCAACCGCCCCCTCTACACCAGCCTTCGGCGTGTCCTCGATCGGCCAGGTGTAGACGATGTAGCCGCAGCCAACGTTGCAGAACTGGCAGGCGGTCGTGTAGCGCTTGGCCGTCGTCGGAGGGATCGGCAGCTCCTCCTGGCCGAGGAAGAGCGCCTCCGCCTCGATCGAGTCGGCCTCTCCGGCGGCGAGCGCGTCACTCGGCTGGAGGAACTTCGGGAGTGCGATCGAAACCCCTGCGACGGTGATCACGCCGAGGCTGCGCTTGCGGGTGAGGCCCTTTGAGATGGCATCCGCCTCGTGCTTTCGATCAATAGCCATCGCGCACCCCTCTCTCAGGCGACCTTCTCGCCCGGGGCGAGGTTGTCGCGATAACCGAAGATCAGGCCTTCGACCCCGACGGCGATGATGTCGTCGCCATCGACTTCCAGTTGGACGCGCGGCAAAGGCCGCTGGGCAACGCCCTGGATGACGTAGCCCCCGCGAGCCGGGTCGTAAAGCGTCTGGTGACAGGGGCACATGAAGTGTTTGTCCTGCTTCTTGTAACCAACCGGACAGCCCATGTGCTGGCAGACAATCGAGTAGGCGACGAGGCTGGAGTTCTCGCCGACACCGCCCGGGACGGCCTCGCCCAGATCGAGGAGCATGTTCTTCTGGCCCTGGAGCGGATAGTCGAACTCGACCGCCTTTCCAGCCTGCAGATCGCCCTTCTTCGCGATCTTCGCGCGCGGGTAACCTAGAGCTGGTTGCCCTGATCGCCGCCAACGGACCGATCTGCGTCTGCAACCTTCAGGAGGCCGTCCCGTACAGCCAGCCGCGCGTGTCGAAGCATCTCGGTGTGCTGCGAAAGGCTGGACTTGTTACGGCCGAACGCAGGGGCAGCTGGGTCTATTACAGCCTCGACCCCGACGCCGTCGCCGCCGCTACGGATTTCCTCGGCGACCTCGACGCCTCCATGCATTCACCGCACCTGGCCGACAGCTGCGATGAGCCCGAGCCGGCCTAGGCTCCTCCCGCCGGGCGACCGGACGCCCGGACGACCGGCGCAAGACATCCACCCGGCTAGAGCGTTCTGGCGCCCACTCCTCGCCGAGGCAATCGGCACCTTCGCCCTCGTCTTTGCGGGCTGCGGCGCGATCATGGTCGAGGCGAAGACCGAGCGGCTTGGACACCTCGGGATCGCGATCACCTTCGGGCTCGTGATCATGGCGATGATCTACGCAGTCGGACACATCTCCGGCGCCCATTTCAACCCGGCTGTCACCTTCGCCTTCTCCCTCACCCGCCACTTCCCCTGGAGCCGGGCGCTCGCCTACTGGGCGGCGCAACTCGCGGGAGCCATTCTCGCGGCTCTCCTCCTGCGTGTCTCGCTCGGAGATCTCGTGGAAGTCGGAGCGACGCTTCCCTCCGGCTCGCACAGGCAGGCGTTCCTCTGGGAAGCCGTGCTCACTTTCTTCCTGATGTTCGTGATCATGAGTGTCGCGACTGACACCCGGGCTGTAGGCGACGCAGCCGCGATCGCGATCGGCGGCACGGTCGGGCTCGACGCGATGTTCGGCGGCCCGATCACCGGCGCCTCGATGAACCCTGCCCGCTCAATCGGCCCGGCGCTCGCCTCCGGAACCTCCGACGCGCTCTGGATCTACATCGCCGCGCCGCTTCTCGGGGCGGCGCTCGGAGCGTTCGCCTACCAAGCGGTTCGCGGCGAGACACCGTCGATCGGAGCGGCGGCTTAGGGCGGCCTCGGGACTTGACACGTATCGACGTTGGTCGATATATTGACGGATGTCGATATGTCTATCGCCGAGCCGATCACCTGTTGCGCCCCGCTCGACCAGCCCGCCCTCTCCGCTGCGGAGGCGGTGGCGACGGCCGAGCTCTTCAAGGCGCTCGGCGACCCGGCGCGGGTGCGGATTGTGAATTGCCTGGCCACTGCGAACGAGCCGGTGTGCATCTGCGACCTGAACGGCCCGCTCGGGCTCGCGCAGCCGACGGTCTCCCACCACATGAAGAAGCTGGTCGACGCCGGTCTCGTCGAGCGCGAGCAACGCGGCAAGTGGGCCTTCTTCTCGCTGAAGCGCGACGCCGTCGAGACCCTCGCGGCCGTCGCCGATCTGAAAGGAGCGTGCTGCTGATGACCATCACGACTGCCGACGAGCCCAACGCAGAGGAGCTCAGAGAGGAAGTGCGCCGCCGGTACGCCGAGTCGGCCGTCGCCGTCACGAGCGGCGAGGCCAACCCGGGTTGCGGGAGCGGCTCATGCTGCGGAGACGGCGATCCCGCCGACTTCGGCGAGGCGCTGTACGAGGTCGAGCAGCGCGGCGAGCTCCCCGAGACGGCGGTGCTCGCGAGCCTCGGCTGCGGCAACCCGACCGCCGTCGCCGACCTGCGGGAGGGCGACACAGTTCTCGATCTCGGCTCCGGCGGCGGGATCGACGTGATTCTCTCCGCGAAGCGGGTCGGCCCTACCGGTCTCGCCTACGGACTCGACATGACCGACGAGATGCTCGCGCTCGCCCAGCGCAACGCGGCCGAGGCCGGGATCCGGAACGCGATCTTCCTCAAGGGCGTGATCGAGTCCGTGCCGCTGCCCGCGGAGTCGGTCGACGTCGTGATCTCGAACTGCGTGATCAACCTCTCCGTCGACAAGCCGGCCGTGCTGCTCGAGATCGGCCGCGTGCTGCGACCCGGCGGGCGGATCGGGATCAGCGACGTCGTCGCCGAGGACAGGCTCGCAGCCGACGAGCGCGCGGAGCGCGGAAGCTTCGTCGGCTGCATCGCCGGCGCCCTCTCCCGGAGCGAGTACGTCGAGGGTCTCGAGGCGGCCGGCTTCGTGGACGTCAGCGTCACCTTCACCCACGAGGTGGCGGACGGGATGCACGGCGCGATCGTGAAGGCGACCAAGCCGTCGCAGTCCGAGGAGACTCGGCGTGAGCTACCCCTCGCGCAGCAAGCAGGCTGCTGCTAGGCGCCGCTGCTGATCGAGCGAGCTGAGGCGCGGCCGGCCTGCCCTCGGCTCGCTCGCGATTCCTTCGTTCTACAGCGGACCGTGCGCCCAGGGACCGGTGATCGCGCAGGTCGTGCCGCTCCCGGGTGTGCCGTCACCGAAGACGTTGACGAACAGCCACTCGCCCTCGGGGCTGAAGCACGCGCCGGCGAACTCGGTGTCGTTGAGCGTGTTGACGGCGAACGGGAACGACTCGCCCTGCTCCGTTAGACCGATCAGCCGGTTCACGTCGGTGATTCCCGTGGCCGTCGGATCGGTGTCCGTCGCGCTGTAGGCGCTCGAGGGATCGTCCTCGCAGAGGATCAGCCCGTCACGCGGGGTGACGCAGAGGTTGTCCGGGCCGTCGAGCACCGAGCCGTCCGTCGACTCGAAGATCAGCTTCAACGTCCCGCGGCCGCGGCCGCGGGGACGGTACTGCCAGATCTGGCCCCAGCCCTCGCGGAAGCCGTCGCTCCCGACGTCGCCGTTCTTCGCATCGCCTCCGCTCGTGGAGGCGAAGAAGATCGTTCCGTGAGCCTCCCAGCAGCCCTCGAGCCTGTTGAACTTGGCGGCACCCTTCGTGAAGCCCTCGGTGAAGACCGTGCTGGTCGTGGCGGCCGCCGGATCCGGGTCCTCGATCTCGACCCACTCCGTTGCAAGCCGCGCTCCGAGCTGTTGGCCTTCGCGCAGGTCGGCCTGCGGCCGGCCGTGGATCGCGAGGATCTGGAGCTTCCCGCCCCGCGCAAGCTCGCTCCGGTCGTCCGGGATGAAGCGATAGAACCCCGAGCCACGCCCGGAGCCGGCGTCCTCGGTCTGGTAGACGATCCCTGTCGCCTGGTCGACGGCGACGGCCTCGTGGGCGAAGCGCCCCATCGCCCGCAGCGGCTCGGTCAACGCCGGGCCCTCGCGGTCGAGCGGAACGAAGTAGTTGTAGCCGTGATTCTGGGCCCAGCCCTGCGCCGGACCCTGGACGGTCTCCTCGCCGGTGATCCAGCCACGGCGCCGCCACGCGATTCCGCCCGCGCAGTTGACGATCGTTCCGTTCAGGCTGATGAAGTCCCGGACGAGCTCCTCGCGCCTCAGGTCGAAATCGAGCGTCGTCGTCCCGCCGCCGGCCTGAGCGTCGTACTTCGCGGCCGGATCTCCACCTACAGAGCCTGCCCCAGGCGCCTGCCTGTCCTCGTGGTTGCGGATCAGCCGCACGGTCGTCGAGCCGTGGCCCTTGAAGCAGGCCATCCCGTCGAGCGCGACGCCCGTTGTGTTCCCGTCTGCCATCGGAGCCCCGATGTCGCCGAAGGTGACGTAGCGGAAGCCCGGTGGCAGCGCGAGGATCTCGCGCCCGAGCTGGTCGCGCATTCTCACGGGAGCGCCGTAGCCGACTGCCGCCGCCCCTTTCGAGCTCACGCCGGCGGCGGCCCGGGCCTCCCGCACGTTCAGGCGCTCGATCACGCCTGCCGTCAGGACGGTTCCCCCCGCCGCCGCGGCGCGGCGGACGAGCGTTCGCCTGTCGAGTGTCGACATGCTCTTCTCCCCTCTCGATGTCACGCAGCAGTGCTGCGTCTCAGCGCGACCCTATGGGCGGCTGGGCGACAGAGGAAGGCGGCGCACCACTCCGTTTCCAAGTGTTCACTGCCTGCATGCGACGGCGATTTCGAGGACACTTCTCGACCCCGGCTCGACTCCACTTCTTTGCCACCTCTTGACCAACCTCGCCGGGCGCTCCAGGGAGGATTCGCGTGATGCCAGCTCGGATCGACGCCGTCACCCGGACGCACCTCGATCGCGCCGTCGCGAGCCTCGCGGACGAGTTCAAAGGCGTCTTCTCGGTCGAGACGGTCGCCCGTTTCGTCGAGGAGTCGATCGAGCGACTGGGAGAAGTCCGAGTCTCGGAGTTCCTGCCGGTTCTCGCCCACCGGTTCGCCCGCGAGCGGTTGCGGGCGCTCGGGCAAGCGGAGGGCTCGATCGCGAAGGAGGTGCCGGAAGTCCTGTTCGTCTGCGTCCAAAACGCCGGTCGCAGCCAGATGGCCGCAGCGCTGCTCAACCATCGCGCCCGGGGCAGAGTCCACGTCCGAACGGCGGGCAGCGCGCCCGCCGAGCACATCCACCCCGAGGCGATCGCCGCGCTGGCGGAGATCGGGATCGATCTGGAGCAGGAGTTCCCGAAGCCGCTGACCGACGAGGTCGTCCGGGCCGCGGATGCGGTGATCACCATGGGCTGCGGGGACGCCTGCTCGATCTATCCCGGCAAGCGCTACCAGGACTGGGAAGTCGGCGATCCGGCAGGCCAGGAGCTTCCGCGCGTGCGAGCGATCAGGGACGAGATCGACGTTCGCGTCCAGGCGTTGCTCGCCGAGCTCGGGGCGGCTTGACCACCTTCACGACTACGCCACCACTCCTTCACCTGCTGTAAGCCCATGCAGCGTCGGCATGGCCCGACAATCGGCCTCGCAATGTGGCACCGAAAATGTGGGACCGACATCAGGGGAGAGATATGAAGAAGGTTGTACTGCTGGCGGCGCTCGGCGCCGTCCTACTCGCGGCCAGCGCGACCGCGGGCGTCAAGGCTTTGGGGGGGACGATCACTGCGGACGGGTCGAGCACCGTCGGCCCGTACACGATCGCCGCTGCGGAGGGCTTCCAGAAGAAGAACAAGGGCGTGCGCGTCACCGTCGGCATCTCCGGCACGGGCGGTGGCTTCGAGCGCTTCTGCCGCAACGAGATCGACCTCGCGAACGCGTCGCGCCCGATGAAGAACTCGGAGGCGATCAGCTGCCGCGATGCCGGGGTCAAGTGGGTCGCATTCACGGTCGCCAACGACGGCATCTCCGTCGTCGTCAACAAGGCGAACACGTGGGTCGACTGCCTGACGACCGCCGAGCTCAAGGCGACGTGGAACACCGGCTCGAAGGTCAAGAGCTGGAAGGACATCCGCTCGAGCTTCCCGGACGTGCCGCTGAAACTCTTCGGCCCCGGCACCGACTCGGGCACCTTCGACTTCTTCACCGAGGCGATCAACGGCAAGTCGAAGGCCAGCCGCTCCGACTATCTCGCGACCGAGGACGACAACATCATCGTCCAGGGAGTCTCAGGCGAGCGCGGGGGGATGGGGTACTTCGGCTTCTCCTACTTCGAGGAGAATGCGGACAAGTTGAAGCTCGTCAAGGTCGACAACGGCAAGGGTTGCGTCGCGCCGAGCATCAGGGCGGTGCAGGGCGGAACGTACAAGCCGCTTGCGCGGCCGCTCTTCATCTACGCGAAGCGGCCGTCGTTCCGGCGGGCCGAGGTGGCCTCGTTCATCGGCTACATCTTCAACAACGAGAAGGCAATCGCGAAGCAGGCGGGCTACATCGCGCTGACCGATCGCCAGCTCAAGAAGGCGCGCTACCAGTTCCGGGTCGCGCTGAAGGCAAACGGCTAGGCCCTCAGACGACGCACGACCGAACGCCGCCTCAGGGCGGCGTTCGGTCGTTCACCACATCTTCACGGGCGCTCTCTCTACAGTCCAAGCGTGCGGGAGACGCTCGAGCGGGAGGTGAAGCTGCGTGCCGGCGAGGCGTTCGAGCTGCCGGAGCTCGGCGGCCAGACGATCGAGCCGCGGCTCTTCGACTCGACCTACCACGACTCGCGCGACCACAGGCTGGCCCAGTACGGGGCGACGCTGCGGCATCGCGTCGAGAACGGCAAGGGGCTCTGGCAGCTCAAGCTGCCGCGCGGGGTCGCCCGGCTCGAGCTCGAGCTCGAGGGTCGCCCGACGAGGCCGCCCGAGAAGATGCTGACTCTCCTGCCCGCGTACCTGCGCGGAGCGAAGCTCGTTCCCGTCGCACGGCTGCGCACGCGCCGCACCGGAGTGCGCGTGGACGGCGCGGAGATCGTCCACGACAGTGTCTCCGTCCTCGACGACGACCGGGTCTCCCGGAGCTTCGACGAGCTCGAGGTGGAGCTGATCGAGGGGGACGAGAAGGCGCTGCGACGGATCGAGAAGGCGCTGCGGAGAGCGGGCGCCGGCGACGGCGAGCAGCGCCCGAAGGTGTTCCAGGCCCTCGACCTCGAGTACGAGCGCGAGCCGGCCGCCCCTGCCAAAGATGCCTCGACGGGCGAGGTGCTGCGGGCACAGCTCGCGCTTCAGTACGAGCGTCTTCTCGCCCACGATCCCGGCACCCGGCTCGGCACCGACCCCGAGGACTTGCACCAGTTCCGTGTCGCCACGAGGCGCCTGCGCGCGTTCCTCCGCGCCGGGCGTGAGCTGCTCGATCCCGACTGGGCGAGTCCGCTCCGCGAGGAGCTGCGCTGGCTCGGTGGCGCGCTCGGGCCGGTGCGCGATCTCGACGTCCTGATCGAGCGTTTATCGGCCGAGGTGGACCAGCTCGGACCCGAGCGCGAGGCCGGCCGGCCCCTCGTCGGGCTCCTCCAGCGACGACGTCGCTCGGCGCGCACGAGGCTGAGGGCGGCGCTCGAGAGCGAGCGCTACTTCGACCTGCTCGATCTGCTCGAGCGACCGGCGCCCACGGTGGCGGAGGGGGTGACGCTCGAGCAGATCGAGACGGCGGAGCACCGGAAGCTGCGGAAGGCGATTGGCGCCCTCACCGACGAGTCGGTCGACGCCGAGCTCCACGAAGCGCGGATCAAGACGAAGCGGGCGCGGTACGCAGCCGAGCTCGCCGCGGACGGCGCCTACGTCAAGGCGGCCAAGGTGCTGCAAGACGTGCTCGGCGAGCACCAGGACGCCGTGGTCGGAGCCGGTCGCCTGCGGGAGCTCGCCGCTCGGTCGCCGGACGCGTCGCTCGCGGTCGGGCGTCTGCTCGAGCGGGAGCTCCGACGTGCCGCCGAGTGCCGGGCCGAATGGCCCCGCGCCTGGAAGAAGCTCTCGCGCGTGGCGTGAGGCTCCGCCTCCCGCGCCGGCAGGAGGTCGTCAGGGCGGCAGGCGGTCTCGTCGTCCGGCCGGGACCGGAGGTGCTCCTCGTTCATCGGCCGAAGTACGACGATTGGACGTTCCCGAAGGGAAAGGCAAAGCCCGGCGAGACCGGGGAGGCGTGCGCGCTCCGTGAGGTCGAGGAGGAGACCGGACTCCGTTGCCTACTCGGGGCCGAGCTCGCGACGACGCGCTACACCGACTCGCGCGGGCGGCCGAAGGCCGTTCGCTACTGGCAGATGACCGTTCAGGAGGGCGCCTTCGTCGCGAACCGCGAGGTCGACGAGATCGCGTGGCTCGACCCGAAGTTGGCATCAGAACGCCTCTCGTATGACCGGGACCGATCTCTTCTCGCCCGTCTCCCGTAGTTTCTGAGCCGAAGTTCCGAAGGCACTTCGGCTCACGCGGCGGCGCGCTCGCTCGCGAGTCGGAGCGCGACGCCCTCGCGGATCCCGCCCTTCGCGGGGGCGAGCTCGACGCCGAGGAGCCGGGAGACCTCGGCGAGGACGAGCGCGCCCGCGAGGAGCGTTCGTGCTCGGTGGAGCGGAATCGCAAGCTGCGCCGCGGACAGCTCGGCGGGACGGCTCGCGAGCAGCTCGATCACCTGCTGGAGCGCATCGGCGTCGTAGGCGCCCCCGACGATTCGCGCGAGAGCGCGCGCGCTCCCGCCCGTCCCGAGCGCGCGACCCGGATGCGGCGGCTCGAGCGCGGACAGGGCTTCGCGGACCGAAGCGCGCGCACGCTCGATCTCGGCGGCGGTGGGCGGATCGCCGTGCAGGAGCGACGCGGTCAGGCGGAGCGAGCCGACGTCGAGCGAACGGACCCAGGCTGGGCCGAGGAGAGCGGTGCCGACGACGAGCTCCGTCGAGCCGCCGCCGACGTCGCAGACGGCGACGACCTCGTCGCCGACGTCAGTCCGCGCGACTGCGCCGGTGTAGGCCAGGCGGCCCTCGTCCTCGGCCGAGACGATGCGCACGGGCCCGCCGGTCGCTCGCGCGAGGACCTGGAGAAGCCGCTCCGGCGCGTCACCTTGACGACCCGGCGCCGTGACGACGGTCTCGAGCTGACGCACGCGGTGCTCTCTGGCGATCCGGCCGAACTCGGTCGCCACGACGGCCAGCTCCTCGAGCTTGCGACGTCGAACCCGGCCGTGGCGGAGGATCTCCTCGCCGAGGCCGAGGTGCGCGCGCTCCTCTCGCAGGGATCGCACCTCGCCGCCGCCGACCGACGCGACGAGCAGGCGAACCGTGTTCGAGCCGACATCGACGACCCCGATCTTCATCTCGGCCATTCTTCCTTCGTCCCCGGTCGGCGCCCGTCGCACGCGCCACTCACCGGTTGCGGTTGCGCGCCGCCGCGACCCGGCGCGAGCGCACCCTTGCTCGGCGCTGCAAGTTCACCTGGTGGTTGTGCGCCCGCTCGCCCTTCGAGGGTGCAAGCCGTGTCCAGATGCCGTCTGCCGCGAGCTCCCAGGAGGCGGTGTTGTCCGCGAGGGCGCTGTCGAACAGGGAGACCACCTCCTGCCGCAGTCGAGGCTGCTCGACCGGCACGAGCACCTCGATCCTCCGGTCGAGGTTGCGCGTCATCAGGTCGGCGCTGCCGAGGTAGAGCTCGACCGCATCGTCGATCTCGAAGGCGTAGACGCGGCTGTGCTCGAGATAGCGGCCGATGATCGAGCGGACGCAGATGTTCTCGCTCAGACCAGGGACGCTGGGGCGCAGCATGCAGATCGAGCGCGAGACGATCTCGATTCTCGCGCCCGCGCTCGAAGCCGCGTAGAGCTCGTCGATCAGCGCCTGATCGGTGAGCGCGTTGACCTTGATCCGGATCCGGCCTCGCTTGCCCTCCGCGGCGGCGTGGGCCACCGCTCGGATCCGCTCGACGAGCCGCGCGCGCAGATTGAACGGCGCCACCAGGATCTTCTCGAAGCGGACGGGCCGGCCGAATCCCGTCAGGTAGTTGAAGAGCGAGGCGACGTCGGTCGCGATCTCCGGATCGGCCGTGAAGAGGCTGAGATCCTCGTAGGACCGCGCCGTCTCGGCGTGGTAGTTGCCGGTGCCGACGTGGACATAGCGGCGGAGCGTGTCGCCCTCCCGCCGGACGACGAGCGTCATCTTCGCGTGCACTTTCAGGTCGGGGAAGCCGTAGACGACGTGGACTCCGGCCTGCTCGAGCGCGCGCGACCACTCGATGTTCCGGTGCTCGTCGAAGCGCGCCTTCAGCTCGACGAGGCAGACGCTTTGCTTCCCGTCCTCCGAACAGGCGATCAGCGCGGGGACGAGCGGACTGTCGCCGCTCGTCCGGTAGACGGCCGTCTTCATGGCGATCACGTCGGGGTCGCGCGCGGCGGCGCGTACGAAGGCCTCGAAGCTCGTCGCGAACGACTCGTACGGCTGGTGGACGAGGAAGTCGCCGCGACCGATCTCGAGGAAGAGGTCGCGCGGTTGCTTCGCCCGCACGAGCCGCGGTGCGGTCGCACCCGGGGTCGACTCGTACTTCAGCTCCGGATGGTGCAGCCCCGTCAGCTCGTCGAGATCGGCCAGGTCGAGAGGACCGTGGATCTCGTAGACCTGGTCGTCCTCGACGTCGAGGCCCTGCTGCAGCCGCTCGAGCATCCCGCGCGAAGTCGAGCTCGAGGCCTCGAGGCGGACGACGTCGCCGAAGCGGCGGCGGCGCAGCTCTAGCTCGACCGCCTCGAGCAGGTCGTCGGCCTCGTCGGAGACCTCGAAGTCGGCGTCGCGGGTAACCCGGAAGACCGAGCGCTCGACGATCTCCATCCCGGGGAAGAGCCAGTCGAGGAAGTGGCCGAGCACCTGCTCGAGCGGGACGAGGCGCCCCCGCGAGCCGACCGTCAGGAAACGCGGCAGGCCCTCGGGCACCTTGACGCGCGCGAAGCGCTCCTCGCCGGACTCGGGGTCGCGGGCGAGGACGCCGAGGCTGAGCGAGAGCCCGGAGATGTACGGAAACGGCTGTCCCGGCCCCACTCCGAGCGGGGTCAGGACGGCGAAGATCTCGCGCTCGAAGCGGCTCTCGAGCTGCTTCAGCTCGCCGGCGTCGAGCTCCGACAGCCGCGCGACGACGATGCCCGCCTCGGCGAGGGCCGGTCGCAGCTCCTTCTTCCAGATCCGCGCCTGGCGCTCGGTCAGCTCCCGCACGCGGTCGCGGATCGCGAGAAGAGCCGTCTCGGGCGCCAGGCCATCGGCGGAGTGGACGACGACGCCGGCAGCGGCCTGACCGAGCAGTCCGGCGACTCGGACCATGAAGAACTCATCGAGGTTCGAGGAGAAGAAGCGGCACATCTTCACGCGCTCGAGCAGGGGCACGCTCGGATCGGCGGCGAGGTCGAGGAGCCGATCGTTGTACTCGAGCGCGGAGAGCTCCCGATTCAGAAGTCGGGCGGTCACCTCGATGTCGCGCTTCGACTTTCTCGTCTCGGCTGCCATCGATCCATCTTCCGCTCGGGCTCGAGCGGCCGAGTCTCGATCCGGTGTGCGGGGTGTGAACGTTTGGAGAAGAAGCGCTACGCCTCGAGCGGCGCGGCCTCGACCGGGAGCACCGGGAATGCCGGTCGCATCCGGCCCGAGGGCTCCTGCGGGCAGCCGAGCGCTCGGCGCGATAGCTCCCAGGCGGCTGCTGCGAAGGGGTCGCGATCGAGGGCGTACTCGGCGGTGAACTCGACCGCCCCGTTCAGCTCCAGGACGGTGTAGCCGCCGGTGCCGTCCGGGAGAAGGTCGACACCGAGCAACTCCGCTCCCGCTGCGGCGGCTGCCCGAAGCGCGAGCTCGCAGGCGAGCTCGGGCGGATCGACCGCGACGCGCGTGGCGCCGAGCGCGACGTTCGTCCGCCACTCGCCGGGCGCGCAGCTGCGGGAGATCGCGCCGACGACCGTCCCGGCAGCGACCACGATCCGCAGGTCGTGCCCGCGAGGCGGGATCAGCTCCTGGACGAGTGCGCCGTGGGCGCGGAACCAGACACGCTGCTCCAGCTCGCGGACGTGCCGGCCGAGCGCCTTCGCGTCTCGGCAGCGGACGACATCGCGGCCCCAGCTGCCGAAGCGCGGCTTGACGACGACGGGGCCGTCGAGCAGCGGGAGCGGCCGGCCGGCGGTGAGCAGGCGTGTGCGCGGATGCGGCAGACCCGCGCGGAGGAGCAGTCTGGCCGTGAGCAGCTTGTCGTGGGCGGCGAGCAGGGCGCTCGCGCGATTCATGGTCTGGACGCCGTGCGCAGCGAGCGAGCCGAGCGCCCAGAGGCCGTCGTCGACGCCGTCGAGAGTCTCGAGCACGTCGAGCCGGCCGAGCACCGCGTCGCCACGCTCCACCGTCTCCAGCGCCTGCTCGGGAGTGAGGACGCGGATGTCGACTCCGCGCGGCGCCGCCGCGGCGAGGGCGAGGTTGGTCGGCGTCGAGTGCTGGGCGACGAGCGCGAGCAGCATGGCCCCTCTATGCCATGCGGATCGGCGCCCGGCAAGGGCCGGCGCCCACCTCGCCGCCGGTCGTTCACCAGTTGGAGGGACCTGCTCGGCGCGGCGCGACGGTTCGTCCAGTCAGACCGCTAGTCGGCGAGCGCTTCCACGAGGAGGCCCTGGAAGTGGGCGATCAGGCGCTCGGACTCGGGGAGCAGATGCCCATGCTCGAGCCCGCCGCTGCGCAGTCCCTTCTGCGCTCGCTCGATCAGCACGACGTCCTCCGCCCCGACCTGGTCGTCGAACGCGAGCATCTCCTCGAGCCAGGCCGCGTCCACGTCTGGCCCGACGTAGTAGTCGAGGAAGCGTGCCGTCGTCTCGACGCCGGTCGGGACGACGGGGCCGATCGAGAGGTTCGGGTGGCCGGGCATGACGTTGATCGTTGCGTTCGGCCAGAAGAAGTGGAACTGACCGCGCGCGACGGGGCCGCGCGGGTCGAAGTCGCCCGACCAGCGCTCCCGCACCGGCCCGAGCTGCGTCGAGAACCAGCGGCTCGGCTCGAGCACGTAGGCGTCGGCGGAGACGTCGACGACCTTCGAGAAACCCGGATGGGCGACCTGGCAGTGATAGCACTCGAGGAAGTTCTCGCAGCAGACCTTCCAGTTCGCCTCGTAGGTCGAGTGCACGCGCTTCAGGAAGCGGAGCGCGCCGAGGTCGAGCCCGGCGGCTGCGACGAGCCGCGGCAGCTCGCCGAGCGTCGCGGCGAGCGGCGCGGCGGCGGGATCGGGATTGACGAAGACGAACGGCCCCCAGGCATCGACCTGCACGGGTCTGAGTCCGAGCTCCGACCGGTCGAAGGCCGCCTCCCGGTCGGCGCGCGGCGCGGCTCTCAGCGAGCCGTCGAGCTCATATGTCCAGGCGTGATAGGGGCACTGGAGCGTCTCGCGCCGGCCCTCGCCCTCGCAGACGAGCGAGCCTCGGTGACGGCAGACGTTCAGGAACGCCCGTAACTCCTCGTCTCTCCCGCGGACGACGACGATGGGGATCCCACCCGCCTCGCAGGCGAAGAAGGAGCCTGGCGCGGCGACCTGGTCGGCGCGGCCCGCGTACTGCCAGGTCCGGCGGAAGATCCGGTCGCGTTCCTGCCGGAGGACGGCCGGATCGGCGTACCAGTCGAAGGGAATCGTGCGTACGTTCGCGACCGTCGCCATGCGAGGAATCTAGACGTCGCGGTAGCGCGCCTGCACGAAGCACCAGAGCGAGTAGGCGATCAGGCCGACGGCGACGGCGCCGAGCAGGAAGCCCCCGTACGGCTGCTGCGAGAGCTCGAGCAGCGCGCCGTGGAGCCCGCGCGTCTCCTTCGAGTCGAACTCCCAGGCGGCCTTCAGGAGGAACAGGCCGATCGGCGCGAACACGACCGTGCGCGCGAGGTGGCCGAGGACGCCGACCCCGGTCGCCGCCTTCTCCTCGGCCTCGCTCATCTCGCCCTGCTTCAGCTTCTCGTTGAACTTGCAGGTGACGGCGCGGTAGCCGTTGAACGCCGCTGCGGCCAGGAAGCCGAGTCCGGCCGCGTAGACGAGGTAGCGGCCGGCCGGAAGGTCGAAGACGCCCGCCGTCGTCTTCTTCTCGTTGCCGCCGCCGCGCCGCGCGGGAGGACACCGCGGAGCGGCTGCGGGGGATGTACGAGTTTCGGCTGAGCCGCTTCTCGGCGCGCTTCGACGACGGCGAGGACGGCGCGATCGAGGAGCGCTCGGCGGCCTAGCTCTTCCCGTACGAGGCGATGTGCCTACAGTCGCGGGTTCCTCGGTCGATAAAGAGGTCATGGCCTTCTTCCTTCTGCGCTGGTGGGCGCCTTTCGTCGCGACGACCGGCTCCGCCTTGACGATCCTCTCGCTGGGCCCCGCCCGCGACGCCGTCTGGTACCACCCGAGACTCGCGTTCGTCGCCGTGCTCGTGCTCACCGCAGCCTGTGCCGTCGGCGCCGCGCTCGTGCTCGCCGTCGGCTTGATCCGGCGGCTGCCGGAGGTGGCGCTGCTGGGAAGCGCTCTTTGGGTCGTGTCGGTGCTGCCGATGGTCCACGGCCTCCTGCTTCCGGGTCACCTGTACGGGCCCAACCCGGGCACGCTGGTCGCGGTGATGGCCGCGGTCCCCGCCGCGCTCCTCGCCGGTCTGCCGCTCCTGCTCGACGGAACCGGAGCGGGGTTGTGGCTCGCCCGACGCTGGTGTTCGTGGGCGTGCTCCTGGGCGGCCCTGGCCGCGATCGGCGGCGCTGCGCTCCTTCTGTGGCCGAACCGGCTTCCTGCGCCCGCGGGCGGGTGGACAACGGCGATCGTCGCCGTCAGTATCGGGGGGACCGCCGTCCTGTCGTTGCGCCATCTTCGCCTGTTCGCGATCGGCAGACGTGCGGGCTCGCTGCTCGTATCGTTGGGCTTCATCGCCCCGGGGCTGGCCACGATCGCCTTCCTCGGCGCGGCTCCCCTGTCGCCCGGCTGGTGGCTGGCACACCTGATCGACGCTGTCGGCGTACTGTTCGCCGCGGCCGGCCTGCTCTGGATGCACGGACGGGACCGGTCGCTCGCTCTCGTGCTGCGCCCGGTGCTCACGCGGGAGCCGCTGGTCGCGCTCGAGCTCGGTCTGACGCCGGTCGTGCACGATTTCATCGCCGCGCTCGAGCGCAAGGACCCCGTTACGCGCAAGCACGTCGTCCGGGTTGCCGAGTTGGCGATGCGCTCCGGAGAACGCGTCGGTCTCGACGGAGTGTCGCTGCGCGCTGTCGGCCTGGGCGGCCTGCTCCACGACGTGGGCAAGCTCCTGACGCCGGAGGCGATCCTGAGCAACCCGGCCGCGCTGACAGCCCATGAGCGCACGGTGATCGAACGCCACCCAGTAGACGGCGCGGCCATGCTCGCGCCCTATCCGCACCTCCGAGAGGCGGCTGCCGTCGTGCGCGCCCATCACGAGCGGCCCGACGGGACCGGGTATCCCGATGGGCTGGCGCGTGCGGAGATCTCCTTCGCCGCCTCGATCGTCAGCGTGGTCGACGCGTGGGATGCGATGGTCAGCGACCGGCCCTACCGTGCCGGCCTGCCGATCGAGCGCGCCGAGGCGATCCTTCGGGAGGGTGCCGGCGCACAATGGCTCCGCGCCGCCGTCGACACGGTGCTCTCGGAGCTGCACGCTGCTGGACCCGTCAGCGTGCCCCGCCTCACGACCGCCGGACGAGCGCCCACGCACGCGATGGCGCGCTCCGAGGACGACATCGTCGACGCCTGCTTGCCGGCGCTCGCAGGGGCCGACTAGCGCGCGCTAGCCCGACGTTCCGCTCCTGCACCCCGGCGAGGCGATAATCGTCCAGAGATGGCCGCCGTGCTCGAGATCCGCACCTACACGCTGAAGGCCGGTTGCGGCGCGGAGTTCCATCGCCTCGCGCTCGAGGAATCGCTGCCGCTGCTGGAGCGCTGGGGCGTCGAGGTCGTCGCCTCCGGCCCCTCGCTCGACGACGCCGACTCGTACTACCTGATCCGTGCGTATCCGAGTCTCGCCGCGCTCGAACGGAGCCAGGACGCGTTCTACGGCAGCGACGAGTGGCGCCAGGGCCCGCGCGAGGCGATCGTCTCCCTGATCGAGAGCAGCAGCTCGGTCGTCCTGCCTCGGGCCGCCTTCCGGCTCGATCCGCAGCCCGGCGGATAACTCGGCCCCTATCGTCTCTGCGTGCCCTCGTCCCGCGCTTGGCTGCCGCTCGCACTGCTGCTCGTCGCCGTCGGCTGGGGTGCGAACCAGTTCGCGCCGCTGCTGCTCGTCTACCGGGACACGCTCGACCTGTCCGACACGACGCGGGCGGCTGCATTCGGCGTCTACGCGGCCGGTCTCGTCCCGGGTCTCCTGCTCGGCGGCCCCGCCTCGGATCGCTTCGGCCGGCGAAGGCTGGTGGGCGCGGGCGCGCTGCTCTCCGCGCTTGCGAGCATCGCACTCGTCGTCGGCTCGCTCGGCACGCCCGGGCTCTTCGCTGGACGCCTGCTCGCGGGGGTGGCGTCGGGCGTCGTCTTCAGCGCCGGCGGCGCCTGGATGACGGAGCTCTCGCGCGGTGCGGCACCCGGCACGGGCGCGCGGCGCGCCGCGGTCGCGATGACGCTGGGCTTCGGCGGAGGCCCGCTCGTGGCGGGATTCCTGGCGGAGCTCCTGCCCGCGCCGGACGTGCTCCCGTACGTCGTGCATCTCGCGCTGATGGCGGTCGTGATTCCCCTGGCCCGGCGGATCCCGGAGACGGTCGCCGCGCGGTCGCCGACAGCACCCCGGATCCGGCTTCGGGTTCCCGAGCCTGCGCGGTCGGCCTTCTGGCTCACCGTCGCGCCGATGGCTCCCTGGGTCTTCGCCCTGCCCACGATCGCGTTTGCCGCACTCCCGGCCGAGATCGGCGAGGTCCGCGGCCTGGCGATCGCCTACAGCGGTGCGATCACCGCGATCGGCGCGTTCACCGGCGTCCTCGTCCAGCCGGTCGGTCGGCGCTTCGGCGAGGAACGAGGAGCGGCGCTGGGTTTGGCGCTCGGCGTGGCCGGTCTCGTCGTGGCGATGGTGGCGGTGACGACCGCAGGGCCGGTCCTGCTCGTGATCGTCTCACTCCTCCTCGGCTGCGGCTACGGGCTTTGCTTGACCGCCGGGCTGCGCCTGATCGAGACGCTCGCCCTCCCAGCCGAGCGAGGAGCCCTGACGGGCATCTACTACGCGCTGACGTATGTGGGGTTCGCGGCGCCCTTCCTCGTGGCGGCGGCAGCCTCGGAGCTGGACTACCCGGTCGCGCTCGGCGGCACCGCGCTGCTCGCGGCGCTCACCGCCGTCTGGTTGCTCGTACGTGCCGCCCATCCGGTCGGCTCGCCGGCGTCCGCGGGGTGAGGCTCGCGGTCGGTGCGCGCAGGCGTGTCGTCAGGTCGCTGTTGCGCCCGCCTCGGAATCGGATCGGGGAGACGGTAGGTCTCCTCGACCAGTCGCAGCGGCTCGATCGTAGGGGCTCCTTCAATCATGCTCGGGCACGGGTGCGATTCGAGCTCCCACGGCGAGTAGGGCGGCGAGCGCGGCGACACCGGCCAGCGCGGTCGTCAAGGTGGACGCTGCGGCAGCGAGACCGACGGCCGCGGGACCGACGAGGAAGCCGAGGTAGGCGATCGTGGTCACGATCGAGACGGCGCTGCCGCGCCGCTCCGGCGCCGCGATCCGTCCGGCGAGGCTGATCAGCGTCGGTGCGCACACCGACGTGCCGAGACCGGCGAGACCGATCCCGAGCAGTGCGAGGCCGGAGCGATCGGCGGTTGCGCCGAGCAGCGTCCCCGAGGCAGCCACACCCGCTCCGCCTGCGAGCAAAGCGCGATCGGAGACACGGCTCGCCAGCGGCTGTCCGAGGAGCCGGCCGGTCAGCGCCGAGGCGGCGAAGAGGGCCGGCCCGAGCGAGGCAACTGCCGCTGTCGCGTCCAGCGTCTCCTGCAGATGCACGGCGCTCCAGCTCTGCCACGCGTTCTCCACCAGATAGGCGATCGCGCACAGGCCGCCGAGGATCGCGAGGGGGCGCGGGATGCGCAGCGGGCCGCCGGTGCGTCTCATTGACACCGACGGCGGCCGAGGGGCGGCCTCGAGCCGGTGCAGCAGGATCGCGCTCGCCGCGAGCGCCGCAGAGGTGGCGCCGAGCAGGACGACGAGGTCGGCATCGAGGCTGCTGAGGACTCCCGTCAGTAGGCTCGCTCCGACCACTCCTGCCGAGAACAGAGCGTGCGCGAGGTTGAGCAACGGACGTCCGCTCGCTTCCGTCCGGACGGCCTCGGCATTGATGGCGACATCGACGGCACCCGAGGCCGCCCCGAGCAGCAGCAGGGCGGCGCCGAGTACGAGCGCCGATCTCGCGGCGCCGGGAAGGAGCGCCGTCCCCGCGAAGACGAGCATCGACGCCGGGAGCAACCGCCGCCCGTGACGATCGACCAGTGCTCCCATCGGCCGCATCGTGGCAAGCGCGCCCACGCCGATACAGAGGAGCGCGATCCCGAACGCCCCCTCGCTCACGTCGGCCTGCGCCTTGATCGCCGGGAGGGACGCTCCGAACGTCCCCCAGAACCAGCCGAAGGCGCCGAAGCCGACGAGTGCGCGATGTCGCCCGACCGTTGCCGGGCGTCCGCTGGAACGCCAGTCCTCGGGTGAGCTCACCCGAGGACTGTTACAAGAGGGAGATGGTGGAGCGCCTGAGTCCCACCCTCAAGGCCGTCAGCGATGCCGTGCTCGCGGTCGCGGCCGGTCTCTCGGTCGACGAGGTCCTGCAGCGGCTCGTCGACAGCGCGCGCGAGCTCGTCGGGGCGCGGTATGCCGCGCTCGGGCTGCCTGACGGGGAGGGTGGGTTCCGGCGGTTTCTCACCTCGGGGATGAGCGAACGGCTGGTCGCGTCGCTCGGGCCGCTGCCGCGGCAGCACGGCATCCTCGGCGCCATGCTCGACGTCCGCTCGCCCTACCGCACGCAGGACATCCACGAGCACCCGCGCTTTCGCGGCTGGTGGCCCGCCGCGCACCCGGACATGCACTCCTTCCTCGGCGTGCCGATCCTCGAGCCGCCCGCCGTGATCGGGGCCTTCTACCTGACCGAGAAGCTCGACGCGACCGACTTCAGCGACGAGGACGAGGAGCTGATCGGCCTCCTCGCCGCTCACGCCGCGATCGCGATCGCGAACGCCCGCCTCCACGAGCAGACCCGGGAGCTCTCGATCGTCGCCGAGCGGAACCGGCTCGCCCTCGACCTCCACGATGCCGTCAGCCAGAAGCTCTTCGGGCTCGTGCTGAGTGCCGAGGCCGCGGCGACCCTGCTCGAGCGCGACCCGGAAGCGGCGCGCGGCCAGGTGACGAAGCTTCAGACGCTGGCGCAGGAGGCCCTCGAGGAGCTGCGCTCGCTCGTCTTCGAGCTGCGCCCGCCGGAGCTCGAGCGCGACGGCCTGCCCGGCGCGCTGCGCAAGCACGTCGAGCTGCTGCGGCGGCTCGGACAGCACGAGCTCGAGCTGGTCGTCGACGGCGAGGTTCCCGTCGACGGGACGCGCGACAGAGAGGTGCTGCGCATCGCTCAGGAGGCGCTCCAGAATGCGCTCAAGCACGCCCGCGCAAGTCGCGTGACGGTGAGGTTGGGCGCCGAGGAGGGCCGGCTCTTGCTCGAGGTCGAGGACAATGGCGTCGGCTTCGACCCGGATGCGCAGGAGGCCCGAGGACGCAGCCTCGGGCTGACGTCGATGGAGGAGCGCGCGCGTCGGCTCGGCGGCACGCTCGCGATCGTCTCGACCTCCGGCGCGGGTACCACGGTGCGCCTGGAGCTCCACGATGGCTGAGAGCATCCGCGTCCTCGTCGTCGACGACCACGCGGTCGTTCGCGAGGGCCTGCACACGTTCCTCGAGCTCCAGGAGGGAATCGAGGTCGTTGGTGACGCCGTCGACGGCCGGGAGGCGGTCGAGACGGCCGTGCGGCTGCGGCCCGACGTGATCGTGATGGATCTCGTGATGCCGCGACTGGACGGCGTGGCGGCCATGCGGGAGCTGCGCGAGAGTCTTCCGGAGGCCCGGGTGATCGTTCTGACGAGCTTCCTCGACGACGACAAGCTGCTCCCGGCTCTGCGGGCCGGCGCCGCCGGCTATCTGCTGAAGAACGCGCAGCCGCGGGAGCTCGCGCGCGCGGTCCGCGCAGCCCACGCCGGCGAGACGTTGCTCGACCCGATCGTCGCCGCGCGGCTCGTCGAGACGCTCGCGGCTGCCGGCGAGGAGGAGCCGCTTGACCGGCTCACGTCGCGCGAGCGCGAGGTGCTGATCCTGATCGGCCGCGGCTTTCCGAACAAGCTGATCGCACGCGAGCTGGGCCTCTCCGAGAAGACCGTCAAGACGCACGTCTCCCACGTGCTGGCGAAGCTCGGCGTCACCGACCGGACGCAGGCGGCCGTGCTCGCAGTCCGCGCCGGCCTCGTTCCGAGGTCCTAGGACCAATTGCGCCTGGCGCTCGGGCCCGAGCCGCGGCCATCCTGAGGGCAGCGACGAAAGGAGATCTCGATGAGCACGCCACCAATGGCGGGGACGGCAAGCGAGCAGATCGCGGCGGAGGTCACCTCCTGGTCCGGTGTGGAGGCCGGCGTCGGCCAGCGCGGTGAGTTCGGCTTCACCGTCGGCCGGAAGGAGATCGGCCACCTGCACGGCGACCACGCGCTCCATCTCGGCTTCCCGAAGCCTGTCTGGGCCGATCTTCACGCCCAGGGGCGGATCGACTATCACCCGGTGTTCCCCGGCAAGCCGGGCTACGCCGCGCGCAGGATCGAGAACGAGGCCGATATCCGTGACGCGATCGCGCTGCTACGGCTCAACTACGACCGGGTCGTGGCGCGCCACGGCGTGCCCGCCGAGGCGGCCTGAGCCGTGAACGGGATCGTCACCGGCGCGTCGCGCGGCCTCGGCTTGGCGCTGACGCGGGCGCTCGCCGAGCGGGGCTGGCGGCTCGTCGTGGACGCACGCGACGCGGAAGCCCTCGAGCGTGCAACCGGAGGGCTCGACGGTGTCGTTGCGCTTGCGGGCGACGTCGCCGATCCGGACCACCGCCGCCGGCTGGTCGGCGCGGCCGGCGATTCGATCGACCTCATCGTCAACAACGCGAGCTCGCTCGGCCCCCTGCCACCGCTTGGGCCGCTCCCGGCGCTCGCGGACTATCCGATCGAGGAGCTGCGCCGGGTCTACGAGATCAATGTGCTCGCCCCACTCGCGCTCGTCCAGCTCGCCTTGCCTCGACTCGGCAAGGGGGCGCGGGTCATCAACGTCAGCTCGGACGCGGCGGTCGAGGCCTACGAAGGGTGGGGCGGCTATGGGAGCTCGAAGGCGGCGCTCGCGCAGCTCACCGCGGTGCTCGGCGCCGAGAATCCCGGCCTCCTTGCGTACGCAGTCGATCCGGGCGACATGCGCACGCGGATGCAGCAAGAGGCGTTCCCGGGCGAGGACATCTCCGACCGGCCGCCGCCGGAGGAGAGCGTTCCGGGCTTCCTGGCGCTGCTCGAAGGCGATCTCCCGAGCGGGCTCTACCGCGCGCACGAGCTCGTCGCGGCCACGACGTGAGCTCCGTCGCGTTCGAGCTGCCGGCGCGGCTCGAGGCGCACGAGCCCCCCGAGGCCCGTGGGCTCACCCGCGACGGCGTCCGTCTGCTCGTCTCCGACCGAGCCGACGACTCGATCACCCACGGCCGCTTCGCCGACCTGCCTCGGTTCCTCGCCGCCGGCGACCTCCTTGTCCTGAACACGTCGGCGACCCTCGCCGCGGCGCTGCCGGCGAGGCGCGCCGACGGCACCGCGCTCGAGCTCAGGCTCTCGACACCGGCCGAGGGCCGGGATCCCGACCGCTTCTGGATCGTCGAGCTCCGCACCGGAGACGCACCGTTCGGTGCCGTCGAGGTCGGCGAGCGGCTCGAGCTTCCCGCCGGTGGATCGGCTCGGATCCTCGCGCCATACGCAGGCGTGCGGCTGTGGTTGGCCCGGCTCGAGCTACCCGGACCGCTCGAGAGCTTCCTCGCCGAGCACGGGCGCGCAATCCGCTACGGCTACGTCCCGCGCCGCTGGCCGCTCTCCGCGTATCAGAACGTGTACGCGGTCGAGCCGGGGAGCGCCGAGATGCCGAGCGCAGGGCGTCCGTTCACCGCCGAGCTGCTCACGCGGCTCGTCGCCGGCGGGGTTCTCGTCGCGCCCGTCACGCTGCACACCGGCGTCTCCTCGCAGGAGCGTCACGAGCGGCCGTATCCGGAGCGCTTTCGTGTTCCCGAGCAGACCGCGAGGCTCGTCAACGCCGTTCGTAGCTGGGGTGGGCGGGTGATCTCCACCGGTACGACGGTCGTGCGCGCGCTCGAGACCGTCGCCGGCCCGGACGGCACGGTCACCGCCGGTGAGGGCTGGACGAACCTCGTCGTCACACTGGAACGTGGCCTGTGGACGGTCGACGGCCTGCTCACCGGCCTGCACGAGTCGGAGTCGTCGCACCTCGACCTCCTACGCGCCGTCGCCGGCGAGGAGTTACTCGCGCGGAGCTATCGGCAGGCCCTCGAGCACGGCTACCGCTGGCACGAGTTCGGCGACAGCCAGCTGATCCTCGGACGAAGGAACCGCCGCTGACGGACGCCGTGGTCCCGGGCTCCACGCCTCGGCGCTCGCGGCCTTCGATACGTCGCTCAGGATTGCTTTCCTGCGAGCCGTCGCTCAGCCCGCTTATGATCGCGCCGAGACAAGAGGAGGACAGGGGATCTACCCAGCCGCGTTCGACTACGTTGTCCCGGAATCGCTCGAGGAGGCCCTCGGCTTGCTCGGCGAGCGTGGCGAGGACGCGAAGATCCTCTCGGGCGGGCAGAGCCTGATCCCGCTCCTGAAGCTCCGCTTCGCCTCGCCGGCGGTGGTCGTGGACATCAACCGGATCGCCGGGCTCGACACCCTGGCCGAGGAAGACGGCGGGTTGCGGATCGGAGCGCTCGTGCGCACGAAGACCTGCGAGCTCTCCGAGCTCCTGCGCGATCGCTACCCGATCCTCAGCCAGGCGGCGGCGCAGATCTCCGATCCCATCATCCGCAACCTCGGCACCGTCTGCGGCTCCGTCGCCCACGCCGATCCGCAGGGCGACTGGGGCTCCGCGCTGATGGCTGCGGGCGCCGAGGCCGTCGCTCGCGGTCCCGGCGGAGAGCGCACGCTTCCGCTCAGCGACTTCTTCCAGGGGCCGTTCACGACGACGCTCGAGCCGACCGAGGTGGTGACCGAGATCCGCGTCCCCGGTCCCGGGGAGCGCTCCGGCGGCGCCTATCTCAAGCTCGAGCGCAGGGTCGGCGATTTCGCGACCGCAGCCGTAGGTGTCCAGGTCAGCTTCGAGGCGGGCAAGATCGCACGGGCCGGGATCGGGCTTACCGGTGTAGGGGCGACGAACCTGCGGGCGACCGAGGCGGAGCAGGCGCTCGTCGGCGCCGAGCTCGACGAGGAGGCGATCCAGGGCGCGGCAGAGCTGGCCGCTCAGGCAGCCGACCCGCAGAGCGATACGCGGGGGAGTGCGGAGTACAAGCGGCACGTCGTGCGCGTCTTCACCGAACGAGCGCTGCGGGCCTCGGCCGGGAAGGCGAACGGCTGATGGCCGAGCAGAAGTGTCCCACTTGCGGCATCGGGCTCCCGGAGGAGCTCGGCCAGCACTCGATCGCGCCCCAGTCCAATCTCGTCCGGTGCCCGAACTGCGGCGAGACCGTCAACCTCGAGAAGCCGGCCGACGACGGCGAGGTCGCTGACGAGGCGGCGTCGGGCGACGTGCCGCGCTCGACCGAGACCGTGGGCGGAGAAGCAGGCGCGCCGAACGAGTTCAGCGGCGAGACGACGCTCGAGGGCCTGAAGGAAGAGCTCGAGGAGAAGCCCGGCGGCGGGGAGGCTGCATGAAGATCGAGGTCACAGTCAATGGGGTGGAGCATTCCGCCGAGGTGGAGCCCCGGCTCCTGCTCGTCCACTTCCTCCGCGACTCGCTCGAGCTCACCGGAACCCACATCGGCTGCGACACGACGAGCTGCGGCGCGTGCACCGTCCTCCTCGACGGCACCCCGATCAAGTCGTGCACGTTCCTCGCCGTCCAGGCGAACGGGCGCGCGATCAAGACGGTCGAGGGCCTGATCCGAAACGGCAGCCTGCATCCGATCCAGCAGGGCTTCAAGGAGGAGCACGGACTCCAGTGCGGCTTCTGTACGCCGGCGATGATGCTCGTCTCGGCCGCGCTGCTCGAGGAGAACCCGCAGCCGAGCGAGGAGGAGATCCGCTGGGCGATCTCCGGGAACATCTGCCGCTGCACCGGCTACGTGAACATCGTCAAGGCCGTCCAGTGGGCGGCCGCCAACGGACAGTCCGAGCGGGCCCAAACCTAAGGGGACGGAGATGGCGGTCGACGAGCAGCGCGAGCACAAGTGGCTCGGCAAGAGCGTGAAGCGGAAGGAGGACGAGCGCTTCGTCCGCGGCCGGGGCAACTACCTCGACGACATCAAGCTGCCGCGGATGCTGCACATGTCGATCCTCCGCAGCCCCTACGCGCACGCCCGGATCCTCTCGATCGACACCTCGCGCGCGGAGGCGCTCGAGGGCGTCGTCGCCGTCGTCACCGGCGAGTTGCTGGCACAACACAACCTCGCCTGGATGCCCACCCTCTCCGGCGACACCCAGGCCGTGCTCGCAACCGACAAGGTGCGGATGCAGGGCCAGGAGGTCGCGTGCGTCGTCGCCGAGTCGCCGTACATCGCGCACGACGCGCTCGAGCTGATCGAGGTCGACTACGAGCCGCTCCAGGCCGTCACCTCGCCGCAGCAGGCGCTCGAGGCAGGCGCGCCGCTCATCCGCGACGACAAGGAAGGTCAGGAGGACAACCGGGTCTACCACTGGGAGTCCGGCGACCTCGAGGCAACCGACCGCGCCTTCGCCGAGGCAGACCGCGTCGTCAGCCTGGAGACGTTCTACCCCCGTTGCCACCCAGCTCCGCTCGAATGCTGCGGCTGCATCGCGGACGTCGATCCCGCCACCAGCCGCGCGACGATCTACATGACCTCGCAGGCGCCGCACGTGATCCGCACCGTCTTCGCGCTCGTCGCCGGCCTGCCCGAGCACAACATCCGGATCGTCTCGCCCGACATCGGCGGCGGCTTCGGCAACAAGGTTCCCGTCTACCCGGGCTACGTCGTCGCGACCGCGGCCTCGCTCCTGATCGGGCGCCCGGTGAAGTGGATCGAGGATCGCACCGGCAACCTCATCTCCACCGGGTTCGCGCGCGACTTCCACATGAAGGGCGACCTGGCGCTGACGAGCGAAGGGAAGATGCTGGGCCTGCGGGTGAAGATGCTCTCCGACCAGGGCTACGCATACGCGGACGCGCAGCCCTCGAAGTTCAAGGCCGGGCTCTTCCACCTCGTCACGGGGTCGTACGACCTCCCGGCCGCCCACATCGTCACCGACGGCGCCTACACGAACAAGGCGCCGGGTGGGGTCGCGTACCGCTGCTCCTTCCGGATCACCGAGGCTTCGTTCCTGATCGAGCGGCTCGTGCAGTCGGCCGCCTACGAGATCGGGATGGATCCCGTCGAGTTCCGGCGGCTGAACTTCATCAAGGCCGATCAGTTCCCCTACGAGTCGGCGACCGGGTTCGTCTACGACTCCGGCGACTACGAGCGCGCGCTCGACCTGGCGCTCGAGCAGATCGGCTACGCGGAGCTGCGCGAGGAGCAGAAGCGCGCGCGTGAGGAGGGCAGGCTGATCGGGATCGGGGTCGCGAGCTTCACCGAGGCGGTCGGCGCCGGGCCGAGCAAGGACTACGACATCCTCGGGATCAAGATGTTCGACTCGGCGGAGCTGCGGCTGCATCCGACCGGCAAGGCGATCCTCAAGCTCGGCGTCAAGTCGCAGGGCCAGGGGCACGAGACGACGTTCGCGCAGATCGTCTCGGAGGAGCTCGGGATCCCGCCGGAGGACGTTCACGTCGTCGAGGGCGACACCGACAACACGCCGTACGGCCTCGGCACCTACGCGAGCCGCTCGACGCCGACCGCGGGCGGCGCCACTGCACTGATCGCGCGCACGCTCCGCGAGAAGGCGAAGAGGATCGCGGCGCACCTCCTCGAGGCCTCCGAGGAAGATCTCGACTGGGACGGCGAGCGCTTTGCGGTCAAGGGTGCGCCCGATCGCGCGAAGACGATCCAGGAGGTCATCTTCGCCGCCTACACCGACCTGCCCGAGGGCATGGACGCCGGCCTCGAGGGGGTCAAGTACTACGACCCGCCGAACCTCACCTTCCCGTTCGGCACCTACGCCGTCGTCGTCGAGATCGACCGCGGCACCGGCCAGTGGAAGCCGATTCGCGTCGTCGCGGTGGACGACTGCGGCGTCCGGATCAATCCGATGATCGTCGAGGGCCAGATCATGGGCGGGCTCACCGAGGGCTACGCGATGGCGGCGATGGAGCTGATCACCTTCGACGAGGACGGCAACTGCATCGGCTCCAACTTCATGGACTACCTGATCCCGACCGCGTGGGAGACGCCGCATTTCGAGCTGCACGAGACGGTAACCCCGTCGCCGCACCATCCGATCGGGGCGAAGGGCGTCGGCGAGTCCGCGACCGTCGGCTCTCCGGCGGCGTTCGTGAACGCGGTCGTCGACGCGCTCGCTCACGTCGGCGTGCGGAACCTCGAGATGCCCGTGACCTCGGACAAGGTCTGGGAGGCGCTGAACGAGGCCGGGTTGGCGCAGTGACGGCGGTTCGGTGAATCGAGCGGACGTGCTCGTGCGCGCCGGACGGCTGGCGGCCGAGGAAATCCCGTTCGCGCTCGCCACGGTCGTCGCCGTCGAGCGGCCGGCGTCGGCGCGGCGAGGCGACCGGGCGCTCGTAACCGCCGAGGGCGAGCTCGTCGGCTGGGTCGGCGGCGCGTGCTCCGAGCCGATCGTCGTTCGCGAGGCGCTGCGCGCCCTTGCCGACGGCGAGGCTCGCCTCGTCCGGATCGGGCCGCCCGGCCGGGCTGCCGCGGGCGCCGCCTCGGAGACGGTGGTCGCGGCCAGCGCTTGCGCTTCGGAGGGCGTCGTCGAGGTGCTCGTCGAGCCGCAGCGTCCCGAGCCGGTGCTCGTCATCCTCGGCGGTAGCCCGGCCGCGGAATCGCTCGCCCGGATCGCGCCCGAGGTCGGCTGGCGCGTCGCGCGCGAGTTCCGTGCCGACGCCGCAGCCGTCGTCGTCGCGACCATGGGGCACGACGACGAGCAGCCACTCGCGGCGGCGCTCGAGCAGGGAATCGGTTACGTCGGGCTGGTGGCGAGCGCGAAGCGGGCGGCCTCCGTACTCGCCGCGCTGCGCTCGCGCGGCGTCGACGAGGAGGCGCTGGTCCGAGTCCGCAGTCCAGCCGGCCTCGATCTCGGTCCCGCGACGCAGCCCGAGATCGCGGTCGCGGTGCTCGCAGAGCTCGTGTCCTGGCGCCACAGCCGCGCGGCCGTTCCCGCCTCGCCGGAGGTCGCCGTCGATCCGGTCTGCGGGATGGAGGTCGCGGTCGACGGGGTCAGGGAGACCGTCCGCCACGATGCTCGGATCTACTACTTCTGCGCAGCCGGCTGTCGCAGCCGCTTCGAGGCCGAGCCGGCTCGCTATCTCTCGGTCGAGAGCCGCTGAAGCTCTGGCCGAGCCTCAGGCGCTCGTCTCGTCGAGGAGCTGCAGCAGCTCGTGCGCTACGAGCTCGACGTCCTTGTGCCGCCACTCGGCGGCTCGGTACTGGCACGCGATCAGTCCCGTTCGATGCACGCGACGGAAGTCCCCGTAGACGAACGCGTACCTGGACTTCGTCTCGTCCGTCGCGCCTTCGGTGACGCCGAGATGCCACTCGGCGTACTCGTCCCACGAGTGCGAGGCGAGGAACGCGTTCTCGTCGTCGGCCCCCGGCTGAACGTCGCCCCAGTCGCTCTCGAGCACGTACTGCCGAGCCTCGATCAAACGCCGCGCACGAGCGACTGCGCGTTTGTTGACCGAGTACGAGGCCACGTTGCAGTATGACCGCCCGTCTGACCGCTCGTGCGGGCGAGGCGTTGCTCGGATTTCGAAGTTGTTGCAGATCTCCTCGGCTCCGTACGGGCGCGGATCCGCATGCTGCCGCGGCGCTCAGACGATGAGCGGGCGGAGGGTGTTTCTCGCGAGGACGAACCCGCGCTTCACGAGCTCCTCGCTCCCCTCGAAGTCGCGGTCCTCGTGCTCGACCGAGACGACTCCCTCGTAGCCGACCGCGTAGAGCGCGGCGACGAAGCGATCCCACCGCACCTCCCCGAGCCCGGGTAGGCGGGGCACCTGCCAGCCGACCCCGGACGAGAGCGTCCCATGCCGGTAGAGGCCGTCTCGTCGCACCTCCATGTCCTTGGCGTGGACGTGGAAGATCCGCTCCGAGAACTCGTAGACGACGCGCTCGTAGTCGATCATCAGCCAGACGAGGTGCGACGGATCGAGATTGAGCCCGAAGCCCTCGTCGGGAATCGTCTCGAAGAGCCGCTCCCAGATCGCCGGCGACCAGGCGAGGTTACCGCCGCCCGGCCACTCGTCGGGGCCGAAGATCATCGGGCAGTTCTCGATCGCGATCCGGACGCCTCGCTCGGCTGCGTGGCGGGCGAGCGCAGGCCACACCGCGCGGAACCGCTCGAGATTCTCGGAGAGCGAGCGATCCTTGTCGTTGCCGACGAAGGTGCCCACCGTTGGCACCCCGAGCTCGGCCGCCGCCTCGATCACCCTGCGCAGGTGGCCGTTCGCTGCGGCCCGGTGCGTCTCGTCGGGGTGGAGGTTGTTGGGGTAATAGGCGAGGGCGGAGATCTCGAGCCCGTGCCGGTCGAGCATGTCCCCCACCTCGCCGGCGTCGAGAGCCTCGACGTCGAGATGGGCGACACCGGCGTAGCGGCGCTGCTCGGCGCCGGCCCGCGGCCAGCAGGCGACCTCCAGCGCCTCGAAGCCCTCCTCCGCCGCCCAGGCTGCGATCTCCTCCAGCGAGAGGTTCGGGAAGGCTGCGGTCAGGAGGCCGAGCTTCACCTTCTCACCTCCTCCCAGCTTCCGGTTCGCGCCGACTCGGCGATGGCTTCACCGACGAGGATCTGCTCGTGCCCGTCCTCGAACGTGGGGAAGTCCGGCTCAGCAGGCATAGCCCCCGACTGGACGGCCCGGTAGACGGCCCGGTAGAGCTCCTTGAACGTGTCGGCGAACCCCTCGGCGTGGCCCCCTGGCGCATCGCCGCGGAGTGACTGGGAGAGCAGCGCCGGATCGCGGCGCAGCAGTTGGTTCGGCTCGTCGCGTCGGCCGAGCCAGAGCTGCTCGTGCCGCTCCGAGCTCCACGCGAGCGCGCTCTCGGAGCCATCGAGCTCGAACGAGAGGTCGTTCTTCCGGCCCGCGCTGACCTGCGAGATCGTCACCTGCCCACGCATCCCGTCCTCGTACCGAAGCAGGACGTTCGCAACATCCTCCGTCATGACGGGCCGGTTCGGGTCGCGCGTCTCGTGCACCGTCGCGAGGTCGGCGCAGACTTCGCTCACCCGCCGACCCGAGATCCAGGCGGTGAGATCGAGCCAGTGAGAGCCGATGTCGGCCACCGCTCGGAGCGGACCACCGAGTTCGGGGTCGATCCGCCAGCTCCAGTCCGAAGGCTCGTGCAGCCAGTCCTGGAGGTAGGAGCCGTGCGCATTCCAGATCCGCCCGAGCTCGCCGCGCCGCACCCGCTCGCGCGCTTCGTGGCAGAGCGGGTAGAAGCGGAGGTTGTAGTTCGTGCAGTGGACGCGGCCGGCGGCCTCGCCGAGCGCGACGAGCTCCCCTGACTCGGCGGAGGTGAGCGCGAGTGGCTTCTCGCAGACGACGTGCTTACCGGCGGCGAGCACCGCGCAAGCCTGAGGATAATGGAGGTGGTTCGGCGTCGCGAGGTGGACGACGTCGACGCCTTCGTCGTCGAGCAGCGCCTCGAAGGACTGGTACGGCTCGGGGAGTCCGGGACGGGCTCGCGCGCGCTCGGGCGTGGACCCGACGACGCCGGTGACCTCGACCCCGATCCGGCGTAGCGCCTCCACGTGGACGGCCCCGATGAACCCCGTTCCGACGACTGCTGCTCTCATCGACGCCGATCATCTCGCGCCTGGGCGGGCGGCGTCGGCGCTTCCTGGACGGCGAGCATCTTCCCTTCGCCGAGGCCGCCGTCTGGCGGTGATCGACCACCCGAGCCGGGCGTTGCGGATCATCCGGCAGGAGACGCTGCCGGATCCCGGCGTCGAGCTCGGCCCACCAGACGAGGCGGGCGGTCGGGCCTGGGCCGAGTTCGCGTCGGGCCACTCGTCAAGGGCGAGGGCGAGCAGTAGTGGGCAGGCTTGGGCAGCTCGGCCACGCGCTCGCGCAACCGGGAGCAATACGAGCAACGTCCGTCGCTCGATGCGGCGAGCCGGCGGAGGAGCTGCACGACTTGCTCGACGGAATTGTGCGCTGCGCACGGCCTCCCCGTAGCTGCACAACCCTGCGAGCGGTGGAATCCGGGTCACGTCGCGGCCACCGCGAATCTGGCGGCGCCGAGGAGGGCCGCGTCGTCGACCCGCCCGGCGGGACGCACGGCCGCGTGCAGGAGCCCTTCGAGCGGCGGTGAGATCAGATCCCAGGCCAGGGCGATCCCGCCACCGACGACGACGCAGGTCGGCGAGAACGCGGCCACCCACTGGGCGAGGATCTCGGCGAGGTCGGAGGCATAGCGGCCGATCTCCTCGCGCGCCCGCTCCTCGGCGCCTCGAGCGCGAGCAGCGATCTCCTCGACGTCCGCTCTCGGATCGCCCCCTGCGTCGGCATGGCGTGCGAGGAGCGCTCGTCGCGACACCGTCTCCTCGACGGGCACCCCCCGGAAGCTCGCGCGGTAGAGCTCGCCTGCCGGCGGAACCGAGGGGCCGGAGTCGACGAGCCGGCCGCGCTCGAGGAACGCCGAGCCGACGCCGCTCCCGAGGGTGATCCCGAGGATGCGCTCGTGCCCGCGCGCGGCGCCCGCCCACCACTCGCCGAGCGCGAAGGCGTGCGCGTCGTTCAGGAAGCCGATCGCCGCCCGCACCATGGCCCCGAGCTCCACGCGAAGATCGACTTCGTAGAGCCACTCGAGCTTGCCGAGGCCGCGGATCAGGCAGACGCCGCGCTCGTAGTCGAAGGGGCCGGGAGTCGCGACCGCCCAGCGGTCGACCTCGGGGCCATCCACCGGCCGCGCCATCTGCGCGATCGCTCCGAGCAGCTCCTGCCGGCTTGCGTCCGGGGCGAAACCGATGCGGTTCACGCCCGCCGCGGTCGTGGGCGGCGCTTCGATCTCCACGCGGCAGCCGCTCACGTTGTCATGGGCCCGGCGATGCTCTCGTAGGCGGTGCGGCCCATGATGTGTGCGTACGCGCTCTGGAGAAAGTCGAGTTGCGCCGGGTCGTCGGGCTCACGGTTTTCGGGCAGGTCGAAGCAGAACTTCCAAACTCGGTGCCCTCGTCGGCGAGAAGGCCGTCGAGCGAGTAGTTGAACACCGTCGCTATCAGCTTCCGCATGATCGGAACTCCTTGGTCTCGGGTCGTCTGGGGACCGTGCTTGCTACGGCCGCCGGAGAGCCGATCTGCGCGGGCCGCGCTACTTGCCTGTGCGGTCGCGGTGCTTGCACCCCGGCCAGCAGCAGGGTCGGCGTTGGCCTTCCTCCAACTCCTCCTGCGTTCGCCGAATCCGGCGCGCTCGGGTGGTCTCCTGCTTGGCATCCTCGACCCAACAGATGAACTCGTTGCGGGCCAACGGCGTGATGTCGTTCCAGGCATCGAGCGCCGTCACGTTGGTTAGCAGCGCCTCACGGAGGTCCGCGGGCATTTCATGCACCACCCCACCGGGAACGCTCTGGCCGCTCACCCATCCATCGTAATGAGGTCGCCGTCTCCCCGTACCCGAGGGCTCGGCGTTGGGGAGTCGGGGCCGAGAACGCGTGAAAGCGAGCGAGGCGTCACCCCGTAGCTGGCTCGTCTGTGTTGCCCCGAACCAGCTCCTTGAAAGCGGCCGTGTCGCGGATCGGGTCGAAGTCGCTGTCCTCTGCAGCGAGCGACCGGAACGGTTCGTGGCGGTCGATCGCGAGCCGGAGATGCTTGATCGCGTCCTCTGTCCGCCCGGCGAGGCTCTCGCAGCACGCAAGGTTGTAGAGCGGCCCTGCGTACTCAGGATGAGCTTCGATCAACTCGCGTCCCCGATCGGCAGCCTCGGCGTATTCACCTGACTCGTAGAGGTGGTGGAGCGGCATCCAAATCTCGCCGCCCTGGGCCTCGTACGCCTTCCCCGGAGTTCCGCCGAGCGCCACGAGCGTCGTCCCCGCCTCCTCAGCGAACGCCGTCCGCTTGACCTCAAGGCGAACGAAGACGAGTGTGCCCGCGGGTGCGTCGACACGCTCGCCGTCGAGTTCGAACGTCGCGCGCCCCCGCTGGACGAGATACAGCTCCTCCTGCAAGTCATGCTCCTGTGACTCGTCGTGCTCGTTGATGAGCCGATCGCCCACCCGACGAGCCGTAAACGCATTGACGCCGAAGGACGTGATCCCGAAGTGGAACCGGACGGGCCGCCAAGGACAGCGGCCGTCACTGATCTCGTCGATCTCGTCAATCTGCGCCACCGCGTAACCGCTCATTCGGCCGCCCTCCTTCAGGTCTGTGGGACACCCAGGCGACCCAGCCTAACGAGCGCCCGGCCGAGGATCGACCACCTCGGCGCGGCCGACACCATAGATGCTCGCCTGCGCAAGCGTGCTCTCGCCTGAACCTCGCCCTCCCGGTCTCGCGAGGCTCAACCGGGCTGAGTTGCACGCTGCGGTTGGCTCGAGCTACGGCCTGATGTTCTGGTTGAGCCGGAGGACGTTGTTGGGGTCCCACTCACGTTTGAGCGCCACGAGCCGTTCGTACTTCGCGTCGCCGTAGATGATGTGCGCGACGTCGCCTCCGACCTCGGTGACATCGTTGACGTCGCGCCCGACCGTGGCATGCGGCGCCGCCGTGTCGGCCGGCGGCCCGCGCCCAGGAACGGCAGTCATCGTCGAGCGCGCCGTCTTTCCAGACGATCTCGGCGGCTGCCCAGAAGGCAGCGTCGCGACCCGTGAACGCAGTCTGTTCCTCGGACACGGCCGCGATCGCGCGACTCCAGGCCCAGACCGAAAAGCCACCCTCGGCTCCGTCGGGCACCCGGGAGACCTGGTCGGCCCAGTCGCGCACGAGCTCAGGGGGCGCGAGGCGAGGAACGAGCTCTTCATCGAGAAGCGCTGCCCCCACTCCATTGGCGCGTCGAACAGGCGCTGCGATGCGAGGTACGGCTTCGGTTTCGACGGAGTCCTCGAGCGGGTCGTCGAGTGCGCGGAGTCCGGCGAGATCGCGCTCGGTGTCGGCCGACGAGCCGCTGTGAAGCACGGACACCGAGGCGACTGGCCCGCGAGGATCCGCTCCGGCGGCGATGCCGAAGGAAGCGCTCGAGCGGCTTGTTCCCAAGGCAATCACGTGCTCGACTGCCTACGCCTAACAGCGGCGGGACAGCACCTATCCGTGAATCGGCGCGTCACGCTGTTGTCTGACAAGCGAACCGCGTCCTTCAATCCCACGGTGCTCGACTTCAGACGCGATCCCGGATGATGCGCCAGTTGTGCGCCAGCCAGACCGAATTGGCGGACGTTCAAAGACGTTGGTGGACGTCCATGGACTGCTGTCGCAGTTCGAAAACCGACCGCGACCCGCCCCAAGCGGAATCTTGTCGCGAGAACGGCTTGGTTGAGCGGAGGGGGAGGGATTTGAACCCTCGATCCGCCGTTAAGACGGATAACGGTTTTCGAGACCGCCTTCAACATGCCGATTTGCAGGTGTTTCTCCGCTCGTTCGCCAGTACGTTCGCCAGTACGCGCCCATGCTCCCGGTCTGGCCGGCGACGAGAACGAGCAGCGCCGAGCTCGCGAGTCCGCTGCGATGCTGTATCGGTGAGCGGTAGCGCCGACAACCACGGCCCACGCCGACTTCGGCTGCGGTACCCAGCTGTGTGCGTGGCCTGCGGCATCGAGTTGTCGCGAGGTGTCGAAGCGCTCTGGGACCGCGCGACGAAGCAGACGACTTGCCTCGCCTGCGCACCTGACGGCACGGAACCGACCGCCGGCGCCGCCGGAGCATCCGCGGCGGCCGAAGGTGAACGGCGGAAAGACAAGCGTGTCGAAGACGTCCGCCGTCGATACGGGGATCACGCCGCTATCGTGGCTGAGGAAATGGCCGGACGCGACGCCGCGGCGACCTGGGGAAAAGGGGGTCAAGGGGAAAGCAGGCTCGCCGCTTTCGTCGCGCGGGAAGTCGGGGACGCCGTGATTCCACTGCACGACCGGCTGATCCCCGGCACCCGCGGCAACATCGATCACATCTTCATCGCGTCTACGGGAGTGTGGGTCGTCGACGCGAAGGCGTACAAGGGAAAGGTCGACAAGCACGAGACTGGCCCCATCTGGCGGCGCGAGAACGAGGTCTACGTCGGCGGCAGGAACCGCAGCACTCTTGCAAAGGCGTCGAGAAGCAAGTGGCTGCCGTGATCGCGGCGCTCAAAGCCGATCCCACCCTCAAAGGAATCGACGTGCACGCGGCGCTCTGCTTCCTCGACTCCGAGTGGGCGCTGCTCGACCTCCCCTTTCAGATCGGCAACGTCTGGGTGATCTACCCCGGCGCACTCCGGAAGCGACTGAAGAAAACCGGGCCGGTCTCACGCGAAACGATGAAGCGGCTCGCCCAAAGACTCGCGCTCAGCCTGCCGCCTGCCGCTGGCTGACCTTCGCTCAGCGGCGCCGGCTCGGCAGTCGCGATCCGGTCGTGCGCCCGACGCCGGTCGAATGTCTACCCTCGCGCGGTGAGCGCCGATCCCAACAAACCCTCTCGCAAGTCCATCGACCGCGCAGGAACTCTCCTTCGCGACTGGTGGGCGGACCGAGTCCCGTTAGACGATTCCGGTGTTGATGCTGCCTTCCGACTCGTGTCGGAGTACAGATCCAGTTTCAGGTATCCCCTCATGAAGGTCACAGTGACGATGCGGGGCTTCGCGGAGCGCGAGTCGAGCGAGGTGATCGTGAGTTCGCGTCTCAAGCGCCTGCCTACCCTGCTCGACAAGCTCGGACGACACCCGAACATGAAGATCACCCGCATGCAGGACATCGGCGGATGCCGAGCGATTCTGCCCGGCGGGCTGAAGGAAGTGGCCGGGGTTCTGCGACGCATCCAGAAGAATTGGGACGTCGTCGAGGTTTACGACTACGTCGGGTCTCCCAAGCCCGTAACGGGCTACCGGGCCACCCATGTTGTCGTACGAAGGGACGGGTGTCTCATCGAAGTGCAGCTGAGGACTCCGAGCCAGCATGAATGGGCGCTGCAGATCGAGCGAACCGGGTCGCGGCTCGACCTACCTCATCTCAAAGACGGGGATGGCCCCAAGGAACTCGTGAGGTACTTCGAGCTCGCTTCCTACTTTCTGGGGATTCAGGACACGGGCGAGGCAGCCGACGAAAGTCTGAACGCAGAGTTCAGACAGCTCCGCGGAGAGGTGCTTGGCTACTTTGCGTGACTTCGCACCGCGGTACACTCATCTCGTGCCTCTCGTCCATTTCCTCATCGTCTTCGACCGGGCCGACCAGCAGGTCGTCACCGCGGAGCGATTCGTCGATGGCGAGCTCGCCGCGGAACGGTACGCGGCGATGGAGCGCGAGCACGGCAACGAGCCCAACATGGAGATCGTGTTGGTGGGCTCCGATTCAATCGAGACAGTACGGCGTACCCACGGCAACTACTTCGGCGACGAAGCCGGATTGCCGTTCCGCGAGCTCGTCAGCTAGAGCCTTCGCGGCGGCAGCTGCTCCCCGTCGAGCGCGTTGCCACCTTCGAACGCGCGCGCCGATGCCATTGCTCCATTCCGCGCGCGACGCGCATCAGCGGCGGGTCGAGTGCGAACGGAGCAAGAGTCACCTCTGATCTTCGCTCACCGGCGCGGCTCGGCCTCGCGATCCGGCCGCTGCGCTCGTCGCCGGTGAAGGCGCAGAGCTGGAGCAGCTCGGCGTCGAGCTCGAGCCCGGAGCCGACGACGCGTTCGCCGCGGAGCCGCACGTCCTCGCCGAGGCCGGCTGAGTGCTGCCGGGCTCGGGTCGCCGCTCCGATCGACTCGACGAAACCGGCCAGCGTGTCTCCGCTCGTGGGTTTCGTGTCGAGCTGCTCGAGCGCGTCGAGCAGGTAGCCGGCACGGAGCTTCGGGAAGAGGCGTGCGAACGCCTCGGGTCGGGAGACGTAGTCGAGGCAGAGATCGTCGCCAAGCCCGAGCAGGGCGCCGCACTGGCCGGGCTGGAGCGGGAACACCTGCTCGAGCTCGCGCACGCCGGTCTCCCGGGAGCGGAAGACGTCGGCCTGGGCGCCGGTCGGGGAGTGGACGCCCATCCGGGTGGACTTCGCTCGCACCTCGTCCCAGACCTCGCTCTGGGCGACTCCGCGGGCGAGCGGTTCGGCGGCGAGCCGGTGCGCCTTCCGCCGCCGCAGCTCTGGGTGCGCCGCGTGCGGTGCGGACGCGAAGCTCGCGGAGCGGCGGCTCCAGCGGCCTTCCTCGACGCAAGAGACGGGGATCGGTGTGGTGCTTCGCGCCGCGACCAGCACCGTGATGTTGAGGATCCGGTTCTGCTTGGCGCCGAGCAGCTCCTCGCCGTCGTAGAGCAGGACGTTCGCGTCGGTCGGGTTCGTGACCGCGAGCTCGGGCACGACGCCGGCCTCGCTGACCTCGTCGATCCGGAGGCCGAGCGGGAGCGCATCCTCGAGCGTCGCGTACTCGGCGACCGGCGACTGCCGCGGGAAGAGCGGCGCGATCAGGATGCCGCGGTGCTCGACCGCGTCGCCGACCTGAAGGATTGTCGAGAGCATGTGGACTCCTTTCGTTTTCAAGGAGTCCGCGTACCGACCGCCCTTTCTTACGCGATGACGTTTACTCAACGTACTGAGCAAATTTGCTCAATACCTTGAGAAGTACGGGCTATTACATATTTGTGCTATCATCCCTCGATGAACGGCGGCGACCTCGTTTATCTCGCGCGGACGCGGGCGGGCCTGACCCAGGCCGAGTTGGGCGGGCACGCGGGGATTGCCCAGAACGCTGTCTCTCGGATCGAGCGGGGGGAGGTGGACGCGGCCTTCTCGACCGTGCGCAAGCTCGTCCGCGCGTGCGGGTTCGAGCCGCAGATCAGTCTCGCGGCCGGAGACAGCTCGTACGCGAGCGACGTCCGCAGACGGCTTGGCCTGACGCCGGGTGAGCGGCTCGAGGAGGGTGTCCGCCTCGCGCACGTCGCCCAGTGGGTGCGCCGAGCAGCCCTCGCGAGCCATGCAACCGGGTAGCGCACCGTTCGATCCCGAGGCGATCCTCGCGGAGTTGGCGCGTTAGAGGGTCGATTTCGTGGTGATCGGTGCCTACGCGGCGGTGACGCAGGGCTGGCCGGAGCCGACCGGCGACATCGACATCACCCCGGATCGCGAGGTGCGGAACCTGCAGCGTCTCGCGACCGCGCTCCAGGCGATGGACGCGAAGGTGCTGACCGAGGACGGCGAGATCGACGAATCGTGGCCGATCGACGACCAGCATCTGCGGCTCCGAGAGACCACCTTCCTCACGACCCGCTTCGGTGACCTCGATGTCGTGATCAACCCGGCGGGCGCGGCGGGCTACCCGGATCTGGCGCGGTCGAGCGAGTCGTTCGTCCTCCGGCTCGGCACCGTTGAGGTCCGCGTCGCGAGGCTCGAGCGGGTGATCGAATCGAAACGTGCCAGCGATCGACCCAAGGATCGCGACGCGCTGCCACGGCTCGAGGCGCTTCTGCGAGGGGTCCGCGGAGACGGCACGTGAGCGTCCAACCGAAGGTTGGTCCATGAGTAGGGAGCGGCGCGGCGAGTGGCAGGACTGGCCCTTTGAGCCCCTCGCCGTCCTGCGCGCGCTCAACGGGCACGGGGTCGAGTACGTCCTGATCGGGGGTGTTGCGGCCGTTCTCCAGGGCTCGCCGCTTCCCACCTACGACATCGACATCACGCCAGCACCGGGAGCTCGCAACCGCGCTCGCCTGCTCGCCGCGCTCGCCGATCTCGACGGCACCGCGCTCACCGATCCCGACGGCGAGCAGAGCGACGTCAGCTTCTACACGCCGTTCGGCCACGTCGACGTGCACCACCGCCCGGCCGGCTTTACGAGCTACACCGAGCTGCGCCGCGGCAGTCGTCCGATCCAGCTCGAGCCGAACCTCATGGTCCACGCCTCGTCGCTGCGGGACATCATTCGCTCGCGACTCGCACTGGGCGACGACCGCCAGCTTCCGGCGCTCGAGGCCGCGCTCGAGCTCGACGGATCCACGCGGCCGACTTAGTAACACTAGTAGGACGCGAGACGCAGATGCACTAGACCCATAAATGGGTCTAGTGCTACAATGTGGTTGTGTTGAGCGTGGCCAAGTTGACGCCGGGGCAGGAGGGCTACTACGAGCGCTCCGTCGCCGCAGGGATCGACGACTACTACGCGGGCCGGGGCGAGTCACCGGGAGTCTGGGCGGGGCGCGGCGCCCTGGCGCTAGAGCTCGAGGGCTCGCTCGACGAGGGGCAGCTGGGAGCGCTGATCCGAGGGGAGGACCCGGCGACAGGACAGCGACTGCGCCCGCCGGCATCCTCACGCACGGAGGATCGCGATCGAGCGGATCGACCCCGCCAGCGGTGAGCGGCGGCTGGAGGAGAAGACGCTCCGCCCGGTCGCGGCCTTCGACCTGGTCTTCTCGGTTCCCAAGAGCGTCAGCCTCCTGCACGCACTCGGCGACGAACAGACCCGCCGCGCCGTCAACGAGGCGCACACTGCGGCCTGGCAGGCGGCGCTCGGTTATCTCGAGGACGAAGCCTGCGTCGTTCGCAAGGGTGCGGGTGGGATTGAGCGTGAGCACGCGGACGGCTTCGTCGTCGCGGCCTACCAGCACCGCACTTCGCGGGCGCAGGACCCGCACCTGCACACGCATCTGATCGTCGCGAACATGGCCCGCCGCCCAAGCGACGGCAAGTGGCGCGCCCTCGAGGGTGGGGCGATCCTGAAGACCTACCGGCTTGCCGCCGGCTATCTCTACGAGGCGCAGCTCCGGCAGGAGCTCTCCCGCTCGCTCGGGGTTGAGTGGGCGATTCCGGAGAAGGGGTGGGCGGAGCTTGCCGGGGTGCCGCGAAGCGTGATCGAGGAGTTTTCGACCAGGCGGCAACAGCTGGTCGAGCGGCTGGAGGAGCGGGAGCGGACCGGCTTCTACGCCGCCAAACGCGCCGCCCTCGAAACGCGCGAGCCCAAGGAGCACGTGGATTTGGGTGAGTTGCGCGAGGATTGGCGTGCCCGCGCCGCTGAGCACGGACTCGGGCAGGCCGAGCTGGGCGCGCTCCTCCACCGCTCGCGCCGGCGGGAGCTCTCGCGACAGGAGCTGCTCGCGCATGGGCGACGGCTGCTCGGCCCCGGCGGTCTGACCGAGAAGACGACCGCCTTCTCTGAGCCCGAGCTGGTGATGGCCTGGGCGCAGGCGCATACCCAAGGCGCCGACGCCAGCCGGGTGCGCATGCTCGCCGCCCGGCTCGCCAGGACAGAGGGCGTTGAGCAGGTCGGCGAACCATCCCAGCCTGGCCGCCCGGCGCGTTACTCCACCGCCGAGCTGATCGCCGCCGAACGAGCCGCGCTCGCGCTCGTAGAGCGCGGTCGTGCGGCTGGCGCCCCGGTCGTTTCTCCCCGGCCGCTCGGCTGGCCGGCGTCGCTCTCGCCCGAGCAGCGGGCAATGGTCGAAGCGGTTGCGGCCAGCCCGGATCGTGTGGTCTGCGTCGTCGGGCTCGCCGGCGCCGGGAAGACGACCGCCACCCGCAGTCTGGGCGAGGTCTACCGGGCGGCCGGCTTGCCCATGCTCGGAGGTGCCCCCTCCGGCGTCGCTGCGGAGAAGCTCCAGGACGAGACCGGCATCCCCTCCACAACCCTGCACCGATTGCTGCAGAGGGAGCTGCCGAAGCGCTGTCTGCTTGTCGTCGACGAGGCCGGGATGGCCGAGACCCGGATCCTCGGACCGCTACTCGAACGAGTCGAACATGCGGACGGGAAAGCAGTCCTGATCGGCGACCCGCACCAGCTCCCGGCGGTCGGGGCCGGCGGTCTCTTCGCGGGGATCGTCGAACGCCACGGCGCGATCGAGCTGACCGAAAACCGGCGTCAGCACAACCCCGAGGAACAGCGCGCGCTCGAGCAGATCCGCGACGGGCTTGGCCGTAACTATCTCGCCTTCGCCCAGGGCACCGGGCGGCTCGTCGCCTCCGAGACGCCGCTCGCGACCCGCGCCCGCCTGCTCGCCGACTGGTGGGCCGCCGCCCGCGACGATCTCCCGGGCAGCGTGATGATCGCGCTGCGCCGCTCAGACGTAGCCGACCTGAATGCGCTCGCCCGTGCGCTGATGGAAGCCGAGGGCCGGCTCGGAGCCGAGCGGCTCCGGCTTGGCGCGGGCGAGTTCGCGTCGGGCGACCGGATCGTCTGCCTCCTCAACTCCGACGAACGCGGCGTCCGCAACGGCACCCGCGGAAGCGTCGAGGCCGTCGACCCCGCCCGCCGCACCCTGACCCTGCAGACCGACCGCGCTGAGCGGGCCGAGCTCGACCGGGCTTACCTCGAGCTCGGACACGTCCGCCACGGCTACGCGCTCACCGGCCACTCCGCCCAAGGCGTCACCGTCGAGCGAGCCTTCGTGCTCGGCACCGGCGGCCAACGCCTGCAGGAATGGGGCTACGTCGCCCTCTCCCGCGCCCGCACCGAGACGCGGCTCTACGTCACCGGCGAACCCCGCGAACGTGAGAGCCACTTCCACGACCTCGACGACCGCGACCACATCACCCTGCTCGCCCAGGAGCTCGAGGAATCAGCGATCGAACGGCTCGCGATCGACCAACGCCCGCACCCAACCGGGCCTCGACACGAGACCCGCGCCGTGATCGACCGGCCCAGCGAATCCGACCGCACGTACCACCGGCTGATCGAGCAGCAGCGGCTCGTGCTCACCAAGACCCGGTCGCGCGCTCAAACGCGACTGACCGAGGCAGAACGCGAGCTCGAGCGGCTCGGCCCGTTCAATCGCCGCCGTCGCGGCCCTCAGCTCCTCGCGGAGATCGCCCTCCAGGAACGAGCCCTCCAGATGAGCGAGGACAAGCTCAGAGAGCTCGACCGCAATCTCGCGAGACCGCCTCTCCCACCCGCGAACCATGAAATCCCCATCGCACCAACTCGCGCCAGAGAGCGAACGCGCGAGCGCTGCATCGAGCTTCCCGGGCTCGAGCGCTGAGACCGGGTCTATGGCCACCGAGTCCTTGACACGGTCGTCGATCGGTGACAACTTGGGCGTGCCGATCAAGTTGGGGGTCTCATGAAGGTGTCTGCGCGCTTTGCGGCTGCCGCCGCGTCGGAGGGTTGTGCACCAACCGGTATGGCGACCGCGCCCGGCCCATCCGAGCCTCGGCGACCGGCCCGGCAAGACGGCGTGTTGGCCAGGTTGCCTTTGACTGCGGCTGAACGGTTTGGCTGGGACAACGGCGGTCGGATGCGTCGTTTTGCTCTCGTCCTGGCGGCGGGCGCGGTCGCGGCTGGGATTGGTGCGGGCTCGGCTAGCGCTGTCGAGCCGCCTCTGGCGGAGCAGCCCTATCGGCAGGTAGCGAATCAGGAGATGCTTCGCGATCTGGTCGAGCGGGCGGTCACGGGGTCGCCCGATCCGACGATTCCCGGCGACCTCGACCCTGAGAAGGCAAGACGGGGCCTCTGGCGCGCTCGCACGGCGGCCCGTGTGCTGCCGGCTCTCCGCCTGCTTGGGCCGGTTGCGCTGGCGGCGTCTGCTCCCGAAGCGGTGGTGGGCTACAAGGTCACGATCGGCGCGACGCTGAATTGGTTTCGGTTCGGTACGTTCGGCGCCGGCCGTCCCGGAACCTATGCCGACCCCAACGTGACACTTGAGGTGGGCCCGTGGTCGTGGCAGGCTGCTGGCGGAGACGGCGTCGGCGGTACCGGCTCCTACGGTTACCCGGCCTCGTATGTGCGCTCCTTTACTGGCAGTTTCTCTGCTTCTGAGATCGGCCTCTGTATGACGCCTGGGCACTCGTATTGTGTTGGTGGCGCGAGCGTTACTCAAGCAAACTTCGACTCCAGCAAGGTGCAACTCCAAGCGGCTGGCATCGGGGCTGAGCATTGGTGGTGGACCAGCGATAACCAAGGGATCATCACCCGCCGGTACATGTGGATCGCGACCGAGGATGCGATGGAACAGACCCTCAGGCCGCAACTGTACGCAAGCGCCCCTACCGGTAGCCCCGACCCGAGTTGGTACACCGAGCTTCCCGCAGGCCAGAAAGCGTCGAGCAGCTACACGCGGCCGGCCGACGCCGGCGACACGGCCGAGGACTACGACGCGATTAAAGCGGAGCTCGATTCCGAGCCTGACCCAGATGCGCGCACCTGGATCAACCGCTACCTCGACCCCACCTATGACTCGGACGTAGCCCCGACGATCACGATGCCCAACTGCATTGGCGTCTCGCAGACGGCCTGTGGGGCTGCGCTCGATTCGGCGGTTCACACCGGGACGAGGACGTACACGGTGCTCGAGCGCGATGCCGCTGACCTGACGAAGCCTGCGGGCGTGGTTGTGACTCAGAGTCGCCAGGCGACCACGACGTTCGAGAGCGACCAGCTCGTCACTTTCACCGTAAACCCGACTCCGCTGCCCATCGTCTGGGTGGCAGCCAATTCGGCTGAAACCTACGACGACTATCTCATCCGCCTCCGCGCCCTCGGATGGCTCGGCACCGTCTCCCTGATCACACTCGGCGACAACAACGGCGACTCGGAATACATAGCCTCTGGCGTCCCGTGTACGAGCGTACAGACGGGTGCGCGCATCGCACCAAGCGATCCTGCCTCCATCTATCAAAACTCGGTAACTCTCGGGGCTGGCGACCCGAATCAGACGAGCGCAGCCTGCACAGGTCGACTTCTCACGTCGAAGACGTCGAAACGGTGCAGCTTCCACATCGTTCGTTGGCTGGATCAGATCCAGGGCAACGAGACCTTTTATGACCAAGCATGCAACGACGCGTGGACGTATTTTTGGGCCAACCAGGACATCTTCGATGACGTAGGGAAGATTACCCAATGGGCGCTTGACAATGCGCAGTTAAGACCGATCGTCGCAGGTGTGAAACTCCTAGCTGATGCCGAGCTTTGGGCCAAACTATCGGCGCAAGACTCTGACCCGAGCCATTGGGAAAAAGGCACCACAACGACGTTCAACTTTACGCACCCATTTCAGATTCACTTCTATCGGCACCTCCCAAGTAACACGATTCGCTACGACGTTGATTTTAAGATCAGATTCAGTAACGTTTTTTGGCCGTGAGAGTACGGTTCGTTGGTAATAGGACCAAGCCGTCGATCGGCGAGCGAACAGCGAGCGCGTTCTTGACGGTTGGAAAGGAGTACGCGGTCCTTTCCATTCTTGCCAGTGACACGGATGGTGTGAGGTTCCTTCTCCTTGACGATCTCGAAGAGCAACCGGGTTGGCATCCTGCTTCGGCATTCGATCTGAGCTCCGACTCGGTCCCCTCGAACTGGCGGATCGCAGTGGGGGCCGCCGGGAAGCCGGATCATCTGGAGATCGCGCCTGAGCCGTGGCTCGATCCGGGATTCTTCAACGCCTACTGGGCTGATGGCGGCGAGGCCGCAACAGAGGCGCACGAGCTCTTCAGGCGTGAGCTAGCAGTGATTCTTGACGAGAGCCTCTGAGCCCACCCTCGAAGAAGCGCTGTCAGGCCGCGAGCGTGTCTTCGGCCTCAGGCGTGGAAGTGGTAGACGACGTTGGCGAGGTGGCGTTTGAGCGAGCGACGTGCCTCGCTGGGCGGTCTTGCCTCGGCCCGCTTGCGTGCGAGGAAGGCTTGCACGCGTGGATCGACCCGCGCTGGACGACGGCGATTCGGTGCAGGGCCGCGTTCAGTTGCGGTTGCCGCCACGGTCGAGACGATGGTGATCGGCGATTCCTCCTGAGCCGCAGCGGAGGGGCGCGACCCCGCAGAAGCGTGCGTAGGCGGCCTTGTCCTTGAAGCGGCGCACGTCTCCGGACTGCGCGATCAGCGCGACGGCAACGGTGGCGCCCGCCCCGGCCAGGTCGGCGAACGGGTTGCCGCACTCGCCCAGTAGTTCCTCGAGCTTGTGCTCGAGCGTGGCGATCCGCTCGTTGAGTCGCTCGATCTCGCGGGCGAGTTTCCAGATGCAACGCGCGGCCGCCTGATCGGCGATCCCTGCGCCGAAGCTGATCCGCTTCAGCCTGCGCAGCTCGCGCTGCCGCTGACAGTGGATGACACGCGCCTCGCCCTCCAGGTCGACCTGCGTCCAAACGGCACGCAGTCGCTGGATCGCCTGCGTGCGCTGATAGACCGGCTGGCGGCGCAGGCCCTCGAGCAGCGCCAGGGCGCGGATCAGCTCGCGCTCGAGCGCCGGGCCGAGCTGCGCTCGCTTGCGCAGCACGACCTGCGCGATCGCAACCTCGTCGCCGGGGTCGCTCTTACCCCGTCCCTGCTCGTGCCGATCTCGATGTGTGCCCAGGCCGGAACGTTGAGGACCTTGCAGCTGGCCGCGGCAAGCGCTGCGCACAGCGGGTGACCATAGCCGGCAGGCAGCGTTCTGGATCCTGACGACCGCGTCGAAGGCGTCGTGCTCGTCGAGCCAGCCGAGCAGGCGTTCGGCGCCAGCAGGGCTAGAACGAGTCTTTCGGAAATAGGCGGAAGGACGAGCAGGCCTCATCGCACTGTCCGGTGGCCTGACTATCAAGGGTTCCGTTCGCGACGAGACGGGCGGCTGCCATCACGAGCACGGGCGGACGCTTGAGCCACGCGGAGTTGCTAGAGCTCGAGCCCGTGGCCGACGTCGAGCTCGGCGATCCGGCGCATGGCCATCAGCTTGGTGATGTCGTCTTCGCGGCCGAGGGCGGAGATCATGCGGGCGAGGTCACCGACGGAGGCGATCGAGGAGCGGACGCCTTTGCCGAGGTACTCGCGGGTGGCGGCTCGTCGGAGGTCGTCGTAGCCGCCGGTTCCTTCCGGTTGGGGGATGATCTTCAGCTCGCCGAGATCGGTGGTGAGAGCGAGCACCGGCTCGGGCGAGGGGTCGTTCTGGAGCGGTGCGAGCTTCTTGCGGTCGCTTCGGCGGGCGCCGAGCTCGGCGAGCGCGAGGTCGAGGCGGCGCAGGGTCTCCTCGCGCATCGGAGGAACGATGTCGACGCCGTTGGTCATCTCGTCGGCGCCTTGGATGATCCGGGCGAGGCTTCCGACGACGATGAAGCTGACGCGATGGTTGTCGAGGGCTTGAAGCACCCCGAGTGGGTCGAAGTTCTCAGCCACGGGCGGCATCTTCCGCTCTGCGTTTGGCGAAGAAGCGCTCCAGGCGCCGCTCGGGCGAGAGCATCCGCATCTTCTCGAGCGTCTCGTGTTGGCTCGTGTCGCGGGGGATCAGGACGAGCGGGAGGTCGTAGCCGCAGGCTTCGACGATCGCGAGCAGGTTGTCGACACTGGGGGAGACGGCGCCTTGCTCCCAGCGGGCGATCACCGAGCGTTCGCGCCCTGTCTTGTCGGCGAGATCGGCCTGGGTGAGTCCCGCGCGGAGGCGCGCTTCTCGGATCAGCTGTCCACCTCTCACGGCCGCAATCTAAGCACAGAACTTGCAATCAAGCTACGACCCATATAAGCTACGTGAAGGATGAAAGTGTCAGACCGCTTCGTATCGAGCGCTGGAGTCGGTCAGGCCGAGCCCTGCTGCGGTGAAGTGGTGAAGAGGGCGCTGCCACTGGGGGATAAGGTTCCCCGTCTCGCGTTGCGGCCCGAACAAGCGGCCGAATCACTCGGCGTCTCTCGCTCCTTCTTCTTCGCCCAGATCCTTCCCGAGCTCCGAGTCGTCCGGTGCGGGCGTCTCCGGCTCGTCCCGATTCGATCGCTCGAGGACTGGCTGGCGAGGCGATCGTCGCGGGTCGTCGAGTAGGCTCGAGGGAGAGTGGCTGAGGGGATCCGGAAGCTGCACTCAGTCGGCTGCGCAGGTCGCGCCGGAGGAAGATGTGGCTGCCGTGCCGGCTACGAGGCCTTCGTCTACTCGACCCGAGATCAGACGAAGGTCCGGAAGACCTTGCCGACGTTGGCCGCGGCGAGAGCCTGGCGGGTCGACGCGCTAGCAGGGCTGAGGCTCGGCACCGTTCGAGCTCCCAGGCCGGTCACTGTTCTGGAAGCCGGCGAGCAACTCCTCTCGGGGATGCGGAGCGGAGTCGTCCGCACGCGATCGGGCGACGTCTATAAGCCAAGCGCGATCCGGTCGTATGAAGCCGCTCTCCGGCTGCACGTGTTGCCCGAGTTGGGAGGCATGCGGCTGGCAGACGTGCAGCGGCGCGACGTCCAGCGGCTCGCCGACGATCTCCTCGCGGCGGGACGCGATCCATCGACGATCCGCAACGCGCTGATGCCGCTTCGCGTGATCTACCGGCGGGCGCTCCAGGACGGCGATGTCGTCTTGAACCCCAGCACGAACCTGCGACTCGCGGCGAGCCGGGGAAGGCGGGAGCGCATCGCTTCGCCTGAGCAGGCCGCGGCTTTGATCGCTGTTCTGCCCCCGCCCGATCGAGCCGTCTGGGCGCTTGCACTTTACGCCGGGCTTCGTCGAGGCGAGCTCATGGCGCTCAAGTGGGACGACGTCGACCTCGCCGCCGGAGTCATCCGCGTCGAGCGATCCTGGGATGCGAAGAGCCGGTTGATGGTCGAGCCGAAGAGCCGGGCGGGACGGAGGCGTGTTCCGATCGCGGCAGTCCTGAGGGATGTCCTCGCCGAGCACAAGATGGTGGCTGAGGGAGACCTCGTCGTGGGCGGGACCGAGGCAGGACTCCGTTCAACGGCACGAGCATCGTCGGTCGCGCTCGGACCCTCTGGCGGCGGGCGGATCTGGAGCCGATCCGTCTCCACGAAGCCCGTCACACCTTCGCGAGCCTGATGATCGCCGCCGGCGTCAACGCTCGCGCGCTCACGACGTACATGGGCCACTCCTCGATTACGACTACCTACGACCGCTACGGACACCTGATGCCCGGAAACGAAGACGAGGCCGCCGCGCTTCTGGATGCGTACCTCGAGAGGTCGAACACTCGGGCACGACTCGCTGCGCTCGACGCTCCGTCCTAGCGCGCGCATTCGACTTGCGGCACGGTCGAATGGGGCATCCGGCTAGTCATCCGTTCGCCAGTCGTTCGCCAGTGAGCACCGAGAACAGTGGACATTCATGGACGTCCACGGACTTGAGCGATCGCGTTCCGCCGCCTTCGAACGCGGCGCAAACCCGCATAGCTAGCGGGTTTGCGCTCAAAAGCGGAGGGGGAGGGATTTGAACCCTCGATCCGCCGTTAAGACGGATAACGGTTTTCGAGACCGCCGCATTCGACCGCTCTGCCACCCCTCCGCGCGCGCACAGACTACCGGCCAGCCAGTGGGATTCCGCCGGCGCCGCCGATCAGGAGCACGAGGCGGAGAAGGAGGGATTCGAACCCTCGATGGAGGAGTTCACCCCCATAACGCCTTAGCAGGGCGCCGCCTTCAGCCACTCGGCCACTTCTCCGTGGCCCGGGGATGGTACCGCACGGGCCAGGTGGCGAATCCCCTGTTCGGGGACGAGAAGCGAGGCGGACGCGCTCTCCCTCTCGGGGGCGCGTCCGCCTCGAGGCAGCGGCTCCTCGCCGCCAAGGAGCACAGATGCCTCTTGCTCGCCATCGTGCGCGAACGGGTCCGCTTCACACCATCACCCGATCGGAGTTGATCGGCCTGGTTCACTCGATCCAGGGATACGGCATCGCGGCGCGCGGCCCGATTGGACAGGTACGCCGTTTCTGTGGGAGCCGCAGCCCACGCGAGCGGTCAGAGCTCGAGGCCGCGCGGCAACTGCCGCGCGGCCTTGCTCGTTTCTCGGGCTCGCCTGGGCGGGTCTAGGGGCCTAGTCGCCGAACTCGCGCTCGGCGCACTCCGTGCAGTAGACGAGGAGCGTCCGCTCCTCGCTCAGATAGGCCTTCCAGCCCTTGGACTCGTAGTCGACGGTCCCGCACTCGAGACACGTCACGGCGAAAGGCGGCGTTTCGACCTGCGGCTTAGGCTCCAAGCCGAGCTCCTTGTTCGCTGGTACGTGACTGCGGAAACTTGTCAGATTCGCTCGCGGCGAGACAACGACCAGAAGCCGAAAAAGTGTGCAGTTTGCGGATGAAGCCGTGCGAATCGAAGGTTGAGGAAGCAAGAGTAGGCTGTTCCGGTGCGCGCGGCCGCGACCACCCTGACCATCCTCGCTCTCGGCGCCGCGTTCTCGCTGATGCTCGCAGTCGCGGTTCGGAGCCGCGACTGGCCGGGCTGGGACGAAGGGTGGGCGCTCGTCGTCTTCCCGCTCGGAATTCCGGTGGCGATCGTGGTCGGGCTCGCGGCCTCCCTGCGGAACGTCGCCCCGTCCAGGGTCGTACGGCTCGGTCTCGGAGCGACGCTCGCCGTCTGGTTCTGGGGCGCGGCGATCTTCGCGGCGTGGTACGCCCTGGGCTGAGCGTCAATCTGGGCTGACAGTCAATCGTGGACTCGCGCGATCAGCTCGTCGCGCCGCAGCACCTTGACCTCGGCGCCGTGTAGGCGCACCTCGAAGCCCGCGTCCTTCGGGAAGAGCACCTTGTCGCCGGTCTCGATGCCGCTGGCCTCGGCGCCGATCGCCGTCACGATCCCAGTGCGGCAGAGAGCCTCCGCCGACGCGGGAATGATCAGCCCGGTCCGCGTTTCTGCCTCCTCGTCGGTCGGCTGCACGACGACGTAGTCGTCGAGCGGCTCCAGCGAGAGATCGATGCGCTGGGGATCCTGGACCACGACAACAGATTAGAGACGTCCAGCCTCGATGATCCGGTCGAGGAACTGGCGGGTGCGCGGTTCCTGCGGGGTCGAGAAGATCCGAGCCGGCGGCCCCTGCTCGAGAATCACGCCCGCGTCGAGGAAGCAGACGCGGCTTGCGATATCGCGCGCGAAGCCCATCTCGTGCGTCGCGATCAGCATCGTCATCCCGCCGGCGGCGAGCTCGCGAATCACGTTCAGCACCTCGGCGACGAGCTCGGGGTCGAGCGCGCTCGTGACCTCGTCGAGCAGCATCACGTCCGGCCGCATCGCGAGGGCGCGCACGACCGCGACTCGCTGTTGCTGGCCTCCGGAGAGCCGATCCGGATAGTCGTCGCGCTTGTCGGCGAGCCCGAAGCGGCGGAGGAGCTCGTCCGCCTCGGCCTCGGCCTGCCGCCGCGAGAGCCCGAGCGCCTTCCGGGGCCCGAGCGTCACGTTGCGGATCACGCTCATGTGCGGGAAGAGGTTGTACGCCTGGAAGACGATTCCGATCCGGCGCCGGAGCGCGTTGACGTCGACGCCGCGTGCCGTGATCTCATCGCCCCCGACGACGATCTGGCCTGCGTCCACCGGCTCGAGCAGGTTGACGCAGCGGAGCAGGGTCGACTTCCCGGAGCCGGAGGCGCCGATCAGGCAGACGACCTCGTGCTCGGCAACGTCGAGGTCGATTCCGCGCAGCACCTCGAGCCTGCCGAACGATTTACGGACTCCGTCGATCTCGATCACGCGAGCGCCCCGGCTTGACGGCGCCGCCGGTCGCGTGCGACGAGCCAGTCGGTGAAGCGCGCGAGCGGAATGGTGATCGCGACGAAGAGTGTCGCCGCGACGAGGTAATGGGTGAAGTTGAAGTCGGCCGCGACCTCGATCTGGGACTGCTTGAACGCCTCGACCGAACCGAGGATGCCCACGAGCGCCGTGTCCTTCTGCAGACCGATGAAGTCGTTCAGGAGCGGCGGGATCACGCGGCGGACGGCCTGTGGGAGCACGACCCACCCCAGTGCCTGGCTCCGCGTCAACCCGAGTGAGCGCGCAGCCGCCTCCTGGCTCGGGTGCACCGACTCGATCCCGGCCCGGTAGACCTCGGAGACGTACGCCGTGTAGATGAGGACGAGCGAGACGATTCCCCAGAAGGTCGTCGAGGTTGGAATCCCATCGATCGCGAGCGCGGGCGCGCCGAAGCCGAGCAGTGCGATCACGAGGATCGTCGGTACCCCACGGAAGAAGTCGGCATAGGCGATCGAGAGCGCCCGGATCGGGAAGAAGACCGGCCCCGGCAGGCTCCGCAACACGGCGAGCAGGAGCGCGAAGACGAGGATGAACGCCTCCGCGATCAGGAAGATCTTCACGTTCAGGAGGAACGCCCTCGAGATCGCGGGGAACGAGTCGCGGTAGGCGCCCCAGTCGAAGAAGGCGGCCTCGACCTCGGGCCAGCCCGGGGAGTGGGTGACCGCGTAGACCAATCCTGCGAAGACGAGGACCGTGGAGAGAAGGGCGAGGGCGACAGCGCGTCCCGCGCCGCCGCCCCCGAGAATCAGCGACCTCCGCTGTCTGTTCAGCGCGTTACTTCAGGACGGGCGCGCCGGTCACCTTGGCGAGCCAGATCTGCTGGATCCGCTTCAGCGTCCCGGCTCGCTTCATCGCTGCGAGCGCGTTGTTGACGCAGCCGACGAGCGGATTGCCGCGCTGGAAGACCATCCCGAAGCGCTCCTGGGTGCCCGTCGAGGCGAACTGGCCGACGATCTTCCCGTTCGGCACCTGCACCGCGGTCACGTAAAACGCGGTCGGTAGGTCGACGATCAATCCGTCGATCTGCCTGTTCTTCAGCGCTGTCACTGCCGCCGTGTTGTCGTCGAAGGCCGACGGGGTGCGCGCGGGGTTGATCCGGTTGACGATGAACTGGTAGCTCGTCGTGCCGAGCTGGGCGCCGAGCTTGTACCCACGCAGGCCGGCGATCGAGCGGATGCTCGCGATCCGTGTGCCCTTGAGCGCGACGATCGCCTGGTTGACGTTGTAGTAGGAGGCGCTGAACGCGAGCACCTTCGCGCGCGCCGGCGTGTAGGAGATCTGGTTGATCCCGAGGTCGAACGCCTTCCGCCCAGGCGCGATCGTCCTGGCGAACGGCGAGTAGACCCACGTGACCTCGGAGGTCGCAAAGCCGAGCCGTTTGGCGACCGCGTAGGCGACCGCCGACTCGAAGCCCTTGCCGGTGCCCGGGTCGTTGATCTTCCACGGTTTCGTCTTCTCGCCGCCGCCGAACCAGGGCGGGAAGGCGGGGTTGTCCGTGCCGATCGTCAGCCGCCCGTCGTTCACGAGCGTCAGGTTCCCCTTCGCGCAGCTCGCCGGCGCTGCGACGGCGACCTCGCTCCGGCCGCCGGCCACAGCCGCGAGAACTGCGGCGGCGACCACCGCGAGCGGGATCAGGATCTTGCGCATTGCTGTCTCTCCCTCTGTTGACCCGTGGTGAAAAGAGGTCTCGAACGTACCACGCGGTACGGTTCCCGCAATGGCGTCGCCCTTCGTCGAGCTCGAGGTGGGGGAGCGGATCGTGAAGGTGACGAACCCGGACAAGGTGCTGTTTCCCGCCCGCGGCGAGACGAAGCTGGATCTCGTTCGCTACTACCTCTCGGTCGGCGAGGGGATCGTGCGGGCGCTGCGCGAGCGGCCGACGCAGCTCCGCCGCTTCCCGGACGGCGTCGAGGGAGAGCAGATCTACCAGAAGCGCGTGCCCGAGAAGAGGCCGGACTGGATCGAGGTCGCGCGCGTCACGTTTCCCTCCGGGCGGCACGCGGACGAGCTCTGCGTCACCGAGCTCGCGCAGGTCGCGTGGGCGGCGAATCTCGCGGTCGTCGACTTCCACCCATGGCCCTCGCGCCGGCCGGACGTGAACCGGCCCGACGAGCTCCGCATCGACATCGACCCGCAACCCGGGACGGACTTCGGCGACGCGAAGGTCGTCGCTTCGCTCGTCCGCGAGGTGCTGGCGGAGATCGGCTACACGGGCTGGCCGAAGACGTCCGGCAACCGCGGTGTCCATGTCGCCTGCCGGATCGAGCCCCGGTGGGAGTTTCCGGTCGTGCGCCGCTGTGCGCTCGCGTTCGCACGCGAGGTCGAGCGGCGACTGCCCGAGCGCGTGACCACTGCCTGGTGGAAGGAGGAGCGGGGCGAGAAGGTCTTCATCGACTACAACCAGAACGCCCGCGACCGGACGATCGCCTCCGCCTACTCCGTGCGAGGCCGCGCGGACGCGACCGTCTCGGCGCCCGTCCGCTGGGACGAGCTCCCGGACGTCGAGACCGAGGCCTTCACGCTCGCGTCGATGCCGGCCCGGTTCGCTGAGCTCGGCGACGTCCAGGCGGCGATCGACGACACGATCTGCCCGCTCGAGGTGCTGCTCGAGTGGGTCGAGCGCGAGGAGGCGGCCGGCGAGGGCGAGGCGCCCTACCCGCCGAACTTCCCGAAGATGCCCGGCGAGCCGCCGCGCGTCCAGCCTTCGCGGAAGAAGGCAGCGGGCTGAGCTAGCGGTCGCGCTTGCGGCGGGGCTTCGGCTTCCGCCCCTTCTCGCTAATGCTGATCAGCGTGGGATCGGGCTTGGTCGGAAGCGGCTCCTCTTGGGCCTGCTGAGGAATGCGTTTTTCGGCTGCAGGCTGTTGTGGCTGGGGGCTCGTCACGTTGTCTCCGACTCGTGTGGAAGCATAGACGGCAGGCGGGTCATCCGAGGTAGGGCCGAGCGACAATCAGCGCTATGAGATAGACGACTTCGAGGGCAAGGGAGCGTTGTGTCCAACGCACCCAGTGAAGCTTCTCATCAATAGAGGAGGCATTGGCGTCGAACGCATCCAACCGGTTGAGGATGATCTGGTGCTCGACCCATTCCTTCGCTCGGAGGCGGTGCTGCTCCCAGAGCGGACGAGGTTCGGGATCGCGACGCCAGCCCTGCAGTCCCCAGGCGCGTAGGCCGGAGCCGGCAACGCACGCGAACAGGACGAGGGCCAGCGCGCACAGCGACGAAACGGCCACGTCTCGGGTGGGCGGCCGGAGCGTCACGACGAGGCTGACCGTGATCGCGCCGAAGCCAAGCAGCTGCTGGGCGCGTGCGTTCAGCTCGGCCATGTGCTCGAACTGCTTCTCGAGCGCGGCCGACAACTCCGAGTAGATGAGGTCGAGCGTGGCGAGTGGGGGCCGTAGAAGAGCCGTTCGCTCCATCCCTCGACCGTACGGAACCGCGATGCTCGGGCCCAGTCTCCAGACCGGACCCGTCCGCTCCTGCGCAGGTCGGGAGGCGAGCCGCTCCTCCAGCGAGATCCGCATCTCAGATCAGCCGCCGTTCCGCCGCCCAGCGCGTCAGCTCGTGGCGATTCGAGAGCTGGAGCTTGCGCAGCACGGCCGAGACATGGGTCTCGACGGTCTTGACGGAGAGATGGAGCCGCGTCGCGATCTCCTTGTAGCGGTAGCCGCGGGCGATCAGCTGGAGGACCTCGCGCTCGCGCGTCGTCAGGACGTCCAGCTCGGGGTCGACCGCCGGCGCGCCGGAGCGGAAGGCGTCGAGGACGAACCCGGCGAGCCTGGGCGAGAAGACGGCGTCGCCGTCGGCGGTGCGCCGCACGGCGTCGATCAGGTCCGAGCCGGAGATCGACTTCGTTACGTAGCCGCGCGCACCGGCCCGGATCACGGCGATCACGTCCTCAGCCGCGTCGGAGACGGAGAGCGCGAGGAAGCGGACGCCGGGCCGCTCCGGGGCTACCTGCGCGATCACGGCGTGGCCGCCGCCGTCCGGGAGGTGGACGTCGAGGAGGACGACGTCCGGGTCGAGCTGGCGGATCAGCGGCACCGCCTCCGCCACCGATCCGGCCTCGCCGACGATCTCGACCGCCTCGCCGAGCTCGCTGCGGACACCCGCACGGAAGAGGTCGTGGTCGTCAACCAGCACGACGCGACGTCTCATGGATTCCTCCGCAGCCGCAGCTCGACCTCGGTGCCCTCCGCCGACGATGTGACCGTCGCGGTGCCGCCGGCGCGGGTCATACGCCCGCGGATCGACTCGGCGATCCCGTGCGCGCCTGTCGGCATCGCCTCCGGGTCGAAGCCGCCGCCGCGGTCGCGGACGAAGATCGCGATCTCGCCCTCGCCCACGTCGACGAAGGTCGAGATCTCGTCGGCACCCGAGTGCCGCGCTGCGTTCGCCATCGCTTCGCGCGCAGCGAGCACGATCGCCTCGACCCGCTGGTCGAGGGGCACGTCACCGGTCCGAACGAGCTCGACCGGCACGCCGTGTAGCTCCTCGACCTCCGCGGCTGCGTCCTCGATCGCGGAGGCGAGGCCGGCGCCCACGGCATGCGGGGCGGGATACAGCCAGGCACGCAGCTCGCGCTCCTGGCGCCGCGCGAGCGTCGCCACCCGGCGAGCGTCGCCCGACTCTCGCTGGACGAGGGCGAGTGTCTGGAGCACCGAGTCGTGCACGCGCGCCGCCATCTCGGCTCGCTCCTGCTGGCGGATGCGACCGGTGCGCTCCGTGTCGCGCTCGGCTGCGAGCCTCCAGGCCCAGGGGCCGAGCACGAGCAGGAGTGCGATCGCGACGGCGCTCGACTCGAACGCGGCGTCGCGACCGGCGTCGGTCGCGCTCCGATCGACGAACAGGACCACGCCGAGGGCGACGAGCGAGACTCCGGCGACGAACCGCGCGCCGCGACGACGACGCGCGAGCAGGATCCCCGCGGCGCAGAGGGCTCCCGGCCAGATCAGCGAGTCGGAGAAGCCGAAGCCGCGCAGGGCGATCGCGGCGGCCACGGCGAGCAGGACGAACCCGAGGAGCCGCCGTCGCGGCGGCGGCGGCCCGTGCTCCGGCGCGATCGCGAGCCACGCGCCGACGTACGCCACGATGCCGGCGCCGCCGGCGAACGCGAGCAACGCGAACGTCAGGCGCGGCAGCGTCGGGTCGACGCCGAGGCTCTTGCCGATCCCCGCGCAGACGCCTGCGACGGCGCCCTCGTCCTCCGCGCGCCGCACGCGCGGAAGGGCGAGGGGAAGCCGGTACGAGTCGGAGGTCAACCGCGTCGCACCTCGAGGTAACCGAAGCCGACGTCTGCGTCGAGCTTCAGGACCGGTGCATCGGGCGTCGAGCCTGCCACGGCGATGCGTTCGTCAGCGCCCGCGCCTTCGTCCCTGTCGCCGAGGACGTTGACCTCGCCGATGCCGGCGCGAGCGTCGACCTCGAGCGCGACGCCGTCCGGCACGGTGATCACGACCTCGCCGAGCCCGAGCTTGACGTCGACCTCGGTCGTGCCGGACGGGAGCTCGACGCTCGAGAGGTCGACCGAAAAACTGCCGGCGCCGAGCTCGTACGACTCCTCGAGGTCCGTCACTGCGAGCGGCCGCTCGGTCCGGTCGCCGACGCCCGACGAGAACGAGACCGGCGTCGCGGCTGCGACACCGAAGCCGGCGAGCAGAGCGAGACCGAGGAGGACGAGCGCACCGACGCGCCGGCCGGTGGTCGCGCCGACGGCAACCGCCGCCCCGACGATCGCGACGCCCGCGGCCAGCGCGACGGCGACGTCGACCTCATACACGTCCAGCACCGCAAGCAGGCCGAGGAGTCCAGCAGCGGCCAGTAGGGCGCCGAGGACGGGGAAGAGGAGCGACGGCCGCGTCGGCTGCGGGGGCGGCGCGGGCACCGTCGTGCTCTCGGGAGATGTGGTGCGAGGGCGGTCGGAGCGGTTCCCGACGTGCCACCAGACGATCGCCGCGCCGACGAGAAGCGCGGCGAGCCAGACGTTCCCGGTGCCAGGCCAGAAGCGAGCCTCGGAGAGCGCGAGGATGGCACCGAACGAGAGCAGTCCGACTCCGAGGAGGAGCCAGGGCCGATCGCGGTGCTCGCGCAGTGCCTCGGCCGCGATCGAGTCGTCGCCCGTCTCGCTCGGCATCACGAGCCAGGCGGCGAGGTAGAGGAGCAGGCCCGTGCCGCCGGCGAGCGAGAGCGCGGCGAAGGCGATCCTGTAGACGAGCGGGTTGACGTCGAAGTAGCGGCCGAGCCCGGCGCAGACGCCGCCAAGCCAACGGCCGTCGGCGATCCGGACGAGCCGCCGCGGCGGCGCCTCGTCGACGGGGGTGTTCTCGGTGATCGTGTCGGACAACGTGAGCCTCCTTGGGGAATGCTCACAGCTTCGGGGACGGACGGGCGCAGCGGTATCCGGCAATACCCCGACCCGACCCTGATCTTCACCCGCACCGGGCCCCCATGTAAAGCGTACTTGACACTCCCTCTCTGTCAAGCTAGCTTTACATCGTGAAGAACGCGATCCGCGAGTTGCGCGCGGCGCGGAGCCTTTCCCAGGCCGAGCTGGCGACGGCGATGCAGGTCTCGCGCCAGACGATCAACGCAATCGAGACGGAGCGGTACACACCCTCGCTCCCGCTCGCGCTCGCGCTCGCTCGCTTTTTCGACTCGACGGTGGAGGAGGTATTCGATGGAGGCAACGATGGTGTTTAGAAGCAAGTGGTTCCTGCCGCTCTTCTCGGTGGCGCTGGGGCTCGCCTTCGGTGGTGCGCTGTGGGCCGGCGGCGAGCCGAGGGCCGGGATCCAGGCCCTCGTGCTGATGACGGTGGTCGGGCTGATCTTCCTGGTCGGCGGGCGGAGCGAGATGATCCGCGGCCTACGCGGCGACGGGCGGGACGAGTATTGGCAGCGGCTGGACGTCCACGCGACCGCTCTTGCCGGCCATGTGGTGATCGCGGCCATCCTCGTCATGTGCATGTGGGAATGGGCTCATGGGCGCGACGGCAGCCCGTATACCCAGCTCGGCGCGATCACCGCCGTCGCCTACATCCTGGCCCTCGGTGTCCTCAGGTGGCGGAGTTGAGCGGCGTGCGGGTCAGCCGGCTCGCCGGGGTCGTCGCGGTCAGCACCCTCGTCGCGGTGGGTGTCGCCGCCGCAGCTCCGCCTGGGTACGAGCAATCGCAGCAGCGCATCAGGGTCGAGGGCCGCGCGGTTGCCGCGCTCGTGCGGGCGGGTGAGTCCGAGAGCCTCTTCGGACGCTTCACGCCGGAGCTCGCTGAAGCCGTCCCTTTCGCGCAGGTGCGGCGGATCCTCGCCGAGACGCGACGCACGGCACCGATCGGAGTCCGGACCGCCGAGTCCGCGCTGCCGTTCGCCCCCGGCCGCCGTGGCTACGTCGCCGTCCACCGCTGGGGCAAGCGAACGATCACGCTTCAGGTGCTGCTCGATGCTAAGGGGTCGATCGCGGCGATCGACCTCGCGCCGGCCAAGGCGCTCCCGCGCGACCCCTACGCAGGCCGACGGTTGCGGGCTCGCCTGTCGCTGCCGTTCGAGGGAACGTGGTGGGTGCTCTGGGGCGGGCCGACCAAGCGGCAGAACTATCACGCCGTCGCGCCCGACCAGCGCCACGCCTACGACCTCGTGGTATGGCGTTTCGGTGCCACTCATCGCGGAATCGGGACGCAAAACGCGGACTACTGGGCGTGGGGAAAGGAGGTGCTGGCGCCCACCGCGGGCGTCGTCGTGCAAGCTACGGACGGAGTTCGCGACAACCGGCCGCGAGTGCAGGTCGAGAACCGGAAGGATCCTGCAGGGAACCACGTCGTGCTCGACCTCGGCAACGGCGAGTACGCACTCCTGGCGCACATGCAGAAGGGGAGCGTCCGGATTCGAGTCGGCGAACGCGTGCGTTCGGGCGACGTCCTCGGCCGCACCGGCAACTCCGGAAACTCGTCCGAGCCGCACCTGCATTTCCACGTCCAGGATCGGCCAGGGCTGTTCGGCCGTGCGCGCGGCTTCCCCGTCTCGTTCGTCGGTTACCGCGCCGACGGGCGCCGGGTCGCGCGCGGCACGCCTGTTCAGGGTCAGTTCATCCAGAGGGAGGTACGAGGCGGAGGCTGACGGGGGCTGGCCAAGTAGCAGTCTGTTACTTGGCCTCCTCCTCGTCGCTCCACCAGCCCGGGACGGTCTCGGCGTCGCGGGGGTCCGTGCCGGCGCCGAAGGCGAGATACTCGACGCCGTCGGGCCCCGCTTCGACGGCTCGCATCGTGTTCTTGTCGAAGCGGATCGCGTCCCATTCGCGGAGCTCGACGATCTCGTCCTCGACCTTGATCCGCGCCGAGCCCCGGATCACGACGTAGACCTCTTCCTGCCCCTCGTGCTTGTGGCCGAACGGAATCCGGAAGCTCGGTGCGAGCTTCATATGGCTGAGGCCGAGCGTCTCGCCGCCGAGCGCCGTTCGGGCGAAGCGCGCCTCGAGCTCTGCCGGCATCCCGAAGTTCGGTGCCTGGTTCTCGACGTCTTTCTTCAGGTTCTTCTTCGTGTGGCTGCTCATGCGCCGGATTCTAGAAGGGATTCGACCGTGGGGTCGCCCTGGCGGCGTGCCGGGCGTACCTCGCGCCAGGTGCACTGCTCGGGATCCTTGTCGGACCGGAAGCGGATCAGCTTCGTGCCGTGGCGGAAGCGGTTTCCCTGCACCTTGTCGTAGCGCACCTCGGCGACGAGCTCGGGGCGGAGCGGGGTCTCCTCGAGCTCGCCGGTCCCCCAGCGGTTCGGCTCGGAGAAGCGGCGCTCGTTCTTCTCGTCGAGGAGCGGGAGCACGAGCGCCGCGATCTCGTCGTGGTTGCGCCGACCGATCGCGGCAGAGCCGACATAATCGAGCTCGCCGTCATCGCGGTAGAGCCCGAGCAGGAGCGTCGCGAGCTTCTCCGGTCGCTCCTTCCAACGGACGCCGACGACGACGCAGTCGGCCGTCTTGTGCTCCTTCACCTTGACGACGGCCTCGCGCGAGCCCGGCAGGTACGGCGAGCCGAGGCGCTTCGCGATCACGCCGTCGAGGCCCGCCGCCTCGAAGCGGTCGAGCCAGGCCGTCGCGGCCTCGAGCTTCCGTGTCGCCGGCGAGATCCAGAAGCCCTCGCCGCGACGGAGCAGCTCCTCGCGACGCTCCTCGAGCGGTCGCGGATGCACCGGCTCGCCGTCCCAGACCAGCAGGTCGAAGGCGATGAAGATCGCGGGGATCTCGGCCGACAGCTTGCGGATTCGGCTCTCCGCGGGATGAAGCCGCGTTTGCATCGAGTCGAAGTCGAGCACGCCGTCCCGAGCGATCACGATCTCTCCGTCGAGGGCGCAGTGGGGAGGGAGCAGCTCGCCGAGTGCGGCCAGCTCCGGGAAGTAGCGGAGCAGCGGTCGTCCGTTGCGCGACCAGAGGGCGAGCTCGCCGCCATCGTTCTCGAGGACGCCTCGGAAGCCGTCCCACTTCGGCTCGTACTGCCAGCCCTCGCCCGAGGGGAGCTCTCGGACGAGCTCGGCCTCCATCGGCGGGAAGGGGACGCCCTCTCCAGGACCGGTTGCAGCAGAGGCGTTTTCTTCGCTCACGGCGAGGAAGGCTAACGGTGCGTGAGCGAGCTGGACGGGACCTGGAACGTCGAGCGGGTGAGCGGCCTCCTGCCGCCGCTCCTCGGCGTGCGCAAGCGAATCGACGGCCCCGGCGGCCGCACGACCGTCGGTCCGATCCGTGCGCCGTTCGCCGTCGTCGGTCGCGAGCTCCGGTACACCGGTCTGTTCACGGGCTTCGTCGACGTGCTCGAGCCTGCCGGCGACGGCTGGACGGGACGGGCGCTCTATCGCGAGCGCGAGTACGGCCGCTTCCGACTGACCGCAAGGCGCGCCGAGCCCCGTTGACAGCTCAGCGAAGCCAGGGAGCCAGCAGCGCTTCGATGTCGCGGCAGCCACGAGGCGACTCGAGCCGCGCCTGCTCCTTCCTGCCTTCGACGACGACGAGTGTCGTTAGTGCGGTCACCCTGAAGCGCGCGACGAGTTCGGGTCGGGCGTGCTCGTCGACCACATGCAGCCTGAATGTGCCGTGGTTTCGCCGACGCTGCAGCACCTGCGCGAGGAAGCCCTCGACGCGGCGGCAATGCCCGGAAACGGACGAGGTGAAGAAGACGAGCTTCGGTTTCGTGACCCTCTCGCGGGCGACTGGTGCCTCGGCAGTCGCCATGGCCTGTTCGTTCCCGCCCGCCGCGCTCCGCTAACGCAGGCGTCGCCTCTACGATGCCGCGATGCGACGAGTCGCGATCACCGGCCTCGGGGCCGTCACCCCGATCGGCCTCGACGCGCCCTCGACCTGGCGCGCGGCCGTTGCGGGCGAAAGCGGGATCGACTTCATCGAGGGCTTCGACACGAGCGCGTATCCGGTGCGAATCGCGGGGGAGGTGAAGGGATTCGATCCGGCCTCGGTTGCGCCGCCGAAGGAGGGCCGTCGGATGGAGCGGAACGTCCTGCTGGCGCTCGGAGCGGCGCAGGAAGCATGGCGAGAGGCGAGTCTCGAGGACGTCGATCGGGCACGGGTCGGCGTCGTCGTCGGCTCGGCGATCGGCGGCCTGCCCGGAATCGCGGAGCAGCACGGGGTTCTGCGCGACCGCGGCCCCGACCGCGTCTCGCCGTTCTTCCTCCCGAGCGTGCTCGTCGACTCCGCGAGCGGCCAGATCGCGATCTCGCTGGGGTTGCGCGGCCCCAACTACGCGCCCGTCTCGGCGTGCGCGACCGGATCGCATGCGGTGGGCGAGGCGGCCGAGATCATCAAGCGTGGTGACGCGGATGTCGTGCTCGCGGGAGGCACCGAGTCGTGCATCCATCCGTTGGTTCTGGCCGGCTTCTGCGCGATGCGCGGACTCGTTGTCGAGGACGATGACCCGACGCTTGCGTCGCGTCCGTTCGATGCGACGCGAGCCGGCTTCGTGATGGCCGAGGGGGCCTGCATCCTCGTGCTCGAGGAGCTCGACGCGGCCTGCGCGCGCGGCGCGACGGTCTATGCGGAGATGCTCGGCTACGGCGCCTCGAACGACGCGCACCACATGGCGCAGCCCGACCCGGAGTCCACCGGCGTCGCGGAGATGATGCGCGCAGCGCTCGACCGCGCGGGGATCGAGCCGGAGCGGGTCGGCTACATCAACGCGCATGGCACCTCGACCCCGCTCGGCGACGCGGCGGAGACGAGGGCGATCAAGGCGGTGTTCGCCAAGCACGCGTATCGCCTCGCGGTCTCGTCGACGAAGTCGGTGACGGGGCACTGCTTCGGCGCAGCCGGTGCGATCGAATCGATGATGTGCGCGCTCGCGCTGCACCATCAGCGGCTCCCGCCGACGATCAACTACCGGAACCCCGATCCCGAGTGCGATCTCGACTACGTCCCGAACGAGGCGCGAGAGGTCGAGCTCGAGATCGCGCTCTCGAACGCGATGGGCCTCGGTGGCCACAACGGCTGCGTGTTGCTCGGCCGCGTGGCCGGCGGCGGCCGTCGCCTGACCCCGCTGGCCGCCCCTGCCCGACCAAGCTGATCGCGGTCGCGCCCGGCAAGTCCTGGTACGACGTCGTCGGCCGCGTGACGGGCGACTCGAGTCGTGCGCGAGCGAGCATCCCGCGCGACGGCTTCGAGATTCCGGTTACGCGCGTCGCCCCGAACCGCTGGCGCGCGTTCGTCAGTCCCCGCGGGCGGATCGCTGGCTGCTGATCATCCCGAACGGAGCGCCGGTCGGGTTCATGATCCCACCGCCGGTCGGCGAGACAGTCGTCGTCGGCCGCTAGCGACGCTGCCGGGTCAAAACGTCTCTCGAGCTATTCCGGATCGGCGATGAACCGGCGCATGACTGTGAGGTGCGTGAGTCCGATCTCAGCGCGCTCGATCCACGCAACCGGGTCAAGGTCTCGCGTGTCCGAGGGCTTGTCGAAGTCGGGGTTCGTTCTGTAGTCCAGGCCCTCCGCAGCGATGTATCCGACCTTGAACCCGTTCTCGTGCGCGAACAGCGGCCACTCGACATCGTTCGCGATGGTGTCTTCCTGACATCTCGCCACGACTGCCTCGGCCGCCGCCCTGGAAAGGACGCGAACAGCGAACATCACGTCGGCCGCGTGTCCGGTGATCAGCTGGTAGACGTGGTTGACGACGGATTCCGTTTAGGCGGGCTGGAGATCGCGCGAACGCAGCTGGGGTTCGACCGACCACGAGGAAGTCGTGTCTGTGATCTCCGGCCGTTAGAGCTCATTTCAGAATGACGCTTCGTCGGTGGGGTGCGCTGGAGGTTGTCCCGTAGCTCGTGGAACTTGACGGCGGTCCCTCCGGCCTCGTCCGCTCCTGTTG
>JANDLU010000091.1 GCA_024330215.1 Candidatus Gaiellasilicea maunaloa
GCAGCTGGTGTGGCCCGAGGTCGGCTTAGCTCGCGTCGTTCAGCGCTTCTTCGCGTTGTGTACCTGCACTGACCTCGGGACTTGTGGTGCGGCAGTGCGCTTCGTGTCCTTTCGGACTCGTCTCGGGTCTACCCGAGTTCGATGGGCCGTGTTGGGCTCGAACCAACGACCTTGGGATTAAAAGTCCCCTGCTCTACCAGCTGAGCTAACGGCCCCGATTCGAGTATAGGAACAGGCGGGTGTGCGATTCTCGGGCGGCTGCGGCACAATCTGCCGCATGGAGATCCTCGAGCGGCCGCGGCTCCGCGGCGTCTTCCATCAGTACGCGTTCTTCGTCGCCCTGATCGCGGGCGCCGTGCTCGTTCTCCTCGCCGATTCGATGCGCGAGCGGCTCGCGATGTGGGTGTACGCGGTCGCGCTCGCCGCGATGTTCGGGATCAGCGCGCTCTACCACCGGGTCACCTGGCGCTCGGCGACCGTGCGGAAGTGGATGCGGCGGCTCGACCACTCGGCGATCCTGCTTCTGATCGCCGGCACCTACACGCCGTTCGCGCTCCTCGCCTTCGATGGCACGCTCGGGACTGCCGTCCTGATCGCCGTCTGGAGCGGGGCGGCAGCGGGCCTCGTGCTCAACCTCTTCTGGATCGACGCGCCGACATGGGTCACCGCGGTCGTCTACATCGCGCTCGGTTGGGTCGGCGCGATCGCGGTGCCGGAGCTCGTGAGCTTCGGAATCGCGCCGGCGGTGCTCGTCTTCGTCGGAGGTGCGCTCTACACGATCGGGGCTGTCACCTACGCGCTCAAGCGGCCGAATCCGGTGCCGCACGTCTTCGGCTATCACGAGATCTTCCATCTGCTCGTGATCGGCGCCGCCATCACGCACTTCGTGGCGATCGCCGCATTCGTCCTACCGGAGGCTTAACCGGGACGTAAGAGGTCACCGGCTACCCTGCTTTCCATGACTACGAAGATCGAGAAAACAGATGCCGAGTGGCGTGCCGAGCTTACGACCGAGCAGTACGAGATCCTTCGTCGCAAGGGTACGGAGCGCGCGTTCACCGGTGAGTACAACGACATGAAGGACCCCGGTGTCTATCGCTGCGCCGGCTGTGGTGCCGAGCTCTTCCGCTCGGAAGCGAAGTTCGACTCCGGAACCGGTTGGCCCAGCTTCGTCGAGCCCGCGGGTCTCGAGAGCGTCGTCACGGAGACCGATCGAAGCTGGGGAATGGCCCGCACCGAGGTCATGTGCGCGGCCTGCGGCGGCCATCTCGGCCACGTCTTCCCGGACGGGCCCGGCCCCACCGGCCAGCGCTTCTGCATCAACTCCTGCTCGCTCGATCTGGACCGCTCATGAACGAGCAACTGGAGAAGGCCACGTTCGCGGCCGGCTGCTTCTGGGGCGTCGAGATCGAGTTCCGCAATACGCCGGGCGTCAAGCATGCGGAGGTCGGCTACATCGGCGGCTCGACCGTCGACCCGACCTACAAGGAGGTCTGCAGCGGCCGAACCGGACACGCCGAGGCGGTCGAGGTCACCTTCGATCCGGCTGAGGTCTCGTACGACGACCTCGTCGATCGGTTCTGGAAGCTGCACAATCCCACTCAGAAGAATCGCCAAGGCTGGGACGTCGGCACGCAGTACCGCTCCGCGATCTTCACCCACTCGCCCGAGCAAGCGGAGACTGCGCGCGAGTCGCTCGAGCGGGCGCAGTCGGGCTTCCGCAAGCCGATCGCGACTCAGATCGTGACCGACGAGACCCCGTTCTGGCCCGCCGAGGAGTACCACCAGCAGTACCTCGTCAAGAACGGCCGCGCTTCCTGCGCGATCTAGAGAGTTGAGCTAGGGGGCCGGCGGCCCGACCGTCGGCTCCAGCGGCTCGAGTCGCGGGATCTTCCACGCCGTGTAGACCGCGAAGGCCATCCAGAGCAGGTCGAAGAGCCCGAAGACCTCGTCGAGGTTCTCCCGGAAGAGCGTCCGCATCTCGCCGGAGGCGAGGCCGATGCTCGCTCCGAACGACTCCGCTTCCTCCTGGATCGCGAAGGCGAAGCTCAGGTACTTGCCGACGAGGATCCCGAGGAGGGCGGCGACCACCGCGAGTGCCTGCAGCCGCTGTCCCTTGGCGCCGCCGGTCGCGAAGACGACCGCGCTGCCGGTGAGAAAGCCGATCGCCCACGCGACTATCCCGATCTCGTAGTCGGAGAGCTTCACGATCAAGCCCCAGAGGACGCCGCCGACGATAGCCGCGACGAGGGCGGCTCCGGCAGCCGCGAGCACCGAGCGCGACGGCTCGTGCGATGGCGAACTCGCACCCTTCGCCTCCGGAAAGCCGTAGCGGTCGTCACGCTCGTCCATCCGGCGAGCGTAGCCGCGGCGGTGGACGACGATGCTCCCAACGGTGATCGAAGCAACCTGCACGGTCTTCCAGGCGTCCGCGGCGGGCGGGAAGCAGGGTTCGCCTTTCTCTGTCTGCTCCAGCCCGCCGCTCGTGCTCTGTGCGAATGTCCTCCTCAAGCCGGCGTCGCAGGGCCCCAGCCGAACCACTTCGAGCCCTTGCTGCAGGACCCGGACGTACCCTTGCCTCCACCTCCGTAGCCGCCGCCCGCGACGCACGCCCAACCCGTGGGGCTCTTGAGCTTCGTTGCCGCTTCGCCCTTGAACGGCGTCTTGACGAGCCTCTTCGCCTCGGCCTTCGCGAAGGAGCACGAGACGCCCCGCGCGATCACCCTCCAGGCGGTGCCGCTCTGGTTCACGGGCCGCGCCGTCGGATCGACGCGAGTCCAGCCCGGTCCGTTGAACGTGCCGCAGGCCGCGTCGGTGGCAGACACCGATGCGGGAGCGGCGGCAGCCGGCCAAAGCGTGCCGACAGCCACCGCGAGCACGGCGAGCCTTGCAACGCTCCTGTTGTTCATCGCTTCTCCTCTCGTTGACTCATGCAGGTCACCGTAGGACGCCGCCGCGCGCACCGAAACAGAGGTTCCCCTACTGTTTCGCGGGTAGCGAGAGCGGGGCCGTGACGTGCGGCGAGCCAACCGGCAGGAACCGGGCGCCGGCTGCTCTCGACTCCGTCAGCCGACTTTCTGGCACGTGCCCCGCACGCAGATGAAGCCACCCAGGCACGCAAGCTCGTCGCCGCAGCAGCTCGCGTTTCCCGGTGGACAGCACCCGGTGTCCGAGTCGTTGGGCAGGGTGCCCCTCGGGCAGCACACCGGCTTGCCGGATGGCGCCACGATGATCCGGTTGCTCGTACAGCACACCTTCGGCTTCGAATAGGCGATCGAGGATGCGCAGAACTCGCCCTTTCCGCAGCAATCCTTCCCGCAGCACTTGCCCTTCTCGCAGCAGCGCCCGTCGCCGCAGTTCTCCCTTCCCTTCGGGCAGCACGTTCCGCGCGAGCAGACTTCCTTGTCCTTCTTGCAGCACTTGCCGTCCCCGCACTTCGTCTCATCCTTCGCGCATCTACACCTGCCGTCCACGCACGGGTGCTGGGCGTCGCAGCACGTCACCGTTTTCGTCGTTCTGTTGGTGCAGCATTCGTGCCGGGGCGGGCAGCACTTGACGACGCCGCCGGCAGGGCCTGCGGCGCCGGCGACCTTGCAGTGGTTCCAGGTCTTCACGCAGCACAGGCTCTTCGCGGCGTTGACGCAGGTCTCGCTCTCCTCGCAGCACTCCTTCCCGCAGACCTTGTCCGAATCGCACCTCACGCACTTCTCGTTGACGCATCGCTCGCCCTCGCTGCAGCACCCTCCCTTGCCGCACTGGAAGTCCTTCGGGCAACAGGTGTTCGTCGTCGCGGTGTAGAAGCATTGCCCGGGCGGGCAGCAGGTGTAGTTCCCACTACCGGGGATCGGGCGGCTGCAGCACTCGGAGATGTCCTTGCCGAACTGCTCGGCGCACGTTTTCTGACCTCCCGGTGGGCACCCCCCGGCAACGCTCGTCAACCCTGCACGCGCAGGCCGCGCGCCAACTCCGGGGAGAGCGACCGCGGCGAGTGCAGCGGCGGCGAGCCGAAGAGCCCGGCGACGCGGCATTGGGGTCGCGAGCGTGCGGGCCAGATCGTCGAACCGGCTGCTCACGGGGCGACGCGTTCCCTCTCGTGATCGAGTCTCGGCGAATCGACTCGTCCGCGGCCGCCTGCCAGCGTGAAGACGGCCTCCGCGCCCGCCGCAGGAGGTGACGCGACGCGGCCACCAGAGTCGAGGAGGACGGCCATCGGCGTACCGCCGGCCCCGAACGCCGTGCCCGCGTCGAACCCCGGATCGAGGACGACGGTCGAGGAGAAGCCCTCCGCCCGCGTCGCTGTCTCGTTGCCGGACGAGACGACGATGAGCCGTGGCGAGCCTACCGGCGGGTGGCGCTCCCAGGCGAGCAGGTCGTCGCGCATGGAGCTGCAGAACCCGCACTCCGGGTTCCAGAAGAGGACAAGCGACTCCTCCGCCGTCGCTGCGAACGAGACTGCTCCCCCTTCGAGCGTGGAGAGGCTCAGATCCGGCGCCGGAGACCCGACCGGCAGACCCTGCTCCTCGCCGTCCGCACCCGCGGTGAGCACACTCTCGAGCAGCCGCTCGATCCACTCTGCGCCGGGAGCGACGTAGCTCGAGATCGTCCCATCAGGCGCCACGAGCACCGCGCTCGGCGTGCCGCCCGCGTCGTACGCTTCGTGGATCACGAGCTCGTGATCCACGATCACGCGCTCGAGGTCGTGCTCCTGCGCCTTAGCGAGGCTTGCGTCTCGGTCACCACCGTCGGCGATCGCCACTGTAAGACGGTCTGCGTGCTCGGCCTGCCAAGCCGCGATGTCGGGTAGAAGCGCATCGCAAGGCCCGCAGGTCGGGCTCGTGAAGAGCAGCAGGAGCGGGAGCTCGGGCGAGAGCAGGTCGTCCAGCGAGACAGACTTTCCGCTCACGTCGACACCTGCGAATGCGGGCGCCGGCGTGCCCGGCTCGTGACCGAGTTCCGGTGGGACATCCTCCTCCTCGAGCTCGATCCCCGCGTCCGTCAGTCGCCGCTCGATCGCCTCCAGACGGAGGAGAGCCCCACCGTAAGAGCGCATGAGCGAGACGAAGGCGAGTGTGCCCAAAACGGCGATTACCGCCGTCGCGCCGCCGAGCGCCAGCACGGCAATCTCGGCTCCGGCAAGCCCGGCCACCCAGGCGACGCTCGGCGTCTCGCCAGCGATGCCCCCGGTCACGGCCAGCACCCCAAAGCCGGCGAGGATGCCGTTGCGCATGAGGGTCCTCCAGCTTGCCGGGGAGGAGTGGAGCTGACCGAAGCAGTGACAGTCAGGTGTTCGGCCACGGACGAGGCTCGTGGCGATCGCGGCCGAGAACACGACGAGGAGCACTAGAGCGCCCCCGACTCCCAGCGACCTGGTGGAAGCGGGGAGCACGAGGACTGCCACCGCCAGCTCGGCGAGGGGAAGCACACGGGCCAGCGGTCCGACGAGCCATCGCGGGGCGCCGAACTCCCGTACAGCCGTCCGTGTTCCGGAGTGGTCGGCCAGCTTCGCAATCCCTGCTGCCGCGAAGACGGCGGCGAGGGACAGGCTCGCGAGCAGTCCCAGCGCTGCGAGCATCATGCCGCGCCTTTGCGTGGGACTTTCGCCTCGGAGTGCTTTCTCGTCATGTGAGCCTCCTCTGGGGTGGTGGACACTCGTCGCTCGCGGCCGCTCAGCAGCGACGGATGGACTTGGTCAGCGCGCTGCTCTTCCCGCCCGCCTGTACACGGGCTGTGACCTTGAGCTGTGCGGCCAGGCCGGCCGTCGCTATCCGCGCGACGAACGGCGCCTTCCTGTCGATCGCGACGGGCGTGCCGTTGACGAGGAACGTGACCGAGCTCACGGCGGCCCCTTTCGCAGGGCGTACCGTGGCCACGAGCGTCTTGCCCACGCAGGCCGCGGTCAGCGTCGACTTGCCGGCCGTCGGCGGCGACGCCTTGCCCAGCGTGAGCGAGATGTTGTCGGCGTACGCGTGGTTCTTCCCGTTGTTGTCGACCGTGACCGAGATCACGACGTCGATTCGCCGCGTGCCCTTGGGAACGTTTGCCGTTGCCGAGCGCTCGAGCAGCGTCGTCTGCCGCTTCCGATCCTCGCGATTCACCGGGCCGATGCGGACCCCACCGAGGCGCGTGCCCGAGCGGTCGAGGAACACCGCATCGATGCGCAAGAGATCCTCTGAGACGGTGTAGCCGCCGATATGCGCCTTCAGTCTCGCTGCGACGCCGCCGGCGTCGATCTCGATAGCGGCGCCCGACACGTCGATGCTCTGGGTCGCGGTCGGCTGTCCCGCTATGCCGCCTGGGCCGCCGGAGAAGAAGGTCTCTCCGCCGCCGATCGACCGGGCGAAAGCCTTGTCCGGCCTGTCTCCCAGCGCGCCGTAGCTCCAAGCGGAGAGCGAGCCGGTCGTCGTCCACCCGGCGGGCGCGACCACCGTGTCGAAGAGGGCCCCGGGACTCTCCTCGGCACCAGGGTTCCGGACGAGGTTGCCGTCCGGGATCGCGTCCGGACTCGCGGCAAGGGGTGCGGCGAGGAGCACCGCCGCTGCCAGAGCTCCCGCAGAGCCGAGCCAACGCAGACGTGTCATTCGATGACCTCCGTAATCCGCTCGTGATCGAGGCATGCGAGCTTGCTCATCGAAGCGACCGCCTCCAGGGACGGCGCTTCGAAGACGTGGAAGCACACCTCGTCGCCCGGGGTCGCGAAGCTCCGCACATGACGGACGTCGAGCCCCGCTGCTGCGCCGGTGCTTGCCGCCGCCTGGGCGGTCGCGCTCAGGTCGGGGAGACCGTTCGTCCGACGTTCGGGTGCGTACGTCTCCACGAGAAAGCTCGGCATGCGTCCACGCTAGGGCCGAGGCCGCAAGGTCGAAACAGAGGTTTCCCTACTGTTTCGTGGGCTCTTCCGTGGGGCCGTCCCAGCCGCGGGCAAGCTCGGCGCGGGAGCGGACGCCGAGCTTTCGATACACCCGAGTCAGCGTCACCTCGATCGTCTTCACGCTCAGGACGAGGGCTGCTGCGACTTCCTTGTTCGAGCGACCCGTCGCGACGAGCTCGGCGATCCGGCGCTCGGCGTCAGTGAGCAGCTTTGGATCGGTCGTGCGTCTTCCCGGAATGCGTGCGAGCTCGAGGCGAACACGCGTGCTGAACGGAGTTGCTCCAACAGCTTCGAAGATCGCGAGCGCCCGATCGAGTGCCGTGCGTGCCGCGGAGTGCTCGCGCGCGCGGCGGCGCACCGTGCCGAGCAGCAAGAGCGTGCGACCGCGCTCGATCCGCATGATGCCCTCGTCTGCCTCGAGGGCGTGATCGAGGAGTGTCCCGGCTTCGGAGAGCTCGCCGATGGCGGCTCGCCGCGCGCCCACGGCCCGGCCGTGAATGACGGTCGCCCAGGCGATCGGCCGCGATCCGGCGGCGCGATCGAAAGCCGCGAGCGCCTGGTCGGCTTGCTCGAGGAGCCCGGCGGCTGCAGCGGCCTCGGCCTCGTACAGGAACGCGCGCATCGCCGTCGCGTGGCCGAGCCCCAGGTCGGCTGCCAGCTCCCGAGCGCGACCGTAGTGAGCCGCAGCCTCTGTCACGTCGTTCTCGCAGACCGAGACGAATCCCGAAACGACACAGGCGTTGTAGAGGTGTGCCGCCTCGTCTTCAGCTGAGGCGAGCTCCATTGCCGGGGCCAAGAGCTTCCGTGCTGCGGCCACTCGGCCAAGGTGTGCGTCGACGTTGGCCCGAAGCGTCAGGGACGGGATCCGCATGACGTCGGTTTGCTCTGCGAACTCGACCACCATGTCCGCCAGCCGATCGGCTCGGCCGAGCTCGCCCGCGAGCAGATCCCCCTGCGCAAGCCCAAATGCAGCCCATTGCTCGACGTTTGCATCCCCCTGCTCGACGGCACGGTCGAGCACGTAGGCGTAGTAGCTCCTGGAGCCCTCGATATCTCCCGTGTGTCTCGCGCACTCAGCGGCCACGGCCGTCGGCGACCACTCGCCGAAGCCTCCCTCGGCCCCACCCTCGAGGGCGAGCGCCCGCTCGATCGTCGGACGATACTCCTCGTCCCCCGACGTCACCGCTATGAACGCTCGCGCGGCAAGCGCATACGCGAGCTGCCTCCTGTCTCCTGACCTCTCGGCAGCGACTACAGCGTCGTCCGCGAACCGAGCCGCGTCCTCGGCCGTCCCCGTATAGATCGTCGTGATCGCCATGGCGCGGCCGATCTCCGCCTGGAGGCTCGGGTCGTCCGTCGCCGCGAGCGCGTCCGTCCAGAGAGCCATCGCCGCGCGCCAGCGACCCGTCTCATCGAGCACCGTACCGAGGCGCCAGCGCGCCTCGCACCGCGCGTTTTGCTCAGGGAGGTCGTCCACGAGTCGCGTCAGGACCTCCTCCGCGCGCTGTGAGTCGCCTGCCTCGAACGTCACCCATGCCGCCGCAAGCGCCCGTCTACCTCGGTCGCCGTCGGCTCCACCGGGGGTGAGCCGAGCGGCCGCCTCGAAGAGCTCCGCGGCCACCGAGCGCGCTCCACGCCTGCGCACGTCTCGCGCCGCGTCCTCGAGCGCCTGCGCGACGTCGCGGTCAGGCATGGTCGTGGCACGCCCGAGGTGTCGAGCGCGGTCTTCGGCCGAGACGGAGGTCTCGGCAAGAGCTCGGTGCAGAAGTTGCACGCCGTCTTCGCCAACCGTGTCTTCGGCGACGGAGGCGACCAGCGGATGCGTGAAGCGCACGCGGCCGGCCTCGATCGTGACGAGCTCGGCTTCCACTGCGGCCTCGAGTTGTCGAACGATGTCCGTCCCGAGCGCCCGGGAGAGAGTCGAGGTCGACAGGTCGGAAGACGCGGCTGCAAGCGCGAGGCCGCGCCGGGACTCGAGCGGCAGAGCCAAGACTCGCGCACGCAGAAGGCCTGGAAGCGATCGGCGCTCACCGACCGCCGCCTGATCGAGAGCACGAGTGAGCTCGATGGCGTGGAGCGGGTTGCCGTTCGACGCGGTGTGGACGCGGCTCAGAAGGGGTCGTGTCAGCGGCCGCCCGCGTCGGACTCGCAGCAGACGGTGCAGGGCTCCGAGCGTGAGTGAGTCGACCTTGATGAGCTCGACATTGTCGAGCGCCAAGGCGACCTCGAGCGGATGCCCGTCGGAACCGGCTTCGACCCGACGGGCGACGAGGAGCCCGACTGGTTCCGAGCTGAGCCTTCGTGCGCTGAAGCGCAGTACCGCGATCGATGACGCATCCAGCCACTGCAGGTCGTCCACAGCGATGACGACCGGCCCCTGGCGGGACAGCTCGGCGAGCAGGCCGAGGAAGCCGAACGCTACGGCGCGCTCGTCGGGCAGGCCCTCCGTGGCGTCACGGAGTAGGAGCGCCGCTTCGAGCGCCCGCGCCTGCGGAGGCGCCAGCGCGGACACCGCGTGGCCGAGGTGCGGGCGGACGAGGTCGGACAAGCCGGCGAACGCCAGCCGCGCTTCGCTCTCCGCGAGTGCGCAGGTGAGCAGTCGGGCTCCGCGTCGCTCCGCGCCCGCCACTGCGGCGCGCCAGAGGGTCGTCTTGCCGATCCCTGCTTCGCCCTCGATCAGGAGCATCGACGGACGCGGCCCCTCGAGCCAGCGCTCGATCCGCTCGAGCTCTGCTTCGCGGCCGATGACTTCGGTCTCCACGCTCCAAGCGTGACTGCGGCAGCCACACGAGGCAAGGCCCGGCAAAGCGGAATCTATGCCCCCAACGGGATTCGAACCCGTGCAGCCACCTTGAAAGGGTGGTGACCTAGGCCGCTAGTCGATGGGGGCGGCTCGAGCAGGATACTCGCGAGCGCGAGCGGTAGGCTCGTGCACACGGGCGGTTAGCTCAGTTGGGAGAGCACCTGGTTTACACCCAGGGGGTCGGGGGTTCGAGCCCCTCACCGCCCACCTTGCTCACCCACTGGCACGCTGGAGCGCCGGCCGGCCGATCCATTCCGCGAAGAGCGGGTCGACGATCACGTACTTCCGCTCGTGGAGCTCGATCTCGGCGGCCGCCAGCAGCCGGGGGAGCGCCTTCCGCACCATGTCCTTGGTCAGACTGAGCCGGCGCAGGACGTCCGTCCGGTACGGCGAGCCGCCGCCGTCGACGAGCGCCCTCAGAGTCTTCTGCTGGGACGTGTCGAGCCCGCGCCACTGCGCCTCGAACTCGGCGTCCAGCTCGTCGAGAGCGGCCTCGTGCGCCGTCTCCCAGTCCGCGAAGGTCGCTGTCTCGCCCTGCGCGACCTCTTCCCAGACGAGATGCGCGAGGAGCATCGCCTGCTTCGGATGCCCGTCGGCCGATTCGAGGAGCGGGTTCAGCGCCTCGCCGACCTCGCGGCCCGTCTCCCGGAAGCGCTCGACCACGTATGCGGCAATGTCCTCGTCGGCGAGGCGGCCGAGTCGCATCGGCACGGCCGATCCGTACAGCGGACGATCCCGGCTCTCGAAGAGCTGCTTCATCAGGCCGGGCTCCGAGCCGGCGAAGACGTAGGACGCGACGGAGCCGTGATACTGGATGTGGCTTCGGATCAGGCCGTCGAGGCCGGGGATCTTGTCGATGTCCTGGAACTCGTCGAGGACGATGAACGCTCGATAGCCGCCGTGTTTCTCCAGCTCCAGTGGGAGCGCGAGCAGCGTGTGCAGAGCGGGCAGCGGATCGGCCTTGGAGTCGAGCTGCAGGCGGGCGCTGATCCCGTAGGCGCCCAGGGAGAGCCCGACTCCGGTGGTCTTCAGGAACGAGTCGATCTTGCCGCGGATCGCGCCCTTGAGCTGCTGGGAGTAGGCCCGCTCGAACCTGACGGCGACGTCCGCCAGGGAGATCGCCCGGTAGAGATCGACGTGGATCGGAACGAGGCCCTCCGCTCGCGCCCCGTCCTCGAGCGCCTTCAGGAGCAGACTCGTCTTTCCGTACTTCCTCGGCGCATAGAGCCGGACGAAGTGTCCTCCGACCGCCTTCTTCAGCAGCTCGTGCGTCTCGTCGTCCCGGTCGATCACGTCCTCGGCTGCGAGTGGGTGGGAGTAGATGAAGGGGTTGAGATCGTCGATCATCGAAGTAGTCTACTAGACTACTGATTAGTAGTCCGGAAGGACGCATGCAGGTTGATCGGACTTGCGTCTGACAGACGCCTCAACAGTCGCCCGACAGACAACCCAGCATGGCCGGAATCGAGAAGGAAGGGGCCTCCCCCGAGCGAAATATGCAGATCCGTGCGCTTTCGATCGACCCTCGTCGTTACTGCCGTCGCGCTCGTGCTCGTCGCGCCCGCAGAGTCCGCCAACCCTCAGATCGCCGGTCTGCAGGTCGCGTTACGTGCCTACGGCTTCTACCTCGGACCAATCGACGGCGTCTCGGGACAGGGGACGGCGACTGCGGTGCGTGCCTTTCAACGCTCGAGCCGGTTGGCAGTCGACGGGGTGCCGGGCGCGACGACGCGGCGGGCGCTCGGCCGGCTCGGGAAGCCGCTCTACGGGAAGCGGACGCTCGTCCAGGGCCGGGTCGGCCTGGATGTCTCGGTGCTCCAGTACCTGCTCGCCCGGTACGGAGTCGGGCGCGTGATCGACGGGTACTTCGGGGAGGAGACCGACCTCGCCGTGCGCCGGTTCCAGCGACTCGCGAACCTCGCGATTGACGGAATCGCCGGGCCGGCGACCCTCCGCGCGCTCGGCGGAGCCTCCCGCAGCACGCGCTTGCCCGAGCGCCGCTACGTCGTCCGGGCGGGCGACTCGCTGACCGCGATCGCCGAGCGCCACGGGACGTCGCTCCGCTCGCTCGCGAGCACGAACCGGCTCGATCCGGCCCGGCCGCTCCTGATCGGAACCAGGCTGCGGATTCCTCGGGTGGCCGCCGCGCCGCTCGCGGCGCCGCCCTCGTCGGTGCGGGCGACGATCACCGCCACGGCGACTCAGTACGGCGTCGATCCCTCGCTCGCGCGAGCGCTCGCCTGGATGGAGTCGGGATTCCAGCCACATGTCGTCTCCTCCGCCGGCGCGCTCGGCGTGATGCAGGTGACTCCACCGACGTGGGACTTCGTCGAGACCGTCTTGCTGGGGACGACTGTGCCGAGGACGACCGCAGGCAACATCCGGATCGGCGTGGTCTTCCTACGCCACCTCCTGCGCGAGTTTCGGGGCGACGAGAGGCTTGCGCTCGCCGCCTACTACCAAGGTGCAAAGGCCGTGCGCGAGCACGGGCTGTACGACGAGACCCGTACCTACGTCGAGGCGATCCGCTCGCTGCGAGGCCGCGTCTGAGCCACGAGGCCGATTGATCCGTGCGTGCTCGCTCCTTCGGGGCCAACGCCGACGCCTATGAGCGAACCCGGCCGCTCTATCCCGAGGCGGCCGTGCGCTGGGTCGTCGGCGACGAGCCCCGCCGGATCCTCGACCTCGGCGCCGGAACCGGAAAGCTGACCGCTCGCTCGTCGCCCTCGGCCACGACGTGATCGCCGTCGAGCCCTCGTCCGAGATGATCGCGCAGCTCCGGCGGGCGCTTCCGAGCGTCGAAGCGCTGGAAGGTGCCGCGGAGCTGATTCCCATCCCGGCGGGCCGGGTGGACGCCGTCACAGCCGGGCAGGCATTCCACTGGTTCGACGCCGCGCTCGCCCTGCCGGAGATCGCTCGCGTGTTGCGGCCAGGCGGGACGATCGGGCTGCTCTCGAATCTCTGGGACGACCAAACGCGCTGGTGGCTCGGCTCTACCACCTGCTCCCTCCATTCGGCGACGCCGGCGAGCCGACCGCGTCGCTCGAGCGCAGCGAGCTTTTCGGAGTGCTCGAGGAGGCGAGCTTCAGCTGGTTTCGCGCTTTCCCGCGCGATGAGCTTGTGGAGGGCGTCGGAACGCAGTCTTCGATCGCGACGTTGCCCGCTGACGAGCGGGCCGATCGGCTCGCAGCGGTCGGCCGGCTCTGGGACGAGGAGTCGGTCGGCGAGGTTGTCCCGTAGCTCGTAGAACTTGACGGCGGTCCCTCCGGCCTCGTCCGCTCCGGCTGGGAGCGTTCGAGGC
>JANDLU010000092.1 GCA_024330215.1 Candidatus Gaiellasilicea maunaloa
GCACCGCCCGAGCAACAGAAAAACCCCGCTCCGAGGCTTTGTGCAACAGCCTCAGCCGAGAGGGTTTTGCCCACGATCGCGGCCGTCTCGGCGCCGGATCTGACGATCGGCATGGCGCTTGCGGTGACCGGCTGGACGGCGCGGTCGACCGTCTGCACGGCCGGTCGGACCGCCTGGACGACAGGCGCGGCAACGGGCGTCACCGCGGCCGTTACGGGCGCGGCTGCCTGAATGATCGGCGCGGCGGCCTCGACGACGTCGGAGCCGACCCCGACGACCGGGGCTGCAGCCTCTGCGACGATCGGCGCTGCGGCCTGCGTGACCGGAGTTGCAATCTCAGCGACGGGCGCTGCTGCGTCTGCGACGACGGGCGCCGCGGCCTCGGCGACCGGAGCTGCGGCCTGCGCGACGGGTGCTGCGGCCTGCGCGACGGGTGCTGCGGCCTGCGCGACGGGTGCTGCGGGCTGGGTGATCGGAGCCGCCTGGGTTATTGGAGCCGCCGCCTCCGCAATCGGAAGTGCGCCCTCAGCGATCGGCGCCGCCGCTTGCACAGGCGAAGCGGAGACGATGCCGTCGCCGGCCGCCGCGACAGTCGGCACGGCCAGGCTGCCGAGGGTCGACACAAGCGCCGCGAGCCGCAGTTTCGTCACGCGCATATCGAAAACTGTCCCCCGATCCACCCTGCTCAAACATGGACCGAGCGGCGAGCCGCCGGGTCTAACGCGACTGCGCCGAGTTCCGGGCGGGTCTCTGGCGCGCGGGCGAGCTCGGCTTCGTCGGCTCGGCGGCGGGCAGCTCGACGACGAACGTCGAGCCCTTGCCGGGCTGCGACTCGACCCAGATCGAGCCGTCCATCCGGCGGACGAGCTCGCGGCAGATGTAGAGGCCGAGGCCGGTGCCGCCGATCCCGCGGGTCATGTCCGGGTCGAGGCGATAGAACTTCTCGAAGATCCTGCGGTGCTCCGAGGCCGGGATCCCGAGTCCGTGGTCGGCGACGGCGAACCTGATCTGTGCGTCGGCCCGGCCGATGCGGAGCGCCACCGTGCCTCCATCGGGCGAGTACTTGATCGCGTTGTCGACGAGGTTGACGAGCACCTGCTGGAGCTGTCCCCGGTCGGCGGCGACCGGCGCGAGTCGCTTCGGCGCCTGGAGCGCCAGCTCGATCGATTCCGGAGCATGGACTCGGGCGGTGTCGACGACCGCGGTCGCGACCTCCAGGGCGTCGCAGCGCTCGATCGAGACCGGCAGCCGGCCCGAATCGAGGTGGCTCGCGAGCAGGAGGTCGTTGACGATCGCAGCGAGACGATCCGACTCGGTCGCGATCACGCCGAGCAGCTCGTTGCGAATCTCACCGTCGAGATCGATGTCGGTCCGTCGGATCGTCTGCGCGGATCCGTAGATCGCGGCGAGCGGTGTCCGCAGCTCGTGCGAGACGGTCGCGACGAACTCCGCCTTCAGCTCCTCGAGCGCCCGCTCCTCCGTCAGGTCGCGGAATGCGTACACGACGCCCTCGTCGAAGCCCACCCCGGAGCCCGAGATCCACAGCTCGCGGCCGCCGAGCTCGACGGGGATCGTCTCCGCGCGCACGCGATCGCCCGGGCTGCCGGCTACCGGGATGCGCGGCTCGAGCTCGACCCAGCCGGGAACCACGTCCACTATCGGCCGGCCGGTGACGGCTCGAGCCGAAAGACCGGTGATCGCCGTCGCGGCTGCGTTCCAGAGCTGGATGATCCCGGCCCTGTCGACCAGAACGACACCGTCGCCGATCGCCTCGAGCACGCGTGCGGCCCGGCCTCGACGCTCCGCCTGCTCGTAGAGCCGCGCGTTGTCGATCGCGATCGACGCATGACGAGCCAGCTCCTGCGCGACTGCGAGGTCGTTCTCGGTGTACCTCCGGCCGGAGTCGGAGGATGCCACGAGCGTGATCGCGCCGAAGACCTCGCCGCGGGCGAGGAGCGGCACGGACATGTAGGAGCGCAGCTCGAGCGAGCGCAGGATCTCGAGCTCACGTTCGTTGCGCGCGAATGTCGAGAGTTGCTCGTCGCTCAGCTCCGAGACGAGAATCGGCCTCCCCTCGCGGATTGCGAGCGCGCCGGCCTCCGTGGCGTCCGCTGCGAGTGACGTCTCCTCGAGCTCGCGCAAGAGGAGGGCCTTCCGCGAATCGACGTGGGCGAGCGCGAGCCGCTCGAGCCTGCCGTCGACGAGCACGTCGACGGTGCAGATGTCGGTCACGCGCGGGACGGCGAGCTGGGCGACGTCTGCGAGCGTGCGCTCGTAGTCGAGCGAGCTGCCGAGCACCCAGCCGGCCTCGGTGAGGAAGCGCTGGCGATCCTCGGCCGTGCGACGGTCGTCGATGTCCGTACTCGTACCGAACCACCTGACGATCGCGCCGTTCTCGTCGCGCATCGCGACGGCTCGGGCCAGATGCCACCGCCAGGCGTCCCCGCCCCGAACCCGGAACTCGAACTCGTACGGCTCGCCGCTCGTAAGCGACGAGCTCCAGCGCGCGAGGCAGCCGGGGAGGTCCTCGGGATGGACGACGTCGTTCCAGCCCTGGCCGATCAGCTCCTCGAAGCTCCGTCCGAAGTAGTCGATCACCCGCTCGTTGACGTAGTCGAGGTTGCCGTCCGGGAGCGCAGTCCACACCTGCTGGGGAATGGAGTCGCCGAGGAAGCGGTAGCGTGCCTCACTTGCCTGCTCGAGCGCGGCGAGCTCTTGCTCTCGCAGCAGCTCTGCTTGTCGGCGGAGCTCGCCGGTCTTCTGCCAGAGCTCCACGAACACGGCCACCTTCGTGCGCAGCACGTCCGAATCGAACGGCTTCAGGAGGTAGTCGACGGCGCCGGACTCGTAGCCCTTGAAGACGTTCTCCGCATCTTTCGAGATCGCGGTCAGGAAGATGATCGGGACGTGCCGCGTCCGCTCGCGCTGCTTGATCAGATCCGCGGTCTGGAAGCCGTCCAGGCCCGGCATCTGCACGTCGAGCAAGATCAGCGCGAACTCGTCTCCGAGCAGGTGGCGCAGCGCCTCCTCGCCGGAGGCTGCCCGCACGAGCTCCTGTCCGAGCGGCTCGAGGATCGCCTCGAGCGCCAACAGGTTCTCCGGCGTGTCGTCGACACACAGGATCTTGGCGCGGACAGGGGCGATCATCGGCGGGCTCCGACGCAAAGCTCGTAGAGAAACCCGGGGATCTCCTCGACCGGCAGGATCGCGTCGGCTCCTCCGGCGAGCGCGAGCGCGGCTTCCGGCATGAACCGCCGCTCGGCGCTGGCGGGATCCTGGACGACTGTTGCCCCGCCCGCGGCCTTGATCGCGGCGAGTCCGCGGGCGCCGTCCTCGTTCGCGCCGGTGAGGACGATCCCGATCGCGCGCTCGGCGTATGCCGCGGCGACCGACTCGAAGAGGACGTCGATCGAGGGTCGGGCGAACTGGACGCGCGCATCCGTCGAGAGCGAGAAGAAGCCGTTCTCCACGAGGAGGTGATAATCGGCCGGAGCGACGTAGACATGAGCGGGCTCGATCGGCTCCTTGTCGTCGGGCTCTCGGACCGGCCGCTCGACATGCTTCTGGAGCAGCTCCGCGAGCGCGCCGCGCTGCGAGTCCACCCGACGGTGCTGCGCGAGCACGAGCGGAGGATCGACTTCCGGAGCGAGGCCGTCGAGGAGCGCGCTCATCGCGTGGAGACCACCCCAGGAGGCGCCGATCGCGATCAGCTCGTAGCTCATCGGCTACCGAACCTTGCGATAGAGCCGTTCCTCGGCGGCGAGCTCCTCGAACGCGCCCTCGTGCGGGGATTGCCCGATCGATTCCTTCTGGCCGAGCGCGAGGATCCCGAAGGTCGCGAGGCTCTCGTAGAAGAGCCGGTGGACATGATCCTGCAAAGGCCGATCGAAGTAGATCATCACGTTCCGGCAGGTGATCACGTTGAACTCGTTGAAGGCCGCATCCGAGGCGAGGTTGTGCTGGGCGAAGACGACGCTGTCGACCAGCGAGCGAGCGAACTGGGCCCCGTCGTAGCGCGCGACATAGTACTTCGAGAACGCCCTCGTGCCGCCGGCCCGGATGTAGTTGTGAGTGTACTCCTGCATCTTCTCGAGCGGGAAGACCCCGAGCCGGGCCACGTCGATCACGGCCTCGTTGATGTCCGTCGCGTAGATGCGCGTCCGCTCCGACAGCCTCTCCTCGGCGAGCAGGATCGCGAGCGAGTACACCTCCTCGCCCGTCGAGCAGCCGGCGACCCAGATCCGCGAGAACGGATACGTGCGCAGGAGCGGTACGACCTGCCGCCGGAAGGCGAGGAAGAAGGTCGGGTCGCGGAACATCGCGGTAACGTTGATCGAGAGGTCGAGCAACAGCCGTTCCATCACCTGCGGGTCATGGAGGACGAGGCTCTGGAGCGCCGAGAGCGTCTCGACACGCTCGCCGTCCATCCGCCGCCGCAGCCGCCGTCGGAGCGAGGCCGGCGCGTACTCGCGGAAGTCGAATCCGTAACGGCGATAGATCCCCTCGAGAAGGAGGTCGACCTCGATTTGCTCGAGACCGGACTCCTCCTCCGGCCTGCCTACTGGTAGAGCCACACGCGCAGCAGCGAGAGCAGCTGATCGGTGTCGACCGGCTTCGTGATGTAGTCGGAGGCGCCGGAGGCGATCGAGCGCTCGCGGTCGCCCCTCATCGCCTTGGCGGTCAGCGCGATGATCGGCAGCTTCTCGAACTGGGCCAGCTCCCGGATCGCCTTCGTCGTCTGGTAGCCGTCGAGCTCCGGCATCATCACGTCCATCAGGACGAGGTCGACGTCCGGGTTCGCGATCAGGCAGTCGATCCCGTCGCGGCCGTTCTCGGCGAAGATCACGTTCATCCCGTTCGCCTCGAGGACGCTCGTGAGCGCGAAGACGTTGCGGACGTCGTCGTCGATGACGAGCACTTTCCTGCCGACGAAGATCGAGTCCGTGTTGTGGAGCTGCTCGAGCATGCGGCGCTTCTCCATCGGCAGCTTCGACTCGACGCGATGGAGGAAGAGCGAGGTCTCGTCGAGCAGCCGCTCCGGCGAGCGCGCGTCCTTGACCACGATCGTCTCCGCGTAGCGCTTCAGCTTCGTCTCCTCGCGTCGGGTCAGCTCCTTGCCCGTGTAGACGATCACGGGGAGGTGCCGGAAGCGCTCGTCTCCCTTCACCTTCTCGAGCAGGTCGAAGCCCGTCATCTTCGGCAGCTTCAGGTCGAGTACCATGCAATCGAACACAGGCGCGTCCTCGAGGGCCTCGAGCGCCGCCTCGCTCGAACCGACCGCGACGACCTCGACATCGCCGTCTCCGCCGACGAGCTCGATGATCGACTGACGTTGCGTCTCGTCGTCGTCGACGACGAGCAGGCGGCGCACGTCGCGGTCGATGAACGTCTCGATCCCGCCGAAGACGCGCTCCAGCTCCTCCAGCGAGGCCGGCTTCGAGATGAATGCCGCCGCTCCGGCGAGGAGCGCCGGCTGGCCGCTCTCGTCGGCTCCGGAGACGATGTGGACGGGGATGTGGCGTGTCGCCGGGTGGCGCTTGAGCCGGTCGAGCACCGTCCAACCGTCGAGGCCGGGCAGGGTCATGTCGAGCACGATCGCGTCGGGCCGGAACTCGCGGGCGAGCGCGAGGCCGGTATCGCCACGCAGCGCGACGAGCCCCTTGAAGCCGCGCTCGCGGGCGATCGCGAGCTCCGTGCGGGCGAAGCTCGGATCGTCCTCGACGATCAGGACGACGCGATCGCCCTCGTCGATCGACTCACGGTCGTCGTCGACCTCGGAGGGCCGGAGCAGCCCCGGATCGAGGGCGTCCTCGAGTCCCGGCTCGCCGCCGTTCGTCGACGCGGCAGGGTCGACCTTGACGCCCATTCCGGTGTCGAGGTCGCGCAGCAGCTCGGCGCCCGTGGGCGCGGCCACCTGGGCCACGAACCGGACGGGCAGGTAGAGGGTGAACGTGCTCCCCTCGCCGAGCGCCGACTCGACGCGGATCTCACCGCCGAGCAGCCGGGCGATCTCGCGGCTGATCGAGAGCCCGAGCCCGGTGCCGCCGAAGCGGCGGCTCGTCGTTCCGTCCGCCTGCTGGAAGGCCTCGAAGATCAGGCGCAGCTTGTCGGCCGGGATCCCGATCCCGGTGTCGACGACCGAGAATGCGATCACCTGCTCGGCGTGGGCGAGGATCTCGCCGGCGAAGCGCAACTCGGAGGCGGCGAGCCCCGCGCGAAGGGTCACCGTCCCCGACTCGGTGAACTTGAAGGCGTTCGAGAGCAGGTTCCTGAGCACCTGCTGGAGGCGCTGGGGATCGGTTCCGATCGCCGTCGGCGCGTCGGGCGCGACCTCGAGCGCGAACGCGACTCCCTTCTCCTCGGCGATCGCCGCGAACGCCCGCTCGAGCGCGGCGAGCTCCGCCGCGATCGAGACCTCGTCCACGTTTACGTCCATTCGCCCGGCCTCGACCTTCGAGAGATCGAGGATGTCGTTGATCAGGCCGAGGAGGTCGAAGCCGGCCTGGTGGATCGTCTTCGAGAACTCGATCTGCTTCTCGGTCAGGTTCCCGTCCGGATTGTCGCCGAGCAGCTTCGCGAGGATGAGGAGCGAGTTGAGGGGCGTCCGCAGCTCGTGCGACATGTTCGCGAGGAACTCGGACTTGTACCGGGAGGAGAGCGCGAGTTGCTCGGCCTTCTCCTCGAGCGCGGCGCGCGCGAGCTCGATCTCCTCGTTCTTGACCTCGATCCGTCGGTTCTGCTGCTCGAGCTGCTCGGCCTTCTCCTCGAGCTCCTCGTTTGTCTGCTGGAGCTCCTCCTGCTGGGTCTGGAGCAGCTCCTCGGAGGCGCGGAGAGTCTGCGCCTGCGCCTCCAGCTCGCTGTTCGAGCGCTTCAGCTCGTCCTGCTGGGCCTGGAGCTCCTCGGAGGAGCTCTGCAGCTCCCGCGTCAGCGACTGGGACTGCTCGAGCAGCTCCTCGGTCCGCGAGTTGGCCCGGATCGTGTTCAGGACGACGCCGATCGACTCCGAGAGTTGATCGAGGAACGTCTGCTGCACCTCGGTGAAGGGCGCGAACGACGCGAGCTCGAGCACCGCAAGCACGGTCTCCTCGAAGAGGATCGGGATCACGATGATGCTCGTCGGAGCCGCCTCGCCGAGGCCCGAGGTGATCTTGATGTAGTCCTCCGGCGCCTGCGTGATCACGATCGACTTCCGCTCGAGCGCCGCCTGGCCGACAATCGACTCGCCGAGCTTGAAGCGGTTCGAGATCGACTTGCGTTCCTTGTAGCCGTAGGTCGCGAGCAATACGAGCTCCGGTTCCTCGTCGCCGCCGAGTCCTTCCGTCAGGTAGAGCGCGCCGTGGTGGGCCGCGACGAGCGGCGTCACCTCGCTCATCAGGAGGCGCGCGACCGTCGTTCCGTCGCGCTGGCCCTGGAGCATCGCAGAGAAGCGGGCGAGGTTCGAGTTGAGCCAGTCCTGCTGCGCGTTCTGCTCGGTCGTGCCGCGCAGGTTCGAGATCATCTGGTTGATGTTGTCCTTCAGGTCGGCGACCTCACCGGCCGCCTCGACCGCGATCGAGCGGGTCAGGTCGCCGGAGGTGACCGCCGTCGAGACGTCGGCGATCGCGCGGAGCTGCGTCGTCAGCGTCTCCGCGAGCTGGTTGACGTTGTCGGTCAGGTTCTTCCAGGTTCCCGAGACTCCCTCGACCCGGGCTTGGCCGCCGAGCTTGCCCTCGGTGCCCACCTCCTTCGCGACGCGCGTCACCTCGGCCGCGAACGTCGAGAGCTGATCGACCATCGTGTTGATCGTCCCCGAGAGCTGGGCGATCTCGCCCTTCGCCTCGACGGTGATCTTCTGCGAGAGATCGCCCTGCGCGACTGCGGTCGTGACGTCCGCGATCGCCCGCACCTGGCCTGTCAGGTTCCCGGCGAGCAGGTTGACGTTGTCTGTCAGGTCCTTCCAGGTGCCCGAGACGCCGATCACCTCAGCCTGACCGCCGAGCGCGCCCTCGGTGCCGACCTCGCGCGCGACCCGCGTCACCTCGGCAGCGAACGTCGCGAGCTGGTCGACCATCGTGTTGATCGTGTCCTTGAGCTGGGCGATCTCGCCCTCGGCGTCGACGGTGATCTTCTTCGAGAGGTCGCCGTTCGCGACCGCGGTCGTGACGAGCGCGATGTTGCGGACCTGGCCGGTGAGGTTGCCGGCGAGCGTGTTCACGTTGTCCGTGAGGTCCTTCCAGACGCCGCTGACGCCCTCGACCGTTGCCTGGCCGCCGAGCCGCCCCTCGGTTCCGACCTCCTTCGCGACGCGCGTCACCTCGGCGGAGAAGGCGCGGAGCTGGTCGACCATCGTGTTCACGGTCTCCTTCAGCTCGAACATCTCGCCCTTGACCTCGACGGTGATCTTCCGCGAGAGATCGCCGTTCGCGACCGCCGTGGTGACGAGCGCGATGTTGCGGACCTGGCCGGTGAGGTTGCCCGCGAGGGTGTTCACGTTCTCGGTCAGGTCCTTCCAGACGCCGCTGACGCCCTCGACCGTGGCCTGGCCGCCGAGCGTGCCCTCGGTCCCGACCTCCTTGGCGACCCGCGTCACCTGGGCGGAGAAGGCGCGGAGCTGGTCGACCATCGTGTTCACGGTCTCCTTCAGCTCGAGCACCTCGCCCCGCGCGTCGACCGTGATCTTCCGTGAGAGGTCGCCGTTTGCGACCGCGGTCGTGACGAGCGCGATGTTGCGGACCTGGCCGGTGAGGTTGCCGGCGAGGGTGTTCACGTTCTCGGTCAGATCTTTCCAGACGCCGCTGACGCCCCTGACCTGCGCCTGGCCGCCGAGCGTCCCCTCGCTCCCGACCTCGCGGGCAACGCGCGTGACCTCGTCGGCGAAGGTCGAGAGCTGGTCGACCATCGTGTTGACGGTGTTCTTGAGCTCCAGCACCTCCCCCTTGACGTCGACCGTCACCTTCTTCGAGAGATCCCCGGTTGCGACCGCGGTCGTCACCTCGGCGATGTTGCGGACCTGGCCCGTCAGATTCGAGGCCATTTGATTGACGGAGTCGGTGAGGTCCTTCCAGGTCCCGGCGACGCCCTTGACCTTCGCCTGGCCACCGAGCCTACCCTCGGTCCCGACCTCGCGGGCAACGCGCGTGACCTCGTCGGCGAAGGACGAGAGCTGGTCGACCATCAGGTTCACCGTCGTCCCGATCCGCTGGAACTCCCCCCTCAGCGCCTGACCTTCCATCTTCAGCGCGATCTTCTGGGTGAGATCGCCGTTCGCGACCGCGTCGAGCACGCGCGCGATCTCGGTCATCGGGCGGACGAGCTCGTCGATCAGCACATTCAGGGCTGCGGTCTGCTCGTCCCAGTGGTCGCCTCCGCCCGGCGACACCGCCCGCTCGGCGATCCTTCCTTCACGGCCTATCGACCTGCTGATGCGGACGAGCTCCCGTGCCATCCGCTGGTTCCGCTCGACCATCTCGTTGAACTCAGCAGCCACCTCGCCGAACGCGCCCGCGCCGCGCAGGCGAACGGAGAAGTCGCCGTCGCGTGCCGAGCGAAGCGCGCCGAGCAGCCGCTCGAGCTGGGCGCTGGTGAGCGGTGCGTCGCCGTTCGCCGTCATGTTGTCTCGCCGAGCGCTGGACGAGCGGCGCGCACCGGATTCTTCCCTTCGCCGGCGCTTGGCACAGATGACACGTGGACTCCCTTTCCTTCAGCGGGTGGCCGAGAAGTATTCCTCAGACACGCGCCAGAGCCTGCCGGAGATCGGCCCAGAGTTCCTCGACCGGCTCGAGCCCGACGCTGAGGCGGAGCAGTCCGGGCGGGACGCGCGTCCCCTCCCAGCGGAAACGAGTCTCGATCGTGGAGGCGACGCCGCCGAGGCTCGTCGCGTTCGCGATCAGCTCGGTGCCGGTCTCGACGCGGCGCGCCGCGTCACCGTCCGGGACGTCGAACGAGACGAGGCCGCCGAAGCCCGGGTAGCGGACGGTCGTCACCGCGGGGTCGGCGGCAAGCCGCTCTGCGAGCGCCTGCGCGGTCTCCGTTTGGCGAAGCACCCGCACCTCGAGCGTACGCAGGCCGCGGAGCAGGAGCCAGGCGGCGTCGGGCCCCGCGACGGCGCCGGTTGCGTTGCGGAAGGCGCGCAGGCGCCCGGCGTCCTCGGCTCGGCGGCAGACGACGGCGCCGAGCAGGGCGTCGTGGTGGCCGGCGAGGTACTTCGTCGCGCTGTGGACGACGAGGTCGCAGCCGCGCTCGAGCGCGCGCAGATGGATCGGCGTCGAGGCGGTGGCGTCGCAGACAACCGGCGCCGAGTGCGCGGCGGCGGCCTCGAAGTCGGGCACGGTCAGGAGCGGATTCGAGGGCGACTCGATCCAGACGAGGTCGGCGGGCTCCGGCGGCGGCCCGGTCTGGTCGAAGAGCACGTGCCGGAGCCCCCAGCGGCCGAGCTCGGCGAGGGTGACGCCGGTGCCGTAGTAGGCGTCGTCCGCGAGCGCGATCGTCTTTCCGGGCTCGAGCAGGGCGAGCGCGACCGCGGTTGTGGCGGCGGTTCCGGAGGCGAAGAGGACGGCCTCGCCGCCCTCGAGCTCGCCGAGAGCGCGCTCGGCAGCGACGCCGTTCGGGTGCGCGGCGCGCGCGTAGTAGAACGGCCCCGGCTCGCCGTCCTCGTAGGGCCAGATCGTCGAGCGGTCGAGCGGCGCCTCCATCAGACGCGCTGGAGGTGGGTGTCGCGGAAGCCCGTCGGGTACTTGAGCCCGTATCCGAGCAGACGGTCCGCCCCGATGTGGGCGAGCCAGATCAGCGCGAGCTGAACGGCGAGATTCCGGTTGGCCAGCACGCCGACGACCCCGAGCGCGATCGGCAGCGCCTCGGTGTGGACGAGGTCGTAGGCCGCGGCGCCGACGCGCTCTCCCGCCGCGTAGCCGATCATCGCGAGGTCGGGCGCGAGCGCGAGGAGCACGAGCAGGAGCCAGCCGAAGCCCTGATCGAAGTAGAGGACGAGCGACGCTGCGAGCACGGCGGCTCCCTCGAGCCGGAGCAGCAGGCGCGGCAATCCGGCGAGCGCGGGCATGGCCCGACGATACCCGCGTTGCCGAAGAAGTGCTTGTGTTGGTTCAACACAAGCACTTCTTCGAGCGCATAACCAAGCCGTTCAACGAGCGCTTGTGTTGGAGAAACACAAGCTCTTCTCCGCCGTTACGCTCACCGGCGATGGCGGAGCTCCACGACACGACCGCGGCCAAGCTCGCCTGGCTGCAGGAGCTGAACGAGCAGGCCGAGCACGCCGGCACGGAGAAGGCGGTCGCGCGCCAGCGCGAGCGCGGCAAGCTGCTCGCGCGCGAGCGGGTCGAGAAGCTTCTCGACCCGGGCTCGTTCGTCGAGCTCGACCGCTACGTCCGCCACCGCAACCCCGACTTCGACTCGATGACGAACCGGCCCTACGGCGACGCCGTCGTCACCGGCTACGGCACCGTCTTCGGGCGCAAGGTCTTCGTCTTCAGCCAGGACTTCACCGTTTTCGGCGGCTCGCTCTCGGAGGTCTTCGCGGAGAAGATCTGCAAGGTGATGGATCTCGCCGTCAAGTACGGGTGCCCGGTGATCGGGATCAACGACTCCGGCGGGGCGCGGATCCAGGAGGGCGTCGTCTCGCTCGCCGGCTACGCCGAGATCTTCTGGCGCAATGTCCAGGCCTCGGGGGTCGTGCCGCAGCTCTCGCTCGTGCTCGGCCCGTGCGCCGGCGGCGCCGTCTACTCGCCCGCAATCACCGACTTCATCCTGATGGCCGAGGGCAGCTCGTACATGTTCATCACCGGTCCCGACGTGGTGAAGACGGTTACGGGCGAGGAGGTGACGCAGGAGGAGCTCGGCGGCGCGGCGGCGCATGCGGGCAAGTCGGGGGTGGCTCACTTCACCGCGGCCGACGAGGAGGCGGTGCTCGAGGATGCGCGCTACCTGCTCTCGTTCCTGCCTCAGAACAACCTCGAGTCGCCGGCGTACGCGGCCCCCTCCGATCCGCCCGATCGCGAGGCGCCCGAGCTCGACACCTTCATCCCGGACAGCGCCACCAAGCCGTACGACGTCAAGCAGGTGATCGCCAGGATCGTCGATGACGGCGAGTTCCTCGAGGTGCAGGAGCGCTGGGCCGAGAACATCGTCTGCGGCTTCGCGCGGCTCGCGGGCCACGCGGTGGGGATCGTCGGGAACCAGCCGCAGGCGCTCGCGGGCGTGCTCGACATCGACGCCTCGACCAAGGCGGCGCGCTTCGTCCGCACCTGCGACGCCTTCAACATCCCCCTCGTTACCTTCGTCGACGTCCCCGGCTTCCTTCCCGGCACCGAGCAGGAGTGGGGCGGGATCATCCGCCACGGCGCGAAGCTGCTCTACGCCTACGCGGAAGCCACCGTGCCGAAGCTGACTGTGATCCTTCGCAAGGCCTACGGCGGGGCGTACGACGTGATGAGCTCGAAGCACATCCGCGCCGACTTCAACCTC
>JANDLU010000093.1 GCA_024330215.1 Candidatus Gaiellasilicea maunaloa
AACGGCGCGCGGGTCGAGTCCCCGCTCGAGCAACTCCTGTCGCACCTCGCCCTCGCGTGCAAGCCGCAGGAACAGCAGCGCGAGCGCCGCGATCGTGACGAGTGAGCCCTCGAGCATCATCACCGCACCCGCGTGACCCTGGTCGCGCAGCGGCGAGATCCCCCAGAGCTCGTCGCCCGCCGCGTAGACCCCGTAGAAAACGGCGCCCGACCAGAGGAAGACATTCCCGAGCACCGTCTCGACGAGCCGCACCGCGGCGATGTAGGCGAGCTTCGCTCCCGTTCCGAACCATTCCGGCGCCGGGAGCGTCTCCAGCACGGGGAGCCACATGATCGCGCCGGCGGTGAAGAAGGCGATGTGCTCGAGTGCGTGCACCGAGCTGTGCCGCACGGCCGCCTCGTAGAGGAACGGCAGGTGCCAGAGGTAGAGGTTGACCGCCCAGAGCGGCAGCGCGAGCGCGGGGTTCGCGAGCACGCGGAGTCGTTCCACCGGTCGGAGCGCCAGGATCGGGCGCAGAATCGGCCCCGTCAGCCCGGCGAGCAGGCAGAGCGGCGTCAGGTCGCCGATCAGCACGTGCTGGAGCATGTGGAAGCTGAAGAGCTCGCGCTCCCCGATCGCGGCGACCGGAGAGGCGAAGGCGAGTAGGAGCAGCACGATCCCGACGCCGAAGACGAGCAACCGCCAGCGCGGAACCGGCGCTCCGCGGCGCCGCAGGGTTCGTGTCCGCTGTCCGTAGGCAAGCGCGAGTAGGAGTACGGGCGCGAGCTGAAGCGGGTCGAGCGTCCAGCTCGTCAAGAGCGACGGTTGCATCGCTCCACTCTAGAATCCGCGGGCCGTGCACCTCTTTCACTATCACCTCGTCACGAGCCGCGTGCGTGACGTAGAGGCTCGGTACATCGGCAAGCTCGGGTTCGGGCTCGTCGCGCGCCACGGGCGGATCGGCGAGGACTATCAGTCCGTGGAGCCCGGCGTTCCTTGGGAGGAGCTCGACCGGCTCGGCTTCCGGTTGCGGCTCTCCGAGCTCGAGCGCGGCTCGGTCAACGTCGTCGTCCAGCCGGGACAGTGGGATCTGCCGCGGGTCGATCATGTTGGACTCGCACTCGACGAGGAGGAGTTCGACGAGGTCGTCGAGCGTGCGACGGCGAAGGAGCTGCGGATCCAGGCTCACGGCGGCAGGCGCACCTTCGTGGCGACGAACGCCGGCTACCGACTCGAGATCCATCCGCCGCGGGAGTGGCTCGACGAGCTGCTCGCTGCAAGCTCGGACTTCGCGCTGACGGAGCTGCACCTGCTCTCCGACGAGCCGGAGGCGAAGACGGCCGTCCTCGCGGAGCTGCTCGACCTCGGCCGAGACGGTGGCGACGTCCGGGTCGGGGGCACGCTGCTTCGCTTCCTGCCAGGCGGCCCGCCGGGCCGTCCGCAGCTCGACGCCGAGCTCTTCACCTAGGCCGAGGTTCCCTTCGGCCTGGCGGGTTCCGCTGGGCGTCGTAGACTCGACCGGTGAGCGAGGAGCGGACGTACGGGGGCGCCGGAGTCTCGCTTGCGACCGCCGAAGGCGTCGTCGAGCGGCTGCGCGCGGCCGTCGCTGCGACCGCCACACCCGGCGTCGTCGGTCCGTTCGGTGGCTTCGCCGGTCTGTATGCGCTGGACGAGCACCGCCTGCTCGCGGCGTCCACCGACGGCGTCGGCTCGAAGCTCGTCCTCGCCCGGCGGGCCGGAAAGCTCCGCTGGTGTGGGGCCGATCTGGCCGCGCACTGCATCAACGACGTCCTCACGACCGGCGCCGAGCCGCTCTTCCTCCTCGACTACGTCGCCGCAAGCCGGATCGAGCTCGAGCAGGTCGCAGAGCTCGTCGAGGGTGCTGCCGAGGTCTGTTGCGAGGCGGGCTGCGCGATCATCGGGGGCGAGACCGCCGAGCTGCCCGGGATCTACCGGAAGGACGAGCTCGACTTCGCGGGCACCTGCGTCGGGATCGTCGACCGCCGCGACCTGATCGACGGCTCCCGGGTCGAGCCGAACGACGTCGTCGTCGGCCTGCCGTCGGCTGGGATCCACGCGAACGGGTTCACGCTCGTCCGGCAACTCGTCGACGGCGACGACTTCGACGCAGACCTGCTGCTGCCCCCGACACGGCTCTATCTCGACGACGTCCGCGCGCTTCGCGCCCGCGCCGACGTCCGCGCGCTCGCCCACGTGACGGGCGGCGGAATCATGGGCAACCTGCTGCGCGTCCTCCCAAAAGGCGTCCGCGCCGAGCTCGACTGGAACGCTTGGGAGCGGCCGCCGGTCTTCCACTGGCTCGCCGAGCACGGGGTCGAAGAAGAGGAGTTGCGGCGCGTCTTCAACTGCGGGATCGGGATGTGCGCCGTCGTTCCCGGGGCAGACGCCGACGCGGCGACCGCGATCGGGAGGATCGTCGCGACATGACCTCGCGCGTTCCTGGCGCAGAAGCGCGAGGCGGCGCCGGAGGTCGGCGACGCGCGTGATCGGGGTGCTCGTCTCCGGCGAGGGTACGAATCTGCAAGCGCTGCTCGATGCGCAGCTGCCCGTCGTCGCCGTGGCCTCGAGCCGCTCCGAGGCGCGGGCGCTCGAGCGGGGTGCAGCCGCAGGCGTGGCTGCCGCCACCTTCGAGCTCGCCGACTTCGCCGACCGCGAGCAGCGCGACCGGACGATGGCCAACTGGCTCCAGGAGCGCGGGGTCAGGCTCGTCGTCTGCGCCGGCTACATGCACCTGCTCACCCCTGTCTTCCTCGACCGCTTTCCGGACCGGATCGTCAACGTGCACCCATCGCTCCTCCCGGACTTCCCGGGCGCGCGCGCGATCGACGACGCGCTCGCCGCCGGCGTCGCGATCACCGGCGTCACCGTCCACCTCGTCGACGAGGGGCTGGACACGGGCGCGATCGTGAGGCAGGTGCCGGTGCCGGTCGAGCCGCGCGCGTCCCTCGTCGAGCGGATCCACGACGTCGAACACCGCGTGCTGCCGGAGGTCGTCCGGCAGATCCTGGTGACCGGCCGGTGACCCTCACGTTCCTGACGAGCAGCGCGAGCCTGCGGCGGAGCACGGCTCTGCCGGGCGGGAGCCGAAGGCGGTCAGGGACGTGAGGCGTGCGCTGATCTCCGTGTCCGACAAGACCGAGCTTGCGCCCTTCGCGCGGGGCCTCGCAGAGCTCGGCTTCGAGCTCGTGGCGAGCGGCGGTACCGCCGAGCACCTCGAGGCGGAGGGGCTCGCGGTCACCTCGGTCGAGAGTCTGACCGAGTTTCCCGCGCTCCTCGGCGGCCGCGTGAAGACGCTTCACCCCGCGATCCACGGCGGCATCCTCGCCCGGCCGGGAAACGCGGTCGATGCGGCTGAGCTCGAGCGAGAGGGCATCGAGCCGTTCGACCTCGTCTGCGTCGACCTCTACCCGTTCGAACGCGCAGCCGCGAGCCGCGACGCGATGGAGACCGACGTGATCGAGCAGATCGATGTCGGCGGTCCCGCGCTCCTGCGCGCAGCGGCGAAGAACCATGCCAGGGTCGCGGCCGTAACCAGGCCCGAGGACTACGACGACCTTCTCGGCGAGCTCCGCGCCCGCCACGGCGAGAGCTCGCCCGAGACGCGCCGCCGGCTCGCCGGGATCGCCTTCGCTGCGACCGCCGCCTACGAGGCCGCGATCGCCCGCTGGTTCGGCGAGGAGGAGCAGTTCCCGCAAACGCTGATTCCCGTCTTCGAAAAGGTGCGCGACCTCGTCTACGGAGAGAACCCGCATCAGGCGGCGGCGCTCTACGCCGAGCGCGGCGTCCGTTCCCACCTCCTCTCGATGGTCGAGCAGCTCCACGGCCGCGAGCTTTCGTTCAACAACCTGAACGACCTCGACGCCGCCCGCCTGCTCGTGCGTGAGTTCGCGCTCCCGGCCTGCGTGATCGTCAAGCACGCGAACCCGTGCGGGGTCGCAGTCGCCGCCACGATCGAGGGGGCCTACGAACGCGCGCTCGGCGCCGATCCGCTCTCGGCCTACGGTGGCGTCGTCGTTCTCAACCGGGCTGTCACGGTGACGCTCGGCCAGCGGCTCGCGGAGCAGTTCGTGGAGGTGCTGTTCGCCCCCGGCTTCGCCGAGACGGCGCTGGAGGCGCTCGTCCGCAAGCCGGCGACGCGGATCCTGAACAATCTCGAGCGGCGTCAGCCCGTCGCGGGCGAGCACGACTACAAGCGCGTGATCGGCGGGCTGCTCGTCCAGGAGCGCGATGGGGACGTGGACGATCGCGAGGGGATGAGCCCTGCGGCCGGCAAGCCGTCGGAGACGCAGTGGGGCGATCTGCTCTTCGCGTGGCGGGTCTGCAAGCACGTCGTCTCGAATGCGATCGTGATCGCTCGCGACCTGCAGACGATCGGGATCGGGGCCGGCCAGGTGAGCAGGGTCGACGCCGTCCGGATCGCGATCGAGAAGGCTCGCGAGCACGGACATTCGCTCGAGGGGGCAGCACTCGCCTCGGACGCGTTCTTCCCCTTCCCGGACGGGCCGCGACTCGCGCTCGACGCGGGCGTCTCCGCGCTGATCCAGCCGGGCGGCTCGAAGCGCGACGGCGACGTCATCGACGCGGTCGAGAGTGCCGGCGCCACGATGGTCTTCACCGGGCGCCGACACTTCCGTCACTGACTACTGCGGCAAGCGGAGGACGGCGCCGCCGCGCCGGGGCAGACGCTGCAGACCGTGACGTTTGGGGAGGTCGGCCGGCGTCGCGTCGGATCAAGGAACTGGCGCGACGCCGGCCGGAGCCGCTCAGGTCGTGTCGTTGCGATTCCTCGTGCTGTTGAACGTGCGGTCGGCGAAGCCCAGCGCGTCACTCAGGAACGCGCCTGCGAACGCGGCGAGGCCGAGGCTGATGAAGTCCGCGAAACGCGTGTCCGAGAAGACGGCGAGGACGAAGAGAACGACGGCGACGAGCAGGAGGATCGTGCGCAGACCGAGATTCATGGTGTCTCCTTGACGGGGGATACTCGACTCGTGGACGAGCTCGACCTGTGTATTCGCAATCGCGTCTACGCCTCCTTCGTGCGCGACGGCACAGCTTCCAGTCCTGCCGAGGTGGCAGCGGAGCTCGGGCTGGGCGAGCGGGAGGTCGCAGCCGCCTACCGGCGGCCCCACGACGCCCACGCGCTCGTGCTCGAGCAGAGCTAGACCTGCGCACCGGCGCTGGCATAGAGTTGTCGAACTTTGGAGCGGAGGAGCGAGGGCTGAGCACGATCCTCATAGTCGACGACGAGCCAACATGCGGTTCCTCGTCCGCGTCACGCTCGAGGGCGAGGGTCACGAGATCGTGGAGGCCACGAACGGCGCCGCCGCGCTCGAGCAGGCGACGCAATCGCCGCCCGACCTCGTGGTCACGGATCTGATGATGCCCGTGATGAACGGACGGGAGCTGATCGACCGACTGCGCTCGAATCCGCAGACGGCCTCGGTCCCGATCATCATCCTCAGCGCAAAACGGCAGCCTTCGGCTCGGCGACGCCGACGCCGCGCTCGCCAAGCCGTTCCATCCCGACGCATTGATCGAGCACGTGCGCGCCCTCGCCAGAACGGAGGCAGCCGAATGAAACGGCTCGCGACCGGGGTTCCGGAGCTCGATCTCGTTCTCGGCGGCGGAATCCTTCCCGGCTCGCTCGTCGTTCTGGCGGGCGGTCCCGGTACCGGCAAGACGATTCTCGCCCAGCAGATCTGCTTCGCGGCCGCCACTCGCGAGCGCAAGGCGATCTACTACACGACGCTGGTCGAGCCGCACACCAAGCTCGTCAGCTATCTCGAATCGTTCGATTTCTTCGACCGGGAGGCGCTCGAGGAACGGGTCGAGTTCATCCATCTGGGCGACGCCCTGCTCGAGGAGCGCGGGCAAGACGGCGAGCCGCTCAGCGCCGTGATCGCCGAGATCGTGCGCGTCTGCTTCGAGTCCAAGCCGACGCTTGTCGTGATCGACAGCGCCAAGTCTCTGCGCGACTTCGTCGATCCCGTAGCGCTGCGCAAGGTGATCTACGACCTGTCCCGCAAGGTCGCCCACACGAGGAGCGCCATCCTCCTGCTCGGGGAGTACTCCCCGGAGGAGCTCGGGAGCTCGCCCGAGTTCTCGCTCGCCGATGGGATCGTCGAGCTCGCCTACGAGGCGCGCGAGCCGGTCGACCGGCGCTGGCTGCGGATGCGCAAGCTTCGCGGCTCGGCCCATCTCGGCGGGAAACATTCGTTCGTGATCGCCCCATCGGGAATCACCGTCTACCCGCGACTCGAGACGATCCCGCCACCCCCGTACACCCAGGGGATGTGCGCCGGGTGGCGGTCGACAGTCTCGGCGAGCTCGTGTTCGCAGCTCGCGAGCTCGAGCGGCTCCCCGCCTACGCGCGCGCGCTCGCAGGCGTGATCAGGGCCGGCGGCGCATCGGCGCTGATCACGAGCGAGGCGTCGACTCTGGCCGCGGTCGTCGAGCCCCTTTCCGGACTCTCGTTCCTCTTCCACAACATCGTGCTGCTGCGCTACATCGAGATCGAGTCGGAGGTGCGCCGCTCGATCAGCGTCCTCAAGATGCGCGGCTCGGACCATGCGAAGGGGCTTTGGCAGTTCGAGATCGGCGCCGGCGGCCTCACCCTCGGCGAGCAGCTGAGCGGGTTGACGGGAGTGCTCAGCTGGAGCGCGCTCCGCGGGGATCCGACCGGCAATGGGAGCGATCGACCTGCTCTGTAGGCTTAGGGGCCTGTCCAGAAAACTGGATCAGGGCGCCTGGCAGGCGCCACGCACCGCGATGCGGCGTCCTCGGTCGCGCCGATATGCCTGCAGATCGGCGCTCCCTGCGTCCTTGCCTCGCGGCACGTGTCGCGTGCCAATCACCGCGACCACTTTCTGGACAGGCCACTAGCTGCCGATGGTGCGCGCGTACCCCACGCTCCTCGAGCTGGTCGGCTCGACGCCGATCGTGCGCCTCGACAGGATCGGCCGCGACGTCCGCCCCCGTCTGCTCGCGAAGCTCGAGTATCTGAACCCCGGCGGCTCGAACAAGGACCGGATCGGGATCGCGATGATCGACGCCGCCGAGCGCGAAGGGAAGCTCCGGCCGGGCGGCACGATCGTCGAGCCGACCTCGGGCAACACCGGCGTCGGGCTCGCGATCGCCGCGGCGACGCGCGGCTACCGCTGCATCTTCGTGATGCCCGACAAGATGAGTCAGGAGAAGATCTCGATGCTACGCGCCTATGGGGCCGAGGTCGTGATCACGCCGACCGCGGTCGAGCACGACTCGCCCGAGAGCTACTACTCCGTCTCCGACCGGCTCGCCGAGGAGATCCCAGGTGGCTACAAGCCGGATCAGTACTCGAACGCGGCCAATCCGGAGGCGCATTACGCCACCACGGGCCCGGAGATCTGGGAGCAGACCGGCGGCGAGCTCGACGCGCTCGTGATCTCCGTCGGCACGGGCGGCACCGTCTCCGGGGTCGGCCGCTTCCTGAAGGAGCGCAACCCGCAGATCCAGATCGTCGGCGCCGACCCGGAGGGCTCGGTCTACACCTCCGAGGAGACGCATCCGTATCTCGTCGAGGGGATCGGCAAGGACACCTGGCCGGAGACGATGGATCGGGCGATCGTCGACCGTTGGGTGCGCGTCTCCGACCGGGAATCGTTCGTGACGGCGCGGCGGCTCGCGCGGGAGGAGGGAATCCTCGGCGGCGGCTCGACCGGGACGACCGTCTGGGCTGCGCTCGAGGTCGCGAAGGACTTCGGCCCCGACGCCACGATCCTGACCGTACTCCCGGACAGCGGCAGGTCCTACCTCTCCAAGTTCTACGACGACAACTGGATGCTCCAGTACGGCTTCCTCGAGCGGCGTGCTCCGGCCCCGACGATCGAGGAGGTGCTGCGGTTCAAACGGGCCGAGGAGCATCAGGTGCCGGATCTCGTCACGATCGAGTCGCACCAGAAGGTCGGTGCGGCGATCGACCTGATGCAGCGCTACTCGATCTCGCAGCTCCCGGTCGTACGCAGCGACGCGGCCGACTCGCTCGCCGACGTGATCGGCTCGCTCCAGGAGCGCGGCGTGCTCGACCGCGTCTTCAAGAACCCGGACGCGATGAACGAGGACGTCGCCGTCGCGATGCAGCCGCCGCTCGCGACGGTCGACGTGACCGACTCGCTCGACCAGGTCTTCGCGGATCTGTCCGGCCCGAGCGCCGCAGTCGTCGTCGCGAGCGCGGGCCGGCCGGCGGCGATCCTCACGCGGTCTGATCTGCTGGAGTATCTTGCACATCAGCGCTCGCAGGTGAACGGCGTTTAGCTCCCTCCTGGCGCACGGCGACGAAGACCGAGCCGACGATCAACGCCGCGCCGAGGCCGACTGCGAGCGTGATCTGCTCGTCCAGGAGAAGCGCCCCGAGCGCGATCGCGACGAGCGGATTCACGTACTGGTGCGTGACGACCTTCGAGATCGGCGCGTTCCGCAGCAGCCAGGCGTAGGCGGTGAAGCCGATCAGCGAGCCGAAGATCGCGAGGTACAGCCAGGCGGCGATCGACTCGAGCGTGAAGCCGCCCGGATCCATCGTCCCGAGCTCGCCGGAGGCGACACCGAGCACGAGCAGGAACGCGCCTGCGCTCAGCATCTCCCAGGTGGTCGCGACGAAGCCGTCCCGGGGGAGCGGCAGTCTGTGGGCGAAGAAAGAGCCGAGCGACCAGGAGACGGTTGCGCCGAGCGCGATCGCGAGACCGACGGCACTCGAGCGCCCCTCACCGCCGGGAATCGCGATCAACGCAAGCCCTGCCAGGCCGACGAGCACGCTCAGCCTCGTTGCGAGCGCGACGCGCTCGTGCGCGAGCGTGCGCAGCAGGATCACCTGCAGCGGCACCGTGCCCGCGATCATCGCGGCGATGCTCGAGTCGATCCGCGTCTCGGCGAGCGTAACCAGGCCGACGCCAAGGGCGAGCAGGGAGACTCCGAGGAGCGCCGACGCGGCGAGCTCCCTGCGGGTGACCCGGATGCTGCGGCCGGTCAGCCAGAGGATCAGCGCGAGCAATCCGCCCGCGAGTAGGAAACGGGACCCGGCGGAGAGGAAGGCGGGCAGCGTCCGCACGGTGAGCTTGATCCCGAGGTAGGTCGAGCCCCAGACGAGGTAGACGGTCCAGAGGGCGGTGAGGAGCTTCCAGCGGGCAGCCATCTCTAGTCGAGGGCAACGACTCCCGCCCTCGTGGGATTCCGCTCAGGAACGGACGCGAACTCCCGGCAGGTCGGCGAAGCCGGCCGCGTCCGTCGTGACGACGATGCGATCGCGGGCTGCGGCAGTCGCCGCGATCAGCAGGTCGAACTTCCCTCGTTGCCGTGCGGTTCGCCGGCCGTGTGCGATCAGCCGAGCGTGAGCACGCGCGACCTCGAGGCCGTAGCTCTCGATCGTCAATCGCTCGAATACACCCTCGACGAAGCGGACACGCGGCGCACGCCGCTGATCGTCGGCCAGCTCGACGCCGACGAGAAGCTCCGCGACGGTTATGGCCGCGATCGCCATGTCGTCCCCGGGATGTCCGATCTCAGCAAGCGTCTGTGTACCGCGCTCGACCTCGATCAAAATGCCCGTGTCGAGGATCAGTCGGGCCAGTCGCGCTCCTGATCGACGACGAAGGATCGGGCCTCGCGAACGTCCCGCGCGAAGTCGGGATCCGGTGGATTCTCGCGTAGGAAGTCGAGAAGCTCGCCAACTGTCGCCTTCTTCTTCGGGCCGAGGCGCGCGACGGTCTCGCCGTTGCGTGTGATCTCGAAACTCTCACCTCGGTGCTGAACCGCGTCGAGCACCGAGGACAAGCTCCGCGAGAGCTCGGTCGCGGTCAAGTTCTTCATCGGAGTCAGATTATCTGATGAAGCTGGCCTCATGGCCGCGGCGGTTCGCGGCCTCGAGCTCCTCGCGGGTGAGCGCGCCGATCCGCTCGAGCAGCTCGAGCTCGTCGCGGAGGTGGGTGTGCATCATCTCCGGCCCGTCCGTCGCGATCGTGAAGGCGACGCCGTGCTCGACGAAGGCGCGGAATGTCTCGCGCACCGCAGCCTCGTCGGGCAGCGCCTTCGTCAGCAGGTTCGACGTCGGGCAGATCTCGAGCACTGTCCCGGCCTCGCGGAGGAGCCGCATCAGCTCGGGGTCTCGGGCCGCGAGGATCCCGTGGCCGATCCGCTCGGGTCGCAGGTGCTCGACGACCTCGCCGATCTCCTCGGCCCCGTACGTGCCCTCCTCGCCGACGTGGATCGTGATCCCGAGCCCGGCCGCGCGCGCCGTCTCGACCATCGGCGCGACCCGCGTGTAGTCGTAGCGCCCGCCGCCGGGACGCGGGCCTGCGATGTCGATCCCGATCACCCCGCGCGAGGCCCAGCGGATCGCCTTCTCGACGACGATCTCGTTCTGCCGCGCGGTGAACGTGCGATCCATCATCAGGATCAGCCCGCAGCGCACCTGCGGGTACTCGATCGAGGCGCGGTCGAGGCCGCGGATCGCCGCCAGGATTACGTGGTCGAGGTCGCGCTCGCCGCCCCGGTTGCGCTTCATCGGATTGAAGCGGAGCTCGAGCGTCGTGATTCGCTGCGAGCGGTAGGCACCGCCGATCGCACCGTGCACCGAGCGCTCGACCGCGATCGGCGAGGACTGGATCAGCTCCGTCCAGTGGTAGATCCGATCGAGTGCATCGAGATTCTCGACCCCGCGCGGATCGGAGACCGTGACGAGCGCGTCGAACTCCCAGAAGTCCTTGACGGGAAGCGCGATCCCCTGCTCGTGCGCGAGCGACCAGAGGATGTCGGAGGCAACCGCGCCGCCGAGATGAGTGTGGAGCTCGGCCAGACCCTCGCGCCGCGGCATCGCGCGAGCTTACCCACGGCCTCGCCACAGGCTGTTTCCTGACGTCATAGGATCGCTCGATGGTCGCCCTCGACTCGCTCGCGCCAGCGTGGGGAGAGGTCTTCGACCTGATGTGGGAGGCCTACCTCGCGGGCTCGATCCCGGTCGGCGCAGTCGTCGCGGACGCCGAGGGAACGATCGTCGCGCGCGGACGCAATCGGATCTTCGACGCGGCGCATGCGGGTCAGCTCGCGGGAACGAGGCTGGGGCACGCGGAAGTGAACGCGCTCGTCGGACTCTCGTCGGAGCGGACGTACGACGAGCTCACGCTCTTCACCGCGCTCGAGCCGTGCCATCTCTGCCTCGCCGCGGCGACGACCTCGCGGATCGGTCGACTCAGCTACGCCGCGGTCGACCTCTACGGTGGGGCGGTCGGCAAGCTGCTGCCGAGCGAGGACATGCGCGCGCACCCGCTCGTCGTCGAAGGCCCACTGCCAGGCGCCGAAGGATCGTTTCCGGAGCTCCTCCACGTGCGCCACATGCTCTGGCGGGTGCCGAGCAGCAACGTCGTCCGGCTCTATCGCGAGCTCCGCCCGGACGTGCTCGCGCTGGCCGAGCGGCTACCGGCTCCGATCGAAGCGACGACGCTTGCCGACGCGTTCGCGAACGTGGCCAAGTAACAGACTGTTACTTGGCTGGGATCGCGCGCGCAACGAAGTCGCGCAATTCCGGCAGGAAGCCGGGGTCGATCGTGTGCGGGAGTGGATACTCGCGGTAGAGGAGGCGGCGCCGGCAGCCTCCGTCAACTCCCGCGCCTCGCGGCTGAAGCGAACGTCGATCACGAGGTCGAGGGCGCCGTGGCCGATTGCGATCGGATAGCCGCGAAGCTCGCCGCACGTCGAGCTTGAGGCCGTCGACCTGCGGCAGGAAGCCCGAGAGCGCGACGATCGCGGCGGGGCGCTTTTCGGTGTCGCGACCGAGCCCGAGCGCCCAGCTCATCACCGCGCCTGCGAGAAGCCGCCGAGCACGGTTCGCTCGAGCGGGATCGGGAGGACGTCGAGCCAGGCCGAGGCTGCCGCGAACGTCGGCCCGAAGGTCGCGGGATCGGGCGTCGGGATGCCGCCGAGCGGGATACCAGTGGGCGCCGCCGGGCGGCAGCGAGAGCGGGCCGCGCGGCGTGATCCCGAGCAGTCGCCGCTCCGGGTCGAGCGCGTCGAGGAGGGATAGAGGTCGCGCTCGTCCGCCCCGCGGCCGTGGAAGAGGACGAGCGCCCTCTCCGGCTTGCCGGCGGCGGGCCGCTCGAGGTGGGCGATCACGACCGCGTCTCTGACCCCGTGTCAGGCACCGTCTCTGGCACCGTGTCTG
>JANDLU010000094.1 GCA_024330215.1 Candidatus Gaiellasilicea maunaloa
TCGCTCGCGCCCACCACGAGGCTGTTCTTTGGCCGTTGTTCGTGTTTCTCCTAGGTTGTCGTGCGCTGAATGCGTCTTCGGAAAGGCGCGTTGTGCACCGGTTCTTGCTGCACGAGGGTCGGCCGATCCGGATCGGCCGACACAACGGCCTACAGATCGCCGACACATCGGCCGGCAGAACGGCCGTAGGAGGAGGCCACGCTCCTCGCAACGCGATCTCCGGTGGCTGTGCCGCGTCGCGGTTTTGACATTGCGCGGTTCATGCCGCCCTCGGAAGGCGCTCGCCCGACTGCGATCGCATTGCGCCCGCGAAGAGGGCGGCAAGCAGCTCGGCCACCTGTGCTTCCTCGTCCGCACTCAGCGGTTCGGTTCGCGCTGGCTCGAGCGCGACGTCATCGGTCGTCGCGAGAGCCTGGAGTGGATGCGCTTCTCCGATGTGCGATGGATGGAGTTTCGTCACCTGTGGCCGTTGGCGCCAGCGAAGGTACTCGGCGGAAGCGTCAACGCCGGCGTTCGCCGTCGCAGAAGAGCGCCGAGCGCGCCCAGTCCTCGTCGACCCTATGAGAGGTCCCTTTCGCGCTCAGTTCCGAACAATGGCAGCGCGCGCCTCGAAGCGGACTTCACGCCCACGGTTAACGGGTACGCCCTTGCGTCCTACGAGCGCGACCAGCCTAGGGCGTTGCGGACGAGCGTTGACGTGAGACGGCGGGCTACATTGCGACGATGTATACTGCCGCCGAGTAGCGAGTTGCGGCAGAAGGGATCGGATCACGGAACCGGTAGCGCTGGTCGCTCGCTTCGTCCTCGGTAGCATCTTCCTCCTCGCGGGGCTCGCGAAGCTTCCCCGCCGACGGGAGTTCGCGGACGCAGTCGAGCGCTATGGGATCCTGCCGAGTGCGTTCGTGCGGCCGGTCGCCGGAATCGTCCCCTTTGCCGAGGTGCTCGCAGGCACTGCGTTGCTCGCCGGCCTTGGGGTCAGGCCGATTGCAGCGGCGGTCGCGGCCATGCTCGCGATATTCACCGCGGCGGTCGCGGTCGCATTGCTTCGAGGGCGTGAGATCAGCTGCGGCTGCTATGGGGGTATCTCTCCGCGGCGGATCACGTGGCTCACTGCCGCGCGCAACCTGGCACTGTTGGCGTTTGCGCTGCTCCTAGCGTGGCAAGCGCCACGCGCGCTGGCGCTCGATGACGTCTATCTCGCGGGACGCACTACGACCTCCACGTCTCAAGCGCTGGCGCTCCTCGTCGCTTCAACTTCCGCGTTATTTCTTGTTGCTCTTGCGCGCGCGACGCTTGAGTTGGAACGGCTGGTAGCTGCGGACGGGAGAGGAGGATTGGCGTGAGTGCCTGGTGGATCGCCGCTGTCGTCTCGCTGTGGGCGGTGGTGATGATCGTCGGAGTCATTCTCCTTGGGTTTCTGCGGCGTGTCACCGCAGTGCTCGAGCGCGCTGAGGCCGCCGTCACATCAGGTCAGGTCAACCTCGGCGGGGCATATGTCGGGATGCAGATGGACGCGTTTATTGCGCTCGATCGGTCGGGCCGCGAGGTCTCGAGCGACGATCTATTCGCGTCACCTGCGACCTATCTCCTCTTGCATTCAGGATGCGAGCCTTGCCATCGCCTGATTGAGAAGCTCGGTCAGCTCGCGGCCGCTACGCCGGTCATTGCGATCCTCGATGAGAGTCCAAACTCTCGCGAGCTTGAGCTACCCGGCGGCATCCTCCCGCTCTTCGACCGAGATGGCTCGGTGGGGCGCGCATTCAAGAACGGTGGAACGCCACAGGCGTTCGCCGTCCTGCCTGGCGGCTTCGTTGCCGAGACGCTCGTCCCCGGTTCCGCGGAGGACATCGAGAAGCTCAGCAGTCGATTGACGGAGGGAGGCGATGCCGTGGTCGAATCGTCCGAGGTCGTTCGCGTAGCGTGAAAACGAGGAGGAGGAGATGAACCAGTCAACGAGTCTTACCTCACGTTCGGACAGGAAGAGCTTCCTGCGAAAGCTGGGTGCCTTCGCGGCTGTCGGTATCGGCGTCGCGATGATGCCGGCGGCAGCGCGCGCTCAGAGCGGTCAGTGCTGCAGGAACACGTCGGCCTGCCCAGACAGCAGTTGTACGGATCCGAACTATCCATACAACTGGCAATGCAGCGGTTGCGGGGCAGGCCCGTGCTGCCAGTGCACCAGCCAAACGCCCGGCGGCTGCTTCGGCAGCCCGTGTCCCTGCGGGTAGCCGACCGGCGTGGCGTGCTGCGGCAATAACGACCGATCTGACGAAAGCGGGCGATGCGGCCGCCCGCTTTCGGAGCAGCGATGGCTGGATTCATAGCCCAGCAGATCTGGCGTCGGCGAGCGCGCTCCGGGGCGCTTGCCGCGGGGATGCTCTTGGCGTCTGTGAGCTTCGTCCTGCTCGCCTCGGCGGCGGAGACCTCCGACATACGCGTTCGAGGCTCGGTGGAGAGCAACTTCAGAAACGCGTACGACATCCTCGTGCGGCCGCGCGGGTCGTTCACGACGGTCGAGCGCGAACTTCAACTCGTACGGGACAACTACCTCGGCGGGATCTACGGCGGGATCTCGATGTCGGAATACCGCGCCATCCGACAGATTCACGGGGTCGAGGTCGCCGCACCGATCGCGAATGTCGGCTACGTGATGCCAACCGGTTTCAGGTTCTTCAGTACCCGACGTTGGCTGACCGACGACGAGGTGCAGATGTTTCGGGTCCGGTTCGGATCTGAAGCGCATGCCGGAACGTCGATGTATCCCGACGACATTGGATACGCCTACTTCACGCGACGCAATCGATTCAAGCCAGGCACCGTGGAGGTGCTGCCCGGTGGCACGGCTGTCAATGTCTGCTCCTACTTTGCCGCCTCGGTACCCGGCTCTGGCGGTCCTTTCGCCCCTACCCGATTCCTCAACTGCTTCTCGGAACGATCGCCCGGGCGCGGAAGCGACGTCTCGATCATCGCCCCCCGCGGTGACGTAGGGGTGCGGGCATCGGTCTCGTTCCCGATTCTGATCGCGGCGATCGATCCGGTTGCGGAGGCGCGGCTGGTCGGTCTCGACGACGCGATCGTCAGCGGGCGCTACCTGCGCCCGAACGACCAGCCGTACGTCGAGGGCGTTCGCTGGGTCCCGGTGATTGCCGCCGGGACCAGTGTCGTCGACGAGACCGTCGTGGCGAACGTGGAACGCCTCGACGTCGACGGGGGAAACGCCGTACCACGTGCGCTCGGCTCGCGTTCGGCCTTCGACTTCGTCACCGCCCTCGGCGGGAGCCGGGTGGGGCGCGAGTCAGTCTCGGCGAGCGAGATCTACGAGCAGATGCTTGGCACACAGTTCGGCTCGAACTCCTACTGGCGCCCGTCCGAGACGCAGTATCACGTGCTCAGGCGGCAGGGCGAAATCGAGCTGGTTCCGGTTGCCACGACGAATCCAGAGTCGATCTGGGCCAACAAGTTCAATCCGACGGGGTTCACGAACGCCCCGAGCGCCAACCAGGATGTCCAGTTTCGCCAGCTCCGACAGTTCACGGGGTCCAACCTCATCTTGGACGGCGCGGTCGGGACACCGTCGTTCGAGGTTGTGGGCCGCTACGACACGGGGAAGCTGCCTGGCTTTAGCGCACTGTCTCGGGTACCGCTGGAGACGTACTACCCACCTCAACTTCTCCCGGCGGATGCTCTGTCGCGGACGGTGTTGAAGGGGAAGGCGCTCCGCCCCTCGCAGAACCTAGGCGACTACATCCAGCAGCCGCCGCTGTTTCTGACGACGCTGGCCGGGATCAGGCCGTTCCTCGATGCCAACAACTTCTCCGGCGCAGATGCGAAGGCTCCGATCAGCGTCATCCGCGTCCGAGTTTCGGGCGTAACCGGACCCGACCCCTTGAGCATGGCCCGCATCCGAGCGGTCGCGCTCGAGATTCGCGAGAAGACCGGACTGGATGTCGACATCACCGCCGGATCGTCGCCCCGGGAGCTTCTCGTGCGCCTGCCGGAAGGAAAGTTCGGGCGCCCTGAGCTGCTGCTCAAGGAGGGATGGGTCAAGAAGGGCGTGTCAGTCGCGTTCCTGCGTGCGATCGATCGGAAGAGCCTCGCGCTGCTGGGCCTCGTGCTGTTGACGTGTGGATTCTTCGTCGCGAATGGTGCGTTTGCGGTGGTACGGGCGCGTCGCAGCGAGATCGGAACCCTGCTCTGCGTGGGCTGGCCGCAGCGGTCGATCTTCGCCGCCCTGTTGGGAGAGCTTGCACTGCTTGGTGTGCTAGCAGGGACGGTCGGAGCGATCGTTGCTGCATTGATCGTGGTTGCGACCCCACTGGAGATGCCGCTCTGGCGAGCGGTGCTCGTGGTGCCGGTCGCCGTCGCCTTGGCGCTGTTGGCGGGACTCGTTCCCGCCCGGGCGGCGGCGCGAAGCGTGCCGCTGGACGCGGTACGGCCCGTCGTCGCGACCGGTCGGGCGGCGGGCCGCGTTCACGGGCTCGCCGGGCTGGCCGCTGCGAACCTGCGTCGCGTTCCGTCACGCACGCTGGTCGCGGTGCTAGCCCTGCTGGTCGGCGTCGCGTCGTTCGCTTTGCTCTTGGCGATCCAGCGAGCGTTCGAGGGGAGGCTCGTCGACACCCTGCTGGGCCAGGCAATAGTCCTGCGTGTGCAGGCGGTCGACTATCTCGCGGTGGCTGTCGTGATCGGTTTGGCAGCGTTCTCAATCGCGGACGTGCTGTTTCTCAATCTGCGTGAACGTGCGGCGGAACTCGTGACGCTCCGCACATTTGGCTGGGAGGAGCGGCATTTACGCCGACTTGTCGGGCTGGAGGCACTTGGATTCGGGCTGCTCGGCGGCTCGCTCGGCGCGCTCGCCGCCCTGCTCATCGGTGTCCTCGCGTTGGACGTGCCCGCGGGGTCGCTTGCGCTCGCGTCGCTGGTCGGATTGGCGGGCGGAGTCGCGGTCGGAATGGTCGCCTCGATCGTGCCGCTCACGCAGATACAGAGGCTGACGGCACCCACCATCCTCGCCGAGGAGTGAAGTCACCTCGCCGGCCGCCACGCTGGCTGCGCGTCCTGCGAGATTGGGTCACGCGTGAGCGGCGTCTGATCGGAGCCGTCCGCGTTCATGACCCAGATGTCGAACTGCGCCCGAACGCGACGGCTGGCGAACGCGATCCAGCGTCCGTTCGGAGACCAGACGGGCGAGACGTCGTGTCCGCGCGCCCAGGTCAGACGGCGCTCGTCGCGTCCGTCGAGGCGAATCGTGTAGACGTCGGTGTTCTCGTTGCGGTTGCTCTCGAAGACAAGCCTCAGTCCGTCGGGTGACCAGTCCGGGTCGTTGTCGTTGACGCTGTTTCGCGTGATGCGCTGTCGCGCGGTGCCATCCGGGTTGGCGACGTAGAGGTCGTACTTGCCGAACTGTCCGATGCGGTCCGCGAAAGCGATTCGGCTTCCGTCGGGCGACCAGGCGGGCTCGAAACCACTGCCGATCCGCCGGACTGCCGATCCATCGGCGTTCACGAGATACAAGGTCGTGCGGTTATTGCGATAGCGGTGGAACAGGAGCCGCCGGCCGTCGGGTGACCAGCGGGGATGGGCGTCGAGAAAGGGCGCGTCCCGGGATGTGCGGTGTCTGGTGAGCTGGCGGATCGCACTGCCGTCCGCGTTGGCGACGAAGAGCCCCTGGATCGAGTTGCTGCTCGTGCTGGTGAACGCGATCCGGCGGCCGTCGGGCGACCACGACGGCTCGCTGTCGCCGCCGGCGTGGCGGATGAGCCTCGTGGTGCGGCCTCCGCTCGCGTCGATCGCATAGAGCTGCGCGTCTCCGGCTGGCGGGAAGCTCGCGTACGCAATCGTGCCCTGCCGTGCTCCCGCAGCCGAGCTCACCGGAATGGCGAGAGCGACAACCGCAAGCGCACAGACAGCGTGTCTACGCATCCATGCGGCCGATGCGCTCGAGCAACTGGTCCGGGTCGGCCCCCGGGGGGACGATGACATCGTCGAGAACCTGCCCGTCCAGCAGCCGGACGACGCGATCGCAGCGAGCAGCAACGAGCGCGTTGTGCGTCGCAACGATCACCGTCATGCCACGATCGCGGCGCAAGCCGAGCAGGAGTTCCATGATCTCGACGCCGGTGTCCGAGTCGAGGTTCCCGGTCGGCTCGTCGGCGAGCAACAGTCCCGGGTCGTTGATCAGCGCACGGGCAATCGCAACCCGTTGCTGCTGGCCACCGGAGAGGTGGGAAGGCAATGCGTCGCCGCGACCGTCGAGGCCGACCGCCGCGAGCAGTTCCGTGGCCCGGGCGAACCTGTCGAACGAGACCTTGAAGGGCAGTAACGGCGCTGCGACATTGTCGAGCACCGTGAGAGCTGGTAGCAGGTGGTAGCGCTGAAAGACGAACCCGATCGTGCGCCGATAGTCCGCCTGCCGGCGGCGGTCAAGCGAGGTGACTTCGTCATCTCCCACCGTGATCCGGCCGCTGTCGGGCACGTCCATCGCGCCAATCACGTGCAGCAGCGTCGACTTGCCGGAGCCCGACGGGCCGGTTACACCGACGATCCCTCCGCCAGGGATCGACAGGCTGACCTCGCCAAGCGCGGTAATCGTGCCCCCAGCCGTCTCGTAGCGCTTCGTGACGCCGTCGAGCACGATCGATACTCCGCGCCCGCCTTCCTCGCGAAGCGTCGTAACCTGTGCTCCGTGCTCGTCGCTCATCGTCGCGGGTACATCCGCCTTCGAGGCTACATTGTGGCAATCTATTGCGTCAACCGAGGCTGAGAGCTGATGCCAATCCACCACGCAGTCCTCGCCCTCCTCGCCGACGGCGAGAGCCACGGATACCAGCTCAAGGCAACGTTCGAGGAATCGATCGGACCGCAGTGGGGCGATCTCAACATTGGACACCTCTACCAGGTGCTCGACCGGCTCGTGCGGGACGAGCTCGTCACGAAGCACGAGGTCCCTCAAACCGCCCGACCCGACAAGACCGTCTACGAGCTCACCGAGGCCGGCAACGATGAGCTCGAGCGCTGGCTCGAAACGCCATTCGCCCGCCAGGGCGGCTACCGCGACGACTTCTTCCTCAAGCTGTTCGCCTCATCACGCCTCGGTGACGCCGCTGTCGCCAAGGTCGTCCGCGCACAACGTAGCGCGTACCTCGCCGAGCTCTCCTCGCTCGCCGATCTCCGCGCAGGCCACGAGTCCGATCCGCTCGTCCGCCTGCTGATCGAAGCCGCGATCCTGCATACCGAGGCCAACCTGCGCGTTGTAGAGCTCGCCGAGGCAAACCGCAAGCAGCTCACCGCTCGCCCACGTCGCACAGTTGTAGTTGCCGACGAAACCGGTGCGCGCGCGGGCGGGCGCACGGCCGACGCAGGATAGAACCGAAGTGTCGAGGCCCAGTGTGGCCCGCCTCAGCTGCTGTGCGTGCCGTGAGCAGCACCCCGATGCCCGAGGGGCGGTGCCTTCGAACACGCGGAGCGTTCTATCGCGCGGATGCTGTCAGAGCGCGAGCAGCGGAGCGGTCAGCTCGCTCTCGAAGCGGTTCGCGTAATGCTCGTTTCGGCCCATCGTCGTAGGCATTGTGCGAACCGCCGCCGGAACCCGATAGGTCGGGACGATTCGGTGTCGGTCGTGCACGCGGATCTCTTTGACGAGCAACCGAAGGAGCTCTTTCGCCTGCTCCGGGTTTGGCGTGTCGAGGAGCATCTCTTCGAGTTGGTCGGCGAGCCCGCTGAGGGCGGTCTTGTCCGGCGGCGTGTGGGCCTGTGTGGCGAATGTTTGGGAGAGGTCGGCTTCGTGGCCGCGGAGCGTTTTGAGCCGCGCGCGGTGGCTGCGGACGCGCTCTTCGAAGAGGGCTGGTGAGAGGTCGCCGGTCTCGAAGGCCTCGAAGTAGCGCTCGAGCTTGCGCTCGACGTTGCCGATCTCGGTGCGCGTTGAGGCGAGCTGCTGCTCGATCTGCGGTCTCTGCTTGGTGGTTTCGGTCGCGGCTCGGGCGAGCGCTCGCTTGATTAGCCGACCGTCGCGGTAGAGCTCGGCGAGCTGGGCGAGGACGGCTGCCTCCAGGCGATCCTTTGGGAGCCGCTCGCCGTTGCACTTGGTGGGGCCGTACTAGTAGCGGGTAGAGCAGGCGTAGTAGGTGTAGCGGCTGCGGCGGCCATGGGCGGAGGTGCCGACGTAGGCGCGCCCGCAGTGGTGGCAGCGGACGAGCCCGGAGAGCAGGTAGTCGCTTGGGTTGCCACGTCGGAGTGAGGCGTCCTCGCGGCGGCGGGCGAGGATTGACTGCGCTTTCTCGAACAGGTCTTGGTCGACGAGCGGCTCATGTAAGCCTTCGAAGAGACTGCTGTTCCAGCGGATCAGACCTCGGTAGGCCGGGTTGGCGAGGATCAGTTGGAGTGCGTTTGGCGACCAGCCTGCTTTGCGTGGTGCCGGCGCGCCTTCCCCGTCGAGGATGCGGGCGATCGTGGTCGTGCCGTGCTTGTCGTCGGCATAGAGCTGGAAGATGCGGCGCACGACCGTGGCCTTGACCTCGTCGGGGACAAGCAGCTTCGTCGTTGGCTCGCGGCGGTAGCCGTAGGGGGTGCGGCCGCTCATCCAGCGGCCTTCGCGGACCCGTCGTTCGAGCCCGGCGGTGACGCGGTCGACGATCGTGGCGTGTTCGAACTCGGCGAACACGCCAAGCATCTGCAGCATCATCCGGCCTGCGGCCGACCCGGTGTCGAACGGCTCGGTCGCCGACTTGAGCACGACGCCGAGCTCGTCGAGCTCTTCGCAGAGCGCTGCGAGCTGGCGCACCTTGCGTGAGAGGCGATCGACGCGATAGACGAGCAGCAGATCCGCGCGCTTCTCGCGGGTTAGACCGTATGGGGTGCCCGGCGCCTCACTCGTAAGTTGGCGCGGGTTGCCGTCGGGGTCGGTCCGGCGGTAGAGCCGCAATTTACGGGAGGCGCCGGTTATGGGCGAAGGTAGCTGGGTTGGATTGGATGTGCATGCGCGCACGACGCTTGCGGGCGTGCTTGATGCGGCGAGTGGTGAGCTGCACGTGCAGCGGGTGTCGCCGCGATGCGAAGAGACGGTCGCATGGCTCGAAGGGCTGCCGCGGCCGGTGCGTGTTGCCTACGAGGCGGGGCCGAGCGGGTACGGGCTCGCGCGCGCCTGCGTGCGGGCCGGGATCGCGTGCACCGTGGCGGCGCCGTCGAAGATCCCGCGCGCGCCGGGTGATCGGGTCAAGACCGACCGTCGCGATGCCGAGCGCCTGGCACGGCTTTTGCGCTTGGGCGAGCTTGTCGCGGTGCGGGTGCCGAGTCCCGATGAGGAGGCGGCGCGTGATCTCGTGCGTGCCCGCGAGGACGCGCGCGGTGATCTGATGCGCGCCCGTCACCGGCTCTCGAAGCTGCTTCTGCGGCACGGGCTCGTGTACGAGGCGAGCGCCTGGACACTCGCCCACGACGCTTGGCTCCGAAGCCAGCGCTTCGCAAGCCGGCCGCTCTCGCTCGCCTTCGACGAATGCTACGGCGCAGTCGCGCAGACCAAGGGACGCCGCGACTGCCTCGACCGCGCGATTGCGGAGCTCGCCGGCGAAGCGCCCTTCAGCGACGTCGTCTCCCGGCTCGTCTGCCTGCGCGGGGTCTCCACGCTGACCGCGCTCGCGCTTACGGTCGAGCTCGGCGAGTGGGAGCGCTTCCGGCCGCAGTCACTGGGGCCCTTCCTCGGCTTGGTGCCGAGTGAGCACTCCTCCGGTGAGCGGCGTCGTCAGGGGGCGATCACCAAGACGGGCAACACGCACGCTCGCCGCCTGCTCGTCGAGGCCGCCTGGCACCAGCGCCGGCCGCTGCGCGCGAGCGCCGCCCTCGAGCGGCGAAGGCTGGGCCAACCGGCGGCGGTGCGGGCACGCGCCGATGCGAGCGCGCGCCGTCTCCACTCGCGTTGGCACGCGCTCGAGGGCCGCGGCAAGCGACGCACGATCGTGGCCGTTGCCGTCGCGCGCGAGCTTGCCGGCCACTGCTGGGCACTGGCGACGATGGAGTAGCCGCCCTCGTCAGCCGCCCGGCAAGGAGAGCGCACCGGCGCAAGACGCGAGGAGCGATCCGCGGCACAGCTACGAGCAGCCCGGTTCGGGCGACGCTCGACCCTAGAGAGCGGCTCCGCTCCCCATCGCACACCCGGTCATGCGGTCCCGACCCGCGCATATCAGCCGTGACAAGGCGTCGACGACTGCCGGTGCGCTCCCCCCGCCGAAGAAAAAGGCCCGCCGATCACGGGCCCTCAGGTCGTGCCGCTTGACAAATCTCACTCCATATCAGCTGGAGCGCCTCGCGAAGACCGGGTCGCTCGAGCGTCGTGCCCGACGCCTGGTCTTCGAACGCGGCGACGATCCGCCAGTCCTCCATCGCCTCGCAGAAGCGCTCAAGCCGCTCGTGCTGCGTGCGAAGCGAGGTCGGCTGATGGTCCTCATCCGTCGAGATGCGCGTGTACAGGCAGACCCGAGTCACCGTCCGCCCTCCTCTCCGGCTAGCTGCGCGTTCGGGTCGTCCATGTAGCCATCGATCCGCCGACGGCGCAACTCGACGTCGCGTTCTGAAGCTGGTTCTCTGCTGGTGGGATGCATCCACGGTGCGCTCGAGAACGTCGCCGGCGAAGCGTCCTTCTCGCGGCGGCCGCGCGGCTGCTTTTTGTCTCTTGTTCGTGTTTCTCCTAGGTTGTCGTGCGCTGAATGCCTCTTGGGAAAGGCCGTTGTGCACGGATTTTCGGTGCACGGGGGTCGGCCGATCTGGATGGGCCGACACAACGGCCTACAGATCGGCGGATACATCGGCCGCCAGAACGGCCGTAGGAGGAGCCCGCGCGCCTCGCCACCGGGTCTACGGTGCCTGTGCGTTGTCGCGTGTTCCAGGTTGCATGGTTCAGGCCGCTTTCGGCAGGCGCTCGCCCGACTGCGATCGCATTGCGCCAGCGAGGAGGGCGCAAGCAGCTCGACCACCTGTGCTTCCTCGTCCGCACTCAGCGGTTCGGTTCGCGCTGGCTCGAGCGCCAAGTCATCGGTGGTCTCGAGGGCTCGGAGTGGATGCACTTCTCCGTTGTGCGATCGATGGAGATTCGTCACGTTTGGTCGCCGACGCCGGCGGAAGCTTCTCGGCGGAAGCGTCAACGCCGGCGTTGTTGCCTAACAGGCGTTACGGCCGAGCGGGGCCGACCTAAGAGAGGTGCTTTTCGGCCTTAATTCCGAACAGTGGCGGCCTACCCCAAGACGACCGACTGCGGCGCATTCGGCGAGCTTAAGAAGAGCACGCTCGGCCCGCTCCACGTCTCCACCGTCGGCCCGGGCTTGGCTCAGCCCGCGTGAGGTGGTACCCTGAACGTGAAGGCAAGTCTCGCAGGGGTTGACAAGTGGCAGCTTTGCTCGCCAGTTCGAGACTGCGGCCGTCACGAGGGATCGACTACTTTCCTCGGACCAGCGTATGCCCTTGAGTTTGCGGCGGTGTTCGCCGACAGCGACGATCTGCCGATCCACGTGCGCCACCCGAGCCTCAAACCTTCACCACGCGATCAGTTCCGCTAGGAAGGAAGGTTGGAGATGTCACTCCTGGAATCGCGCAGGTTGCTCGAATCTCGTCGAGACGCCAGACTCCACATCAAACCACACGTGGTCGCTCTCCAGCGCCCTACTCACATGGAGTGGTCGTTGGACGGTCGGCTACTGGTCTCAGAGCATCGCGAAGGCGCTGTGAAAGACATCACGGACGGGGGCGACGCTCGCGATATTCCCGCTCTGGCGACCGGTCTACGCGGCCCTGCCGCGCTCCTCCCGATCGACGATCGCATCCTCGTGACAGAGATGCTCGCCGGCCGCGTCACCGACATCGCCGCTGGCGGCGACTTCGCGGATGCAGAGCCGTTCGCCACGGGTTTGCGGTTGCCGTACAACATCGTCGGGTTGCCACATCCGGACGGCGTACGTGTTCTCGTCAGCGAGGACGCCTCGCTCGGGATCGCTCAGTACACCGACATCACGGAAGGTGGGGAGCGGCCGGACTACAGGCCGTTCATCACGATGATTCCCGGCCGATCTCACTACCACGCCGTCTCTGAGGTTGTCCCGTAGCTCGTAGAACTTGACGGCGGTCCCTCCGGCCTCGTCCGCTCCTGTTGGGAGCGTTCGAGGC
>JANDLU010000095.1 GCA_024330215.1 Candidatus Gaiellasilicea maunaloa
CGGTCCGGTCGTGCAACCCACGGCTTGGTGGGTTCGACTCCCACGCCGCTCCGTCGCGCAAATCCGCATAGTTGAGGGATAAATCAAGACATCAGCCCTCTCCTTCTCAGTCCGCCCGCGTTCGCCAAAGTCCGCCGGTTTCGGGGCTTACTGGCGCACGAATGGCGCACGAAACTGAGGCGGAGGTGACTCGGCTCGGTGGAAACGCGCGCCGCCTCGATTCTGGCGACGATCTTAGAAAGGCGTTCCTGGTAGACAAGCTCTGCCTGGACCTATCCGGCTCCACCGCGGCCACGCCGCCGTCGAGGATGACGGTTGCCTAGTCTGACTCGGTCGGCAGCGGACTGGCCAGGGCGGTAAGACGAGCGCGAGTGTCGGCCCGTTCGAGGTATGCATCGAGCAGCGCAGCCGCCTCATCCTCGTTGCCGGGCATCAGGTGCCCGTACCGATCGAGAGTGATCGTGATGCTCGCGTGGCCCATATAGCTCGAGAGTGCCTTGGCATTCACGTCGGCCGCGATCATCAGCGAAGCAAAGGTGTGCCGCCCCCCGTGCAGCGTGAGCGGCTTGAGCGAGTCCTCGTCGCGGGATCGGCGTGCGTTCGAGTCGGCCCAAGCGCGGCGTGCGCGTTCCGTGATGGTTGAGATGTCGAACGGTTGCCCGGTGCTTCCGCCGAACACGAGTCCGGATTCGTCGGCGGCGTCAAGCCGAAGCTCGAGCAGCAAGTCGCGAAGTGCGGCCGCAATTGGCACACGCCGCACGCCTGCCCTTGACTTCGGCAGGCCGAACGTCCGCGAACCGGGATCATACGAGCGTTCCACGCGGATCACTCCACCGGCGACATCGACGTCGCTCCAGCGCAACGCCATCAACTCGCCGCGCCTGAGGCCCGCATAGATCGCGGTGGCCCAGAGAGCGCGGTCGCGGCCAGCAGGCAGCGCGGCCAGCAGCGCCGCCGCCTCATGAGGCGTAACAATCTGATCGCGACGACCGCGCACGGCCGGCAATCTGAGCCCTGAAGACGGGCTCACGGCAAGCTCCTCGGACTCGATCGCGCGCCGGAAGATCACCCGCAGCGGCATCAGCGCGTTGCGAATCGTGCTCGGCGCGACACCGTCGCGGAGCATCTCGTCGACGAGCTTCTGAACGTGCCGGCGGCGCACGTCCGTGAGCTTCATGGCGCCTAGCGCCGGGACGATCCGCGCGGCGAGGGCCGCGCGATACGAGCGGGTTGCGCTCGGGCGGTAGCGATCGCCGGAGCGCGATCGAACAGAGCCGCTCTCCATGCCGTCGATGAGCTCCTCTGCGGCCTCGCGCACCGTGCGCGCCGAGGGTGCTCGTAGCACGCCGCGCTGCGCGGCAGACAACGCGTCTGCGCGCCAGGTCCGCGCCGCGGCGAGCGTCGGGAACGTCCGTCGCACCTTGCGTCCCTCGCCAGCGACGAACACGGACGCCTCATAACCCGCGTTGCAGCGGCAGCGGGCGCGGTCATCGTCGGCCGCGGGGCAACGCGCAGAATGTCGACGCCGTATCCCCTCAGCCACGGCTGTACCGACGGTACCAACCGGCCGTCACTCGAGCACCCTCGCTGAATTGCGCTCAAGCCAGCGGCCCAGTTCGGTTACCGGGATTAGGCGCAGACGTCCTCGTCGGACGACGCGGAGTTCCGGCAGCACTTGCTCGAGGAAGAACGTGCGGCCGACACCTATCGAGTCGGCAGCCTGCTCCGGCCTGAGGGCGAGGCGTGGAATCTGGCCCGGAAGCCGGTCGAAGTCAGAACCGGTCACGGCTCTCCCCTACCTGGGAATCCACGCTTCGCGCACGTAGCCGGGGATCGGTGTTCTTGTGTACGGCCGACTCCTCGGCGACCTCAGACGGGGTGAGCATTCGTCCGATAATCCGTCTCACCGCTCGATGACCGGTCCTCGAGTGCGGCCACGGCGCGCCCGCTCTGGCTGATCCCAGAAGCGGGCGTGGAACGCACGCTCGACTGCGGCTCTCGAGTATCCACACTGCTCGGCGACGTGGCGAACGGCATCTTCCTGCTCGAGAGAGAGTCGGGCGGGTAGGGTGCCGAGCCAGTTGCCGGCTAGGGAAAGGGCGGCGCGTCGTACCGGCGCCTCGTCGTCTGGTGTCGCGCCGCGTGTGAGCTCGAGGGCGCGCCAGCTGATGGCGCAGCCGGCCCGGTCGAGGAGGCCGCGGAATTTGTCGATCCCGTGCTGTCGCACGAACGCATCCGGATCCTTCGCGTCGGCGAGCAGCGTGGGCTCGAGCACGCGGAGTGCAGGCGCTTCCTTGGCTCGGCTTACCGCTTCGATTGCTCGTGCGGTTCCCTCCCGGCCGGGCGCGTCATTGTCGAACGCGAGGACGACGGAGTCGAAGCCGAGCTTGTGGAGTCGTGTGATGGCGGCAGGTTGGAGGCGGGCGCTTCCCGCAGCGGCGATGTTGGAGAAGCCCTTGGCGCGGAGGTGGTGGACGTCGAGGAGGCCTTCGACGAGCACGAGCTCGCGTCGCTCGGGCAATGGCTGCTTGAGCGCCTCGTACAGGCCGTACGGCGGCAGACCAGAGCGATTTGCGCCGGAGAGGTAGAGGTAGCGGGTCGAGGTGTCGGATTCCTTGAGCGATCGCGCCCAGAGGGTTCGGATCTTCCCCTCCTCAACACGCCAGGCGCCGCAAAGCCGGCCGGGCCAGCGGCCGTCTGCGAGCACGCCTGACCGGGCGACTTCGAGTTCGGTGTACCCGGCCGCCTCGAGCGCCTTGCGAGTGAAGAGCTCGTGGGGGACGACTCCGAGACCGGATCGGTCGATCGCAGCTGCGGGAAGCCCTCGCCGCTCCAGGTAGGCGCGAGCGTCGGCCCCGTCGTCTCCGTGCAGCTCCATGCGGCAGAGGGTGAAGAAGTCCTGGAGGAGGTCGACGCGACGGTTTCGTGGCTGGGGCCGGTCGATCGGCGAGGTGTCCACTCCTGCCCGCGCCGCGATCTCGCGGACGATCGGCGCGAACGCCTCGCCCCGAGGGACGATCCCGCCGTTGAGATAGGCCGTCCAGAGCGTGGCATCCGCGCCGTGGACGAGAAAGCCTCGAGGGGCCGGCCCGTGCGCGACGACTCGTTCGGCCCGCACGCCGAGCAGGCGGTGGGTCATCTCCTCGTTGGTTGCGACCCAGCCGCGAGCGTCGCGCTTCCAGCCGAACTCCGGAAATGCGGTGTCAAGTCGATCGGCGAGCGTGGGCAGGACGACATCGGCGTAGAAGTCGCCGATCCGCTGCTGTGAGGGAGAGCTCATTCCCATCATCTCACTACGTCGTTGTACCATAAATGGGTCGCAACCCGCAAGAAGGTTCTAACGTGCTATTGGGTTCGGCGCCCTTTCGCTGACGTGCAGCGAGAAGTATTCTGACGGTGTGCGCGGTTCCGATCTGATCCGGGAAGCTCGTCTCCGGGCCGGGCTGACCCAAGCCGAGCTGGCGAAGCTGACCGGCCGCGAGCGTTCCGTCCTCGCCCGCTGGGAGCAGGGCGCCGTCTCGCCCGGCTTCGACAACATGCTCGACGTGCTCGAGGCCTGCGGCTTCGAGCTCCCACTCGTGCTCGTCCCGCGCGAGACCTCGCTCGACGATCGGCTCGAGAAGAATCGGAAGCTCTCTCCCGAGCGGCGCGCCCAGCGCCTGCTCGCAGCCGTCGAGAGGGAGGACACGGCCGATGGCTAGGAAGCCGCCGGCCTTCGATCCCTTCGGGGCACTACAGGCGCTCGACCGCCACCGCGTCACCTACATCACGATCGGCGGCTTCGCCCGCGTCATCCAAGGTACCGAGGAGGTCACGCGCGGACTCGACATCGTGCCCTCGACGCGCCCCGAGAACCTCCGGCGCCTGGACGCGGCACTCCGCGAGATCGGCGCCGAGCGAGCAGACGGGAAAGGACTCGCGCTCGAAGACGCAGTCGCCGGCCAGCCGACGATCGACCTGATCACAGACCACGGCGAGGTGAAGATCGTGCCGACGCCGGCAGGCACCCGTGGCTACGACGACCTACGGCGCGCGGCGAATCGAGAGCCGCTTGGTCGGGGCGTGCGGCCGTCGGTCGCGTCGATCGGCGACCTCGCCCGGATGATCTCAGCACTCGGGAACGAACAGCAGCTCGGCGAGCTCCGACAGCTGCGACGCCTCGTCGAGCTGGAGCGCGGCCGCACCCGCGCCATCGAGCGTTGACTAATGCCCCTCGTACGAGCGATAGCTGTTCTCACAGTGCACCTTGGCCGCGACTTGAGGCTGTGAGCAAGGAGATTCAGCTCGGCGGCGGCGCGATGACCGAGGGCGTGGTACGCGCGGGCTGGACCGTGCGAAGGCCGCCGCGTTACGCCACTCAGCTGACGCGCGACGTGCTCCTGCACCTCGAGCGCACCGGTTTCGATACCGCGCCGCGCTGGCTCGGCTTCGACGAGCAGGGGCGCAACGTTCTCAGCTGGATCGACGGCGAGACCTTCACCGAGCGAGGCCAGATTGCAACCGTACATCGGTGATCCACTGGGACGCATCACACTTCACCGATAACCAGATCGCCGCGTTCCCTCGCCTGCTCCGCCGGTAGCTGCGTCAATGAGGAGGGCGGCGAGATCTTCGGGCTGCGAGAACATCGGCCAGTGCCCGGTGTTGATCTCCTTCAACTCCCACACGTCTGAACGGAGGAGGAGACTCACGTCTTCAGTGGGCTCGTGACCATCCATCAGGCACTTGACGTACGTCGACGGGATGTCGCCTAGCGAGACGATGAGGTTCGCCGGCTCGGTCAGAGTACGCCCTGGATGCGGAGTTGAGCCCGCCACCAGCTTCGTAATGGCGTCGTCGGTAAGGTCGTGGCCATCGACGTCGGCCTTCTCGGGCGGTGGCCACCAGCCGCCACTCTTCATGATCTGCTGCATGACCGTCTGCTGGCCGCGCTCTGACCAGCCGCCGATGAACGACTGGCCGTTATGAGGGATGTTTGCATCGAGGTAGACGACGCGATTTACGCGGTCGCCCAGCTTGGCAGCGGCTTGGCCAACTGGAATACCTGAGTAGCTGTGGCCGACGAGAATGACATCGTTCAGCCCCGCCTCCTGAACCACGGCCACGATGTCACTCACGTGTGTGTCTCGCCTGATATCTAGGGTAGTAGGCGGGGCGGACGGATGCTGCTCAGGCTGCCTCATCGAGTGCCTCCTCTTCGGGTGCGGGCCGGTCGTCAGGCGGGCCGGCCTGCTGTTCAGCGAGGTGCTTCTTGACGGACGCGGGTGCGACGCGGCGGGCGAGCTTGCCGATGAGCTCGGAGGACGCGAGCAGTTGGGGCTCGTAGATTCCCTGCCGGTCGGCGTTCGGCAGGCCCTCGGTGTCGGCGAGCCGTTGTGCGACGAGCAGGCGCAGCACGACCGCGGCCGCGTCCTCCGGGGTGCGGGCTCGCGCGAGCGCGGCCATCGCCTCGGCCTGGTGCTCGCGCTCCGCCTCCGCGCCGCGCGGGTACCGGGTGGTCACCTTCCCTTGCTTGTTCGTCGTCGTCGGCTGGTCGACGCAGAGCCGGTGCGCCCAGGCCGCCGCGCGGCCGTGCTCCTCGAGGACGAGCGAGCCGAGGAGCTTGACCGCCTCCGTGTCGAGCTTCGGCTGCCAGCACGCGAGCGCAGCTCCGAGGTCGAGGTTGCGCGACCGTGCGGAGACCCGCGCGCCGTACTGCTGCTCCCGCTCTCGGCGGCGCTCCTCCTTCGCAGCGTCGTCCTGCGAGCCGTTCGGTGCTGGAGCGTCACGCTTGCCTTGCTTCCGGTCGGCCTCCTCTGCCGCGTGCGCGGCGATCTTCTGCACTAGCCGATCCGCGAGCCACTCCGCATCGGTGACGTAACGGTGCTCTCGCCCGTTCCAGCCAGGGAGTTCGAGCAGGCAGCCGAACGCGCGGGCCGCGTCGGCGTCGGCCTCGGTGAGCGCGAAACACTCGCGCTCGCGCCGCTCCTCGGCCTGCAGGGCGTGCCAGTCGTGCTCGGACGCCTGCGGGATCGCGGGCAGTTCCGCGTACGCCCGCTCGACTGTCTGCGCGTGCTCGCCGAGCTTCTCGAGCAGGACGGCGAGCCGATCGTCGGTCGAGGGCACGAGCGGGCCTCGGAAGCCGCCGACGCTGTAGGCGACCGGGTGAACCGGCGAGCCGTCGTCGGTCCACTCGGCGCGGAGGACGTCGTCCACGATCTCCCCCGGCGCGGCGGGAAACGCCGACGCCTCGCGAGGACGCTCGACGAGCCAGAGCGAGGCGAGGTCAGCGAGGCGCGGCTCTCGCTCCGCGATCCGCACCAGCGCAGGCGCGCAGGCGAGCGGCAGCCTGCGCGCGGCGAGCAGCTCCTGCGTCTGGTCGGGAAGACGCAGAAGGTCAAGCCGGTCGGAAAGCAGCGGCTCGCTCTTGCCGACCAGCTTCGCCACCTTGGCCGTGTCGCCGTGCTCGTCGACGAGACGGCGGTACGCGCGCGCCTCCTCGATCGGGCTGAGGTCGGCCCGGATCACGTTCTCCGCGACCGCGAGCATGAGCGCCTCGCCGTCGACCTCGCGCACCTGCGCGGGCACCTCGCGGAGTTTCGCCGCCTTCGCGGCGCGGTAGCGGCGCTCCCCGGCAATGATCGCGTAGCGGCCGTCGCCGTCGCAGGAGAGCGTCAGCGGGGTGATGATCCCGTGTCGCTTCACGGACTCAATCAGCTCCGCCATGCGCTCGTCGTCGAAGTCCGAGCGCGGGTTGTCTGCGCTCGCGCGGATCCTCGCGAGCGGAACCATGCCCAGCGTCGCGGTCATGACTGCGTCCCTCCTTCGGTCAGGAGCGCGAGCGCGCGGTCTTTGAGCGCGGCCGGCTCGGTTGCGCGCTCGAAGCGCGCCTCGTAGTGGCTGCGGCCGGCGGTCGCGCGCGTCGGCTGCACGTGGTCGACGTAGGCGGCCACTGCCTGCAACGCGCCCCAGCTCGTGCCGGTGATGTTCGCGAGATCGGGTGTCGCGCGGTAGGCGGTCGTGATCGCCTCGCGGACGCGCTCGACGTTCTGCACCGCACGTCCGCCGTTCGTCCGATCAAGACGCGGCTCGGGCAGCGGGACGAGCCGCGAGAGGAAGCGCTCGAACTCGGCCGCGCTCATCGGCTCGCGGAGCAGCCGCCCGCCGATCTCCTCCAACTCGTCGTAGTAGCGCCAGGCGATCCCGAGCGTGCGCCGCGCGTCCACGAGTCGGGCGTCCAGGTTCGCCGTGTGGCGCGCCTTCCAGGTGCGGTCGGCTCCCTCGAGCGGGAGCATCATCCCGTTCAGGCAGGCGAGGCGGAACGGCGCGACGCTGATCGTGACGGCGAGGCCGCCGTCGTGGCCGTTGCGGAAGCAGAGCAGCGGCAGCACGTCTTCCCCCTCCGCGTTCCCGATCTTGATCTCGCGGTCGAGTCGCATCAGCGCGTGAACGCGTGCGCCGCCGCGCGTCTCGCCCGCGCCGAGCCAGTGCGCCTCCCCCGAGTCGGTGATCGCGTCGCAGAACGCGAACGCGGCCCGGTTCTGGAGCGGCTCGTAACCTTCGCCGACCACGCCGAGAACCGTCCGCGTGTCGCTGCGGAGGTTGGCGACGACGCGCGGCACGGGTGCCCGCGCGGTCGGGTAGCCGTCCTCGCCGATCGCGAGCACCGCTTCAAGCGGACACTGCTCCACCGTCCAAGCGAGACCGGCCGCGTCGATCATCGCCGCCGACGAGCACGCCTCGCCCCGGCCCGCGCCGTGCACGACATCGCCCCAGCCGGACGGCCAGCGGCCGAACCAGAGCGGCGAGGTCGCGTCCTCGATGCGGTAGGTCGTCGTCTCCGTTGTCGTCATCGCTCCTTCTCCCTTCGCTATGCGGCGACGCGGTCGCCCGCCGCGACGATGAACCGCTCCGGCTCGTCCGCGATTGCCTGTCCGATGAATGTCGCGATCCCGGCCGCGAGCCAGACCGCCTCGCGCTCGGCGTCGTCGAGACCGTCGCGGTAGCCGTCTGCGGCTGCCTCTGCTGCCTCGATCGGGAGCCGCTCGACGAGCCGCGCCTGCCGGGCGAGGAACTCCCACAACTGGTCTTGATCGATCCGGTACCTCATTGCCTCTCCTCCCTGTGTGAATCCGAGTTAACCCCCGGCACGAACGAAGCTGGCGGCCTCGTCGGCGTCACCGAAGGTGCGTTTGTGTCCGGGTCTCTCAGCTCTTGTCGAGCCGGCCCGTGTCACGGGCCCAACTCTCGACGCTCGACCAGCGCCACACGTCCGAGCGGCCAAGGCGTCCGATGGGTCGCGGGAAGTCAGACCGAACCGCGAGAACGGAGACACGCGCGCGGGAGATCCCGAGCCGCTCAGCGATGTCAGCGGCGATCACAAGCTCGGTTCCTGCATCGAGACGCATGATGCGAGGTTAACTCGGATAAATGGGCGTGGCGGAAAAGTGCGCGGCGGTGTCAGGAACGCGGCGCCGGGCCCGGCCGGCATCAACGGGAAGCCGGGGCGCGCTACAGCTGCCCCATCCGTCTCGTGCTCGCCGGCGGTGCGCGCCCGGCGGTGGTAGGCCGGGGAGTTCACCGTCGGCTCGCTGCCGATCAAGGCCAATGCGCCGGTATGCGACGGCAGCGAGGGTAACCCAATTCTTCGGGCACGCTTCGCCATCACCCACCCTGCGGCTGGCTTCTGGAACGCCTCGCCAGTCATCTCACTACTTCGACGGCGGACGATCGGATGTCTTTCGGCGTCGGAGGGCGTCTGAAGTGGACGTTTTCGACGACAGGCTCCGACCGGGGCGGCCGAATCCGGGTGAGGGGCTTCCAGCCACAGACGGCGGCCGCTTGGCGAGGGGAAGCCAATTTGCGACGCTCGCTTCGTGGCCGTTGATCTCACGCTGTTCGGGCGACCGGTCGGCACTGTTTTCGACCTCCTTGGCGACAAAGAGAACGACCTCACCTACGCGCTCGGGTGGGGTCTGGCGCGCAACGAGCCGCTGGCGCGGCGGCTACTCGCTGAGGTCTTCCCGAACGAAGAGATCGGCGAGCTACGCGCGGTGCGGCTGCAGGAGTTTGAGCCCGGTGGTGGCTTCACCGACATCGAGGTCGAAAGCGAGCACGTGGCGATGGTGCTTGAGGCTAAGCGCGGGTGGGATCTGCCGACGCTCACGCAGCTGACGAAATACACGCCGCGACTCGACCAGGCCGCGATCGGCCGCATCCTCGTCGTCTCCGGGGCTTCGCCCGAGTTCGCCGCGCCGAGTGTCCCCGCCGTCGTCGCTGGCATCCCCGTGGTCTACCGCAGCTGGCGCGAAATCGTGATCCTGGCCGAGTCGTGTGCCTCCCAGGGCCGGCACGCCGAGCGTCGGCTCCTGAAAGAGTTGATCGCCTACCTACGAGGGCTGATGACGATGCAGAAGCAGACGCCGAACATGGTCTACGTCGTCTCGCTCGGCGCCGAGCGGACGGGTTGGTCCGGGTCGCTGACGCCGATCGAGATCGTGACGACGAAGGACCGCTACTTCCATCCGATCGGCGACGGGTACCCGAAGGAGCCGCCGAACTACGTCGGCTTTCGCTGGGCGGGGAAGCTCCAGCTGATCCGCCACGTCGATGCCTATGAGGTCTTCACGAACCCGCACGAGCACATCCCGGAGATTCCGCCGCAGGAGTGGAAACGACACTTCGTCTACACACTCGGGCCGTCGATCGTGCCGGCGCAGGAGGTGCGCACGGGGAACTTGTTCCGCGCGGCCCGCGTCGAGGCGGCGCTTGACCTTCTCCTGACCTGCGACACCATCGCCGAGGCCCGCGATCGAACGCGCGAGCGGTTGCAGGCGGCCGGCGAGGGTTAGCGGCGCGGCGGCGCTACTTCCATACGGTTCATAGGCGTAGATCTGGCCTGGGGCGAGGGGACGGCCAAGAGCCGCGCCGCCGACACGGGCGTGGCCGTGCTGGACGGGGGCGGGCGTGTCGTCGACGCCGGCTGGACGAACGGTATCGACGAGACGTTGGCGTGGATCGAGGAGACGTCTGGTCCCGACGCGCTGCTGTTCGTCGACGCGCCGCTAATCGTTGACAACGAGACCGGCCAGCGCCTTTGTGAGAAGCAGACCGGCCAGCGCTACGGGCGCTGGCAGGTGTCAGCGAACACGACCAACCTCGGCTCGCCGCGCCTTGGGGGCGTTGCGTTGCGGCGACGCCTCGAGGAGCGCGGTTGGCGCTACGACGACGGACGTGCCGGGCCGCCGACGGCTGGGCGCGTTGTCAGCGAGTGCTACCCATACACGGCGCTGGTCGGCGTCGCCGAGCTTGGCTATGAGGACGAACGTCCGCGCTACAAGCGACCGCCGAAGCGCATGCCAGTGGCGATCTGGCAACCACTACGCGCCGCCGCCTGCGACGAGCTGATCCAGCGCCTGGCAACGCTCGCCGCAGCCGACCCACCGCTCGACCTGCGTTCGCATTCAGAGACGCGCAACCTGCTCGAAGAGCCGTCGCCGCTGACGCGCGTGGCCTACAAGCGACGCGAGGATCTGATCGATGCCGTCATCAGCGCCTGGACGGCCGCCTTCTGGCACCGGCACGGCCTCGTCCGCTGTCAGGTGCTCGGCGTGCCGCCTGGGGCCGGCCCCGAGCCACTGGCGACGATCATCGCCCCGGCGCGACCGGAGCAGATGCGGGCTTCGGTAACGGCAGAGCCGCACTAGCCGCAAGTCGCCCGCGCGTGACGGCGGCACTCGTACCTCGTATAACAGGCTCCGTCCGATAGCGCGACTACCCTGGTCTCATGCCCCACGTCAGCGGGGATCTTCGACGTCCCCGCAGGCGGCCAGGCACATAGCGCGTCGCCGATGCGTGTGTATGTAAGGAGAGCAAGTGGCCGCTATCGCTACTGCCACAACTCTCCGCTTGAACGGCTTCCGCCTCGAGCCCTCGACGGAGAGTTTCACCGCCTACCGGGCGCCGATGCCCTCGGACGGCGACATGCGCGTGCTACGACACGCGCTCGAATCGACCTGGACCATCTACAGAGAGGACGACGAGATCTTCGCCGTCCCGCGGGCCGACCCACCGGCGATGGAGTTCGGCGAGGCCGTTGAGATCCGCTGCCACGACCACCTCGGCTTCCTCAGCTACCTGATCAACGATGCGCTTCCACGGGCGATCCCGAGCTATCCCGCGTTCAAGGTACGCCCGTACACCTTCCTTGGTCAGAAGCAGGAGCTCGTTGCCGCAGCGGCGAAGAGCTCCGGCGCCGCCAGCCGGTCACCGCTGATCGCCGGCTTCCTTGAGCGTCCGAAGTACGAGCTTGTCGCGCGGCTTGTTGAGCTGCGCGACGGCGACCCCTTCATCGGTCTTTTCATCGACGTCGGTACGCGTCGCCAGATCGTCGCCTCGTTGCAAGAACTCGCAGCTGCAGGCGTCGACCTCACCGGGCTTGACGTCGTCTGGCGGAACCCGCCGCCCGATACGCGCCACCTTGTCGGCCGCATCGGCCGGCTTCATGGCGACCGCGTCGAGTTGTCCGAGGTCCTCGACGGGCCGACCGAGGTCGCCGCCGCCGATGTCGCGATCGAGAGCTCCTCGATGGCGTTCAAGCGCTGCTTGGGGCACCTACTCGACGAAAAGTACGAGTCGTTTGACAGCGCCCGTCGCGCGTTGCAGGACGGGCTGCTGAATGGATCGGCGCGCGAACAGCTGATGGAGGAGATGGAGAGGTTCCTCGGTAAGGCATCCCCGCTTGAGCTCGCGCCGGACCTGACGTGCGATATCGGCGAGCGTGTGGCACTGGGCAACGACAGCGACTACCAGACCGTCCTCAAGACGCGGCCGGTGCAGTACTGCTTCGACCCCGCTAAGAGCCTATCCCGCTTGGACCTCGGTGGTTGCCATCCGCCAGGTGATCAG
>JANDLU010000096.1 GCA_024330215.1 Candidatus Gaiellasilicea maunaloa
CTCATCGGTCGAGCACCTGTTGCAACCCGTCCGCGATCAGGTTGACGCCGACGATCAGGGTCGCGATCGCAAGGGAGGGGAAGAGCACCGTCCACTCGTAGGTGCCGGCGTTCAGGAGCGTGTAGTTGTCGCTGATCTGGAGCGACCAGTCGGGCGAGGGCGGCTGGACGCCGAAGCCGAGGAAGGTCAGGCCGGCGACCGCGAAGATCGCATAGCCGAGTCGGACGGTCGCCTCGACCACGATCGGCCCGGCGATGTTCGGGAGGATCTCGGCGAACATGATGAACGGCGCGCGCTCCCCCCGCAGCCGCGCCGCGGAGACGTAGTCGAGCTCCCGCTCGCCGAGCACGGCGGCCCGGACGGTGCGGGCGACGATGGGGGTGAAGACGACGCCGATCACGACGATCAGCGTGATGTTCGAGCTGCCGAGCGCGACGAGCGCCGTGACCGCGATCACGATCAGCGGCAGCGCCAGCACAGCGTCGATCACCCGGCTGATCGCCTCGTCGACCCAGCCCCGGAAGTAGCCGGTGATCAGGCCGATCGTCGTCCCGCCGGCGATCCCGAGCAGCGTCGCGAGCGGCGCCACCTTCATCGTGTCGGTCGCCCCCGCGAGCACGCGGGAGAGCACGTCCCGGCCGAGCTGATCAGTTCCGAACCAGTACTCCGAGCCCGGCCCGAGCAGGATCGCGTCGGAGATCTCGAGCGGATCCTCGGGGGTCAGGCGGGCGCCGACGATCGCCCAGAAGACCCACCAGCCGACGAGGACGATGCCGACGACGAAGGTCTTCGAGCGCGCGAGCTGGCCCAGCGTCTCCCGCCGGGCGATCCGCGCTTCGCTGCCCGCCGGAAGCGCGATCTCCGGGGTCGGAGCCGTCGCGCTCATGGGGCAGACGCCCCATGAGCTTCAGGGGGTGTGGGGGAACTTGGAAGTTCCCCCACAGAGCAGAAGAAGGGGGCTCGTGGGGGAAACATGGTTTCCCCCACGGGAGCGAGCCGAAGGCGAGCGACGCTCACTCGGCGGCTCCGTAGCGGATCCGCGGGTTCAGCAGCGAGTAGAGGACGTCGGCGACGAAGGTCGCAACGAGGTAGACGATCCCGACGATCAGGACGCCGCTCTGAAGCAGCGTGAAGTCCTTGTTCTGCGCGGCGGTGTAGATCCGCTGGCCGATTCCGTCGTAGTTGAAGAGCTTCTCGATCACGAGCAGCCCGCCGATCAGGTAGCCGACCTGGGTCGCGACGACGGCGATCGTCGGCAGCAGGGAGTTGCGGAGCACGTGGCGCCCCATCACCCGGCGCGGGCTCAGGCCCTTGAGGAAGGCCGTGCGCGTGTAGTCGGCGTCGATCGCCTCGATTACCCCGGCGCGCGTGATCCGCGCGATGTAGCCAAAGAGGACGGCGACGAGCGCGAGGCTCGGCAGGAGGAGGAACTCGACCTGAGTGAAGAAGCTCGCATCGGGAGGGGCGGTCGCGTTCACCGGCAGCCAGTCGAGGACGACGCCGAAGATCACGATCAGGACGATCGCGGTCACGAACTCGGGAATCGAGGTCAGCGAGAGGCCCGTCACCGTGATCACGCGGTCGGTCAGCCGGTTCCGGCGCAGCGCCGAGATCGTGCCGCCGAGGAGACTGACGGGGACGACGAGCACGAACGCGAGCGCGGCGAGCTTCAGCGAGTTGACGAGCGAGGGCCCGAGCAGATCGCCGACCGGGACGTTGTACTGGAGCGAGTTGCCGAGGTCGCCGCGGACGAAATGGCTGATCCAGTCCCAGTACTGGACGTAGATCGGCCGGTCGACCCCGACCATCTTGTTGAAGCGCTCGACATCGGCGGGACTCGCGAACGGCCCCAGGATGTTCCGGCCGATGTCGCCCGGGAGGAGCTGGGCGGATGCGAACACGAGCACGCTCAGGAGGACGAGCGTGACGAGCGAGAGCGCGAGACGCTTGAGCAGGAATCTGGCGATGACCGTCCTCCGTCCGAATGCTCCGCCGGGCCGCCGCAAGCTTATGCGGCGGCCCGGCGAGGGCTGTGTCTACGCGAACGAGGTGCGGCTCAGGTAGATCGTCGCCTGGGCGTCGGCCTTGTAGCCCCGCACCCGCTTCGTGCCGGCCCCGAGGTAGTTGTAGAAGTACGGATTCAGCAGGGGCGTCTCCGCGAGGAGGATCTGCTGCATCTGCCGCTCGTACCGCCGCTGATCGCTGAGCGCGATCGCACCGAGGAAGTTCCTGGCGGCCGTGTCGAACTGCCTGTTCGACCAGTGCGCCGCATTCCAGATCCCCTTCGACCGGAAGGCGGAGGTGATGAGCACGTTCGGCACCGCCCGGTGACCCCAGTTCGTGATGCTCACCGGCGCGTTCAGCCAGGGCGTCGTCCCCCAGCCGAGCGGCGGGCCTTCCTGCTTGCCGGCGAAGTACGCCGTCGGAGTCAGGATGTTCAGCCGCATGTCGATCCCGATCGCCCTCACCGAGCGCTGGATGATCTGCGCCAGCTGCGGGATCTCACCGAGCCGCTGGGTCGTCAGCGTGACCCTGAACCCACGCGGGAACCCGGCCTGCGCCATCAGCCGCTTCGCGAGCGCGAGGTTCTTCCTCCGCTGCGGCACCCGGCGGTCGGTCGACGGATACACCGGCGCGAACGGCGAGTCGTTGCCGAGGTCCGCGAGGTTGTTGAAGAGCGTCTTGATGATCGCGGGTCGGTCGAGCGTGAGCGCGATCGCCTGGCGGACGCGGGCGTCCTTGAGCGGGTTCTTCGCGTCCACCCGCATCGGCACCTGGCGGTGCGTCGAGCCCCGGGCGTTGAAGATCTGCACGTTCGGGCTCGTGAAGAGCGCCCGGCCGGTCGCGAAGTTCACCTGGCCGACGAGGTCGATCTGGTTCCCGAGCAGGGCCGAGACCACGGCCGCGTCGTCCGAGTAGTACGTGACGTCGACGCCGTCGAGCGGCGACCTGCCGCTCCGGTTGCCCCACCAGGTCGGGTTCCGGTCGTACTTCGCCCCGACGCCCGGGTTGTACGAGCTGAGCCTGAATGCACCGGTCGTCTGTGGCGTCTTCTCGTAGCTCCCGATCTGATAGTTCGCCGGGAGCAGGATCGACTGGTAGGTGGTCGAGCTCGTCAGGTACGGGAAGCTCGCCGTCGGCGCGTCGAGCCGGAACTGGACGGTAAAGTTGTCGATCTTCCTGACCCCCGCGGGCGAGAGCACGCCCTTGAAGGCCGACAGCGCCTGCGAGCCCGACTTCGGATCGGTGAGCCGCCTGTAGGTGGCGACGACGGAGTCCGCGTTGAAGGCCTGGCCGTCCTGGAACCTGACTCCCTGCCGGAGCTTGTACGTCCAGACGGTCGCATTCGCGTTCGGCCGCCAGCTCGTCGCCAGCTCGGGCAGGAGCGTCAGCGTCGGTGTCGCCCGGGTCAGGAACTCGCCGTTGATCCCGCCGGTCTGGAGGTCGCCGACGTTGTTGTAGAGGTGCGGGTCGAGCCCGGCCGCAACCGGCGGCGGGATGATCCCGACGCGAATCCGGCCGCCGATCCTGACTGCGGGTGCCGCTGTGCCGCCGAGCGCCGGCCCTGCGCCGAAGGCGCCGAGCGCTGTGCCGATCATCGACATCGAGAGCCCGAGCACGCTCGCTCGCCGCACGAACTCCTGGCGATCCATCTGACCGCTTCCGAGCTCGTCGAACAGGTCGTTCTCGAGCGGTCCAGCCTCGTCGCGGCGGAACTCGTCGAGCTTCCTCATCTCGTCACGATTCATCGAAACCCCTCTCCCTTCGCAGCGGAATACCGTCTCGCAGACAGTTCGACGTGGAGGTCGGCGCGAAGTTGCGGCGTGCGAGGAGCCGCGGCGCGCCCGATACCAGCCGTTTATGTCATGCAAGCAACGACCGGTCAAGCGAGGGCGCGGCGCACAGCCGCGCGCAGACGGCCGGAAGCGAGCCCAGCGGTCGCGACCCGCTCGACGTCGACGCCGAGCGGCCGGTCGTCCGTCAACGGCTCGACGAGCTCGCTGACGACCGCGTAGGCCGCGGCGGTGCCGTGGCCGAGCGGCTCCGGTCGCGCCAGCTCGACCGCTCTCGCGGCGACGACGAGCTGGAGCGCCACGAGCAGGCGCAGTCGCTCGACCATCGTCGCGAGCCGGCGGACAGCGAGCAGGCTCCCGGTCGAATCGTCCTCGACGGCGTCCGAGCCGCCGCGGGCGTCGAGGCAGGTGGGCGCTGCCGCATGCACGAGCTCTCCGGCCAGCGCATCGGCGACCTTGAGCAGCGGCGCCATCCCCGCTCCGCTCGTCCCCGGGGCGGCCAGGTTGGCGGGGAGGCCGGTCAGCGGCTCGACGAGCAGCCTGGCCGAGCGGGCGGCCGCGAGGTTGCCGACCTGGGCCAGGCCGAGCGCGACCGCATCCGCTGCGAGCGCGAGGGCGGGGGTGTGGAAGTTGCCGGTGGAGACGATCTCTCCGTCCTCCGCCAGCACCATCGGGTTGTCGCCGGCCCCGTTCACCTCGGGCTCGAGCGCGGCCGCGAGCAGGTCGAGCGCCGCGGCCAGGCTGCCGTGGACCTGGCTGGCGCAGCGGAAGGAGAGTGGATCCTGGAGGCGGCGCGCCGCGCCCGGCCGCGTGAGCGTTCCACCGGCGAGTAGCTCCCGGAGCCCGGTTGCGCAGCTCGCTTGGCCGGGCGCGGGCCGCGCAGCGGCGACCCTTGGATCGATCGGGGTCAGGCTCGCCCGGAAGCCCTCGAAGGCGAGGGCCGCCGCGATCTGGGCGGCTTCGAGAAGCTCGAGGGCGTCGTGGAGGGCGAGCGCGCCGCAGCCGGCGGAGACCGCCGTCGCGTTGATCAGCGCCAGTCCGTCCTTCGGCCCGAGCTCGAGCGGGGACAGGCCGGCTCGCGCGAGCGCCTCGCGCGCCGGAACCACGGTCTCTCCGAACTGGGCTTCGCCCTCGCCGATCAGCGCCAGCCCGACGTGGGCGAGCACGCAGAGATCGCCGGCGCCGACCGAGCCGATTCCCGGAACGACGGGCTCGACGCCGGCGTTCAGGAGCGCGAGGAGCGCGTGCGCAACCTCGGGGCGCGCGCCCGAGCCGCCGCCTGCGATTCCGTTTGCGCGCACGAGCATCGCCGCCCGGACGGCGTCCGCGGGCAGTTGCGGCCCGACCGCGTTCGCACGGCCCCGGATCGTGTGGAGCGAGACATCCGCCAGGGCAGCTTCGGCCACGCGGATCCCGACCCGTGCGCCGAGCCCGGTCGTCAGCCCGTAGGCATCGCGCCCCTCGGCGAGATAGCGCTCGACGACCGCCCGCCCCGCCTCGATCCGCACAACCGCTTCCGGATGGAGCGTGACGGCCGAACGCTCGCGCGCCACGCTCACGATTGTCTCGAGCGTCAGCCCGTGGCCTGTCAGCTCAGTGGGCACGCTTCTCCGCTGTGGTATATGCCGGGCGTGGAGCCGCTCGACCTTACCTGGCTTTCCGAGGTGAACGTCGAGCAGGCCGGGCTCACGGACGACGAGATCCTCGCTGCGGTCGAGTCAGGTCTTCTCGCGCAGGCCGCGGGCCAGACAGTGATCGAGCCCCGCATGCATCTCGTGCCCGATCCTGCGCTGAAGGGCCACTTCAACGTCCTCCGGGCCTATGTCGCGCCGCTCGGTCTCGCCGGAGTGAAGATCGTCGGCGACTACGTCGAGAACTACCGGCTCGGGCTTCCGTCGGAACTCGGTCTGCTCTGCCTCTTCGACGCGAGCACCGGCGCGCCCGTGGCCGTGATCGCGGCCGCTGCGATCACCGAGATGCGGACGGGCGCGCTCACCGCGCTCGGCGCCCGCCACCTCGCCCGCCCCGGCGCGCGCGTGCTCGGGCACGTCGGCGCGCGCGGCACCGCCTACTGGAACGTTCGGCTCCTGGACGGTCTCTTCGACTTCGCGGAGATCCGCGTCCACTCACGCCGGCCGGAGAGCCGCGAGGCGTTCGCCGAGCGGCTGGCGACGGATCTCGGCAAGCCCGTTCTCGCTACCGCGAGTTGGGAGGAATGCCTGCACGGTGCCGACGTTATGGTCGAGGCGTCGCGGCTCGAGCGGCCGGAGCCGCACCTCCTCACCGACTGGGTCGAGCCGGGCTGCCTCGTCGTGCCCTACGGAACGATGAGTGCCGTCGAGCTCTCGCTCACCGACGTGATGGACAAGGTCGTCGTTGACGACTGGGGCCAGGCGCGGGCCGGGAAGCTCGGCGCCCTGCGCGCTCACGTCGACTCCGGCCGGCTCAGCGAGGAGACGCTCTATGCCGAGCTCTGCGAGATCGTGGACGGCCGGAAACCGGGGCGCGAGTCGGACGAGGAGCGGATCCTCTTCTGGCACCGCGGCCTCAGCTCGAGCGACGTCGCGCTCGGGCACGCCGTTCTCGAGCGAGCTCGCGGCCTCGGGCTGGGTCAGCAGCTCCGCGTTCTCTAGCGCGCGCGCGCGAGCGCGAAGAAGTTCTCGAGGACGACTCGACCGGCCGGGTGCTCGTTCGTCGCGCGCTCGGGGTGGAACTGCGTCCCCCAGAAACCGAGCGAGTCCGCGGCGATCGCCTGGATGTGGGACTGCGGGCTCGAGGCCAGCACGCGAAACGCCTCGGGCAGCCGGGTGATCTCGTCGGTGTGGCTCTGGTAGACGGTGACCCGCTCCGGCAGGCCGTGGAAGAGGCCGTCGCCGGCCGCGATCTCACCCTCCGCCAACTGGATTGGCAGGAAACCTCGCTCGCTCTCCCGGGCATGGCCGACCGCACCGCCCGCGCACTGGGCGAGGAGCTGCATCCCGGCGCAGATCCCGAGCACCGGCCGGCCGCAGCCGGCGGCGAAGTCGCGAAGGCGCTCGAGCTCGGCTTCGTCGTGGTCGGGCCAGGGCGCGTCCGAGCCGCTGAGAACGATCGCGTTAGAGTCGCGGAATGCGTCCCGGTCTGCGTAGTGGACGACCCTCGGGGGCACGCCCGCCAGCTCCTCGAGGAGCCTCGCCGCCCGAGCGTAGCGCCGCTGCCGCTCGGCATTCAGGTGGCCGACGTGCTCGGTGAGGACGAAGAGGACTTTCACGGCAGGTCGGGCGAACGTACCAGCCGCGGAAGCGGATAATCGAGTGCATGCCCGCCTATGACGTGCACCAGCACCTGTGGCCGGAGTCGCTCATCGAGGGACTTCGGGCGCGCCGCGAGCGGCCTCGCCTGCGCGGCGAGATGCTCGAGCTCGCGTCCGGGGACTGGGAGATCGACCTCAGAGCTCACGCACTGGACGCGCGGCTCGCGCTGCTCGACCGCGACGAGCTCGACATCGCCGTGATCTCGTGCGCACCGACGCTCGCGCTGGACGAGGAGCTGCTCGAGGCCTACCACGAGGGAATCCTCGAGCTCGTTGCGGCTTCCGGCGGGCGACTGATGGCGCTCTCAGGTGGCACCGCGCGCGCGGGCTTCGTCGGCGCGTGCGTGGCGGCGGATGCCCTCGCGGACCTGGCCGAGCTGACGCCGCTCCTGAGCGAGCTCGAGCGCCGGGACTCGGTGCTCTTCGTCCATCCGGGGCCGGCCGAGCCGCCGTACGGCGCGCCGGACTGGTGGCCCGCTGTCGTCGGCTACACCGCGCAGATGCAGGCGGCCTACGCGGCCTGGCTCGCGCAGGGCTTCGCCGCCTGGCCGAGCCTGAAGGTCGTCTTCGCGATCCTGGCGGGCGGCGCGCCTTTCCAGCTCGAGCGGCTCGCCTCGCGCGGCGTCGACTCACGGGCGGTGCTCGAGGCGAACGTCTACCTCGAGACGGCGTCCTACGGCGATCGCGCGCTCGAGCTCTCGCTCGCCACCTACGGCGTTGGGCGACTCGTCTACGGGAGCGACACGCCGGTGATCGAGGCCGGCGCGACCTTGCGTTCCGTCCGGGGTTTCGGGCAGGCTGTGGCAGACGCCGTCAGCCGGGACAATCCGGGACGGCTCTTCGGATGACCCAGCTTCTCTGATGACACAGCTTCGCGACTGGATCTATGAACGCGCCACGGCCGGCGAGAACCTCTCCCGGCCGCAGATCGCCGACCTCGCGGTGGCGCTCGGCCGCGAGCCGCAGTTTTGGTCCGAGTACGTCCATCACGACCGGAACACCCGCTACTTCCACCAGCTCTACCGCGACCTCAACGTGGACGTCTGGCTGATCTGCTGGCTCGACGCCCAGGACACGGGCTATCACGACCACGACCTCTCCTCGGGCGCCGTCTACGTCGTCGAGGGCGCGCTCTGCGAGGACTACTTCTACCGCGACGCCGGCGGCTGGATCACGGTGCGCACGCGCGAGCGGCCCGCCGGCACGGTGTTCGACTTCGACGGCTCCTCGATCCACGGGATGCGTCACGCCGGCGGACCGCCCGCCTCGTCGATCCACGTCTACTCGCCGGCGCTCTGGCGGATGGGCTACTACGAGCCCGGCGAGGGCGGCCTGCGGCGCACGTCGATCACCTACGCGGACGAGATGGCGGGTGGCGGCCACGCGCATCCCGAGGCGAAGGCCGCGGGCGACCCGGAGCTCGCCGCCGAGTCAGCCGTCGTCTGACCGCAGGAACGAGGTCGGCGCCACCGCTCCAAACCGGCTCGGCAGCGCCGGAGGGACAGTCCCTCGGCCATGCCCTTTCGGACGCGTCCGAGGGACTGTCCCTCGCCGCGCGCTTTCTCGTGAGATCGAGCGCGCGAAGCTCAGCCGAGCTTCGTCGCCATCCGCTCGAGACTGCTCTCCCGTCAGGCGCGGGCGGCTGATCGGCAGAAGCGGATGGCGGCCAGCGCCACCGCCTTCGCGCAGTCGACGAGATCCCGGACGGCGACGGATTCGTCGACGGTGTGGGCCGCCTCGATCGGGCCCGGGCCGAAGCAGATGCAGGGCGTGCCCGCGAGGAGCGTGTAGGTCGCCCCGTCGTGCCACGAGTTCATCCCCGCGACCCGGCCGGGCCTCCCTGCTGCGGCGGTGGCGGCGAGCATCGCCTCGACGATCGGCTCGTCCTCGGAGACCTCGGCGGCAGGGACGTCCGTCGACCAGGAGACCTGCGGCGCATGCTCGGCGAGCCACGGATCGGCCTGCGCCGCCCGCGCGACGTGCTCCTCGAGCTCGCGCTCGACGGCGTTTCCCCAGCCTCCCTCGTCTGCCTGTCCTGGCAGGTAGGCGACGTGGTAGGAGATCGAGCAAGACGCGGGATAGCTGACGATCCACTCGCCGCCGGCGATCAGCGTCGGGACGATCTCGCCCGGCGAGAGATATGGATGCCGATTGTCCGCGCGGGCGCGCCAATCCTCCTGGAGACGGCGAAGGGCCTCCTGGACGAGCGCCGCCTTCTCGATCGCGTTGACTGCGCCGCCCTCGCGCCAGTGCGGCTGGGGGAGGCCGGCGTGGCCCGGCCTGCCGGCGACCGTGATCGTCGGCATCAGGCTGCCGCGGCAGGCTACCCAGACGTCGAAGCCGGACGGCTCGGTGACGATCCCCGCGTCGGCGCGGACGCCATGGGCGACGGAGGCGACGCCGCCGGCGCCGGTGGATTCCTCGTCGGTGACGGTGTTGACGAGCAGGTCGCCGTCGAGCCGGACGCCGAGTCGCGCCAGCGTCTCCGCGGCGAAGGTCATTGCCGCGACGCCGCCCTTCATGTCCACCGATCCGCGCCCGTAGAGGCGGCCGTCGCGGACGACGGGGGAGTGCGGGTCGCTCGTCCAGCGGTTGCGCGGCTCGACCGAGACGGCGTCGATGTGGCCGTTCAGGAGCAGGCTGCGACCGTGGCCCGCGCCGGCAAAACGCGCGAGAAGCTGCGGCCGGCCGTCGAAGGCGAGCCCCGGCGGGACGAGCCGGCTGCCGGCGACATCCTCGGGAGCCGGTTCCCAGATGTCGATCTCGGCGCCGGCCGCGCCCAGCCGATCGCCGAGGTAGCGCTGCAACGCAGCCTCGTCGCGCGCTGGATCGTCAGGCTCGCGTGCCGTCGTGTCGAAGCGGATCAGGTCGCCTGCGAGCGCGACGAGCTCGTCGCTTCCCGCTTCGATCTCGGCGAGGACTCGCTGCTCGAGCTCGTTCACATGCAGGTGGCGAACACTTCGAGGAAGCGCGCGACGTGCCCGCCGTCGAGCACGAGCGGCGGCGAGAGCCGCAGCGTCCGCGATTCCGGCCCGCAGGCCGAGACGATCACGTGCCGCTCGAGCAGGCGCTCGCGCACCTCCGTCGCGGCCTCTGCGCTCGCGAGGTCGACGCCGATCATCAACCCTCGGCCGTGCGCCTTCGCGCCGAGGCGCAGCAGCCCCTCGAGGAGCTCCGTTCCCCTGCGGGCGGCGTTCTCGACGAGCCGCTCCTCCTCGAGCACGTCGAGCGTCGCGGCGGCCGCCGCGCAGCAGACGGGATTGCCGCCGAAGGTCGTCCCGTGCGCTCCCGGAGGCCAGGCATCGAGCAGCTCGGCGCAACCCACCAGCGCGCCCATCGGAAGGCCGGAGGCGATCCCCTTCCCGAGCGTGATCAGATCGGGCTCGACGCCGGAGTGCTCGCAGGCGAAGAGGCGGCCGGTGCGGCCGAAGCCCGACTGCACCTCGTCGGCGACGAGCAGGATCTCGTGCTCGTTGCAGAGCGAGCGCAGGCGGGGCAGGAAGCCGTCCGGCGGAACGACGTAGCCGCCCTCGCCGAGCACGGGCTCGACGATCATCGCCGCCACCCGGCGCGGCACGACCTGCTCGCGGAAGAGCTGCTCCAGCGCGGCGAACGTCGGCTCGAGCTCGTCGCGTGGATAGGGCACCGTGTAGACACCGCCGGGCAGCGGCTCGTAGCCGGCTCGGAAACCGGCCTTCGAGGTCGAGATCGAGAGCGAGCCCAGCGTGCGTCCGTGGAAGCCGCCCCCGAACGCAATCACGGCCGGCCTGCCCGAGGCGTAGCGCACGAGCTTGAGCGCGGCCTCGACGACCTCGGTGCCGCTGTTCGCGAGGAAGAGCTTCGCGTCCGCGATCGGGACGAGCGCGCAGAGGCGCTCGGCGTACGCGCTGGCGGCCTGGGTCGCGCCGACGGTCGAGACGTGCAGGAGTTGCGCCGCCTGATCTCGAATCGCCTCGACTACGCGCGGATGGCAGTGGCCGGTGTTCGTGACGCCGAAGCCGGAGACGAAGTCGAGGTAGCGCGTGCCGTCGGTCGCGATCAGCTCGGCGCCTTCGCCGGCGACGAAGGCGAGCGGCGTCGCCATCGCGACGGCACGCGAGAAGCGGTCGCTGCGTGCTGTCAGGAACTTGCTCGATGAAGGTGTGGCCGACGTGACGCGAGTCTACGTCCGCGTCCTGCCTGCGTAGAGTAGGCGCGGGATGACAGTCGTCCTCACCGGCGCGTCGCTGACGCTCGAGCAGGTGCTCGAGGTCGCGCGCGGCGACGCGAAGGTCGAGCTCGAGGCCGCGGCGCTCGAGCGGATGCGGCGGGCGCGGGGGGTTGCCGAGCGCGCGCTCGCCGCGGGCGAGGTCGTCTACGGGCTCTCGACCGGGGTCGGGGTGCGCAAGCGCGCACAGATCGGTGTCGCCGAGCAGGGCGCCTTCAATACGCGGCTGATCCTGAACCACCTCGTCGGACAGGGCGAGGAGGCGACCGACGAGGTCGTGCGCGCGACGCTGCTCGCGCTCGCGAACGGGTTCGCGCGCGGAGCGGGCTTGGCCGGCCCAGGCCTTGCGCAGCGGGTGGTCGACGCGCTGAACGAGCGCCGTCGGCTGCGGGTGCGAATGCTGGGCTCGGTCGGTCAGGCCGATCTCTCGGCGTTGGCCGATCTCGCCCACGATCTGCTCGGCGAGGACGGGCGGCTCGAGGCGGGCGAGGGTCTGTCCCTCCTCAGCAGCAACGCGTTCGCGACCGGCTCCGCCG
>JANDLU010000097.1 GCA_024330215.1 Candidatus Gaiellasilicea maunaloa
ACGGCCGCAATCCCGCTGCCCATGCGGGATCGCAGGCACCACGCGCACCTACCTCGCAAGGGAGTCTCGATGGACACCTATGTGATCCTCCGCCGGAGCGGCTGGCGCACCGGCGAGGAGCTTCAGGAGGCGGCTGCCCGCTCGAACGCCGAGGGCGAGCGAACGCCCGACGACATCCGCTGGATCCGCAGCTACGTGCTCGCGGAGTCCGACGGCGTCGGGACGGTCTGCGTCTACCAGGCCTCGAGCCCGAGGCGATCCGAACCCATGCCTCGGCCGCCGGACTACCGGTGGACGAGATCGTCAGGGTCGCCGACACCGTCCTCGTCCGGCCCGATCCCGAGCCGGCCACGGTCTAACGAAAGGAGAGTTCCGATGAGAAAACGCACACTCGTGCTCGCGCTGCTCGTGCTACCGCTGCTCGCAATCGGCGGCATCGCTGCCGCAGGCGGCGGCTTCAACGGCGCCAAGCCCGCAACCGCGAAGTTCCGCCATCTCGACGAGGCGCTGGCCGCGGGCTACACCTTCCGGCTCCCCGACCTCACGGGCGCCACCTGCATCGCCGAGCCGGGCGGGGGCGCAATGGGCGTCCACATGGTCAACACGGCGTTGCTCGACGGCACGATCAAGGCGACGGAGCCGGAGGCGCTGGTCTACGAGCCGAAGCACGAGGGCTGAGGCTGGTCGCGCTCGAGTACGTCGTCTTCGAGAGCGCGTGGCACGGTTCGGCTCCGCCCGCGCTCTTCGGCCGCGAGTTCGACTACGTGCCGGCGCCCAACCGGTACGGCCTCCCAGCCTTCTACGCGCTGCACGCGTGGATCTGGAAGAACAACCCGAGCGGCGCCCTGTACGCCTGGAACCCTCACGTGACCTGCGACGGCAGCTAGGTCAGCACGAAGCGGACCTGCCGCTTGGCGACGTCGGCCGACTCGAGCTTCACGTCGACGCGCTCGCCGAGCGGCAGGTCGCCCCCGCAGCGGGCGGTGACCGCCGGCTCCGTGAGCTGGACGGTGCCGCCCCCGTCGTCGTCCACCTCGACGACGACCGCCTCGAACGTCTCGCCGACCCGGTGCTGGAGCAACGCCGCCTCGATCGTGGAGATGATCCCGGCCTCGTACTGCTGTGCCTTTCGGTTCGATCGCTCCATCGTCTCGGGGAGCCCCGGCAGGGCCACCTCCGCCCATTCGGGCACGTTCGTGCCGGCCGACAGGGCAACGCACACCTCGCCGACGTAGCGGTCGACGAGCCTGCGGAGGGGTGCGGTCGTGTGGGCGTACGGGGCGCCGATTCCCGCGTGGACCGCGCCCGTCGGAACCTCGTCGTCGAAGGCCGCGTAGCCGGAGCCGCGAAGCAGGACGGTCGATTCCGCGAGGACCGCCGCCTGCGCGGGCGCCCGCGGATCGAGCGTCCGGATGAGGTCGGCGAACGAGAGGTTGGCGGGCCAGTCGACGCCGAGAGCCTTAGCGGTCCGGCGCAGGCGGTCGACCGCCTTCGGGTCGGCCGTCGGCAGCGTCCGCAGGATTCCGACGTGCGCGCGCAGCATGAGCTCGGCGGCCGCCTGGCCCGCCATCAGCGAGATCTGGGCGTTCCAGCCCTCGACCGGACGCGGAGCGCGGAACGCGAGCTCGTAGCCCTTCGGGCCCTTGTCGACCTCCTGCTCGGGGATCGGCAGCGCAATCCCGCCGCGGCGCTCCTCGCGCTCCTGGCGCAGGAGGCCGACCTCCTGGAGCAGGTTCAGCGAGTCGCCCGCGGTCCCGTCCTCGAGCGAGCGCTGGACGCCGGCATAGTCGAGCTTCTCGCGGCTGCGGACGAGCACCCGGCGGGCGTCGACCTCCACCCCCTCGCCGCTTCCGTCGACCTCCATGGTCCAGAGAATCGACGGGCGCGCCTTGCCGGGCAGGAGGCTGCCGGCGCCTTCGGAGAGCACGGGCGGATAGAGGCGCGCGTTCCCATCCGGAGCGTAGAGCGTCTGGCCGCGGGCATGCGCCTCGACGTCCATCGGCCCGCCGGGGGTGACGAACGCGGCGACGTCTGCGATCGCGTAACGGACGCGATAGCCCTCCCCGCGCCGCTCGAGGTGGAGCGCCTGGTCGAGGTCCAGCGACTCCGGCGGGTCGATCGTGACGAACGGGATCGCCGTCTCGTCCGCGACGGGCAGCCGCGGTGCACGGACCGATTCCTCCGCGTCGGCGATTACATCCGGCGGAAACTCGAGCGACACCTCGAGGCTCGCGCGAAGCTCCGCGAGGGCGGCCGCGATCTCGGCGGCGTCGGGCTGGGCGAGGCGGACGTGGCGTCGCGGCACGGCCGCAATCTAGCTCCCCCGACGGCGAACCGACGCCGCCCTCACACTCGCTCTGCGTGCCGCGCACGAGCCTGCTGGACCTCTGGCAGATGCTCCATGGCCCACTGACAGATCGCGACGAGCGGCTCGGACAGGGTCGTTCCGAGCGGGGTCAGCGCATACTCGACGTGGGGCGGGATCCGGTCGAAGACGCGCCGCTCGAGCAGGCCGTCTCGCTCCATGCTGCGCAGCGTCTGGGTGAGCATCTTCTGGGAGATCCCTTCGATCATTCGCCGAAGCTCGCCGTGGCGCCTTGGCCCTGCGAGGAGTGCGTAGACGACGAGTGCGGTCCACTTGTCGGCGACGCGTTCGAGCGCCTGCCGCGACTCGCAGCGCTGATCGAGCACGTTGGGTTGCGCAGGCGGGTTTCGGCTCATTAGCTCCCTCGGACCCCAAAGGTACCAGCAGTGCCTCAAGGCACTTGAAAGTACCTACTTGTCTTGCGGTGCCTAGGAAACTAGTATCGCCGATCAACACTCGATCGTCCACAGAGCCCACGACGCCGAGGAGGCAACCTGCCTGAGAACCGCTTCGAGCCGGTGATCCACCGCCACCAGTCCAGTCCGGAGGGCGCTCTCGTCAACGCCTACCTGGTCGAGGTCGACGACGGCGTCGTGGCGGTGGACAGCACCCTGACGGTTTCGGACAGCCGCGCCCTGCGCCGACGGCTGGAGGGAATCGGCAAACCGCTGCTCGCCGTCCTGTTGACCCATTCTCACCCCGATCACTACGGCGGCCTCACGGAGTTGGTGGCGGGTGAGGAGGTGCCGATCATCGCGCCCGCAGGCGTCCACGTGGTGATCGAGCGCGACGATCCGGCGAAGGAACAGATCCTGCGCCCGATGTTCGGCGACGAATGGCCCGCGCGGCGGACCTTCCCGAACCGGACCGTCTCCGACGGTGAGACGGTGAGCTTCGGCGGCGCCACGTTCACCGTGATCGACCTCGGCCCGGGCGAGTCGCCGCACGACAGCCCCTGGCTGCTCGGAGCCGACCGCAGGACGGTCTTCCTCGGCGACCAGATCTACGACCGCATGCACTGCTACCTGGCCGACGGGTTCCATGAGGAATGGCTTGCGAACCTGCGACGGCTGCAGAGGGAGCTGCCGAACGATTCCGTCCTCCACGTCGGCCATGGCGGGCCGGTCGATCCGTCGCTCTTCGACTGGCAGGCTCGCTACATCGAGACGTTCGTCGACGGCGTCCGCGAGGCCGACTGGTCCGACCCCGACGCCGCCCGCGCCTCGGTGGTGGCTCGAATCAAGGGGTATCTCCCGGACGGGGCGCTCCAGTTCTTGATGGAGCTGAGCATCGACCCCGTCGCCACGAGGTTGGGTCTCCTGGACACGACGAGGTAGCCGGCGCGGATGGAGGTCGGACCGGTGGAGCCGGTTGAGCGGGACAAGCAGGTCGAGCCGCTCGAGCTCTTCTTCGACCTGGTCTTCGTCTTCGCGCTGACCCAGGTGACCGCTCGCCTGGCAGACGATCCGAGTTGGGGTGGACTGCTGCGCGGACTGTTCGTGCTCGCAGGTATCTGGTGGACGTGGGGCGCCTACGCCTGGTTGACGAACGAGGTCGACTCCCGGCAGCGCGGCGTCCGCCTCGCCATGCTCGCGTCTATGACCGCGATGCTGGTCGCCGCGCTCGCGATTCCGGGCGCGTTCGAAGGTGACGCGCTCCTGTTCGGTAGCGCGTACCTCCTCGTTCGCGTCCTGCACATCGCACTCTTCGCGGCCGGCAGCGACGACGTCGACGTCCGGCAGGCGACGCGTGCGCTCGCGCCGACCGCCCTGCTGGCGCCGGTGCTCGTGGTCGGCGCCGGCGCGCTGGACGGCGCGGCTCAGCTGGGCGTGTGGGCGCTCGCGCTCGGGATCGACTTCATCGGTGGCGGTCTACGCGGCATCGAAGGCTGGAAGCTGTCGCCCGGGCACTTCGCCGAGCGGCACGGACTGATCATCATCATCGCCCTCGGCGAGTCGATCGTCGCGATCGGCGTCGGGGCGTCGGAGCTCGAGTTGACAGTCCGAGTCGTCCTGGCGGCGACGCTCGGCATGATCGTGGCCGCCGCGCTGTGGTGGACGTACTTCGACGACGCCGGCGAGCGGATCGAGCACCAGCTGCGCAGCCTCCGAGGTCGCGCACGGAACACGATGGCCCGCGACGCGTACAGCTTCCTCCACCTGCCGATGGTTGCGGGCATCGTGCTCCTCGCGCTCGGTGTCAAGAAGACGCTCGGCGACGTTGACGATCCCCTCGAGCTCGTGCCCGCCGTCGCACTCTGTTGTGGCACCGCCCTCTACTTCCTGAGTCAGGTCGCGTTTCGCTGGCGCTGCTCGGACCGCGGGTACGGTCAGCGGTTGGTCGCGGCCGGAGCGTGTACCGCGCTCACTCCGCTCGCGACCGAGATCTCGGCCTTGGTTGCCCTCGGCGCTCTCGCCGTCGTCTGTGCGGCGCTCGTCGCCTACGAGACTCGAGCCGTCCTGCCGGGACGTGTCCGGGGTCAAAGCCCGGACACGTCCCTCGCGGACGGTTAGGCGGTGACGCCGGCGCCCGACTCGACGGGCAGGCCCGCCTCGATCCAGTCGGCCTTGCCGTCGACGTACTCGGCCACGTTCGAGTAGCCGAGCTGCTCGAGCCGCCGCGCCGCGAGCTCGGAGTTCCGACACGTCGTGCTCGCGCAGTAGACGATGATCTCGGCGTCGCGATCGGGCAAGAGCTCCGGCGCGAGGTCGTCGACATGCTCGTGCGGAATGTTGATCGCCCCCGGCAAGTGGGCGTCCTCGAAGTAGGTCGGGCCGAGAGCCTCGACGAGGATCGGTCGGTCGGTCGCGAGGCGCGTCTGCACCTCGGCGCGGGTGAGCTTGGTGACCACGTGTTCTCCCTTCGATTGGTGACATGAACATAAACGGACTACAGTCCGCTTCTATTCCGTACTACAGTCCGGTTCGATGTCGAGCCGGGCCGATGCACGTCGCAACAGACAGCGGCTGCTCGAGACTGCGACACGCCTCTTTGCGGAGCGCGGTGCGGCGAACGTCTCGATGGACGAGCTCGCGGCCGCCGCAGGGGTCGGCAAAGGGACGATTTACCGGAGCTTCGGCGACCGCGCCGGGCTCGCGCTGGCGCTGCTCGACGAGTCCGAGCGCGAGCTCCAGGAAGGGCTGATCCGAGGAGAGCCGCCGCTTGGACCCGGCGCGCCCCCGCCTGAACGCGTCGGCGCCTTCGTGCGAGCATACGTCGCGCTCCTCGAGGAGCACGTCGACCTGATCGTCGAGTCGCAGACCGCCTCTGCCGGGGCTCGTTACCGCAGCGGCGCCCACGGCGCCTGGCGCGACCACCTCGCTCTACTCGCCCGGACGGGAGGGGTCGACGACAGCCTGCTTCCCGACCTGATCCTCGGCACCCTCGATGGAAGCCTCTATCGGCATCTCCGCGAGAACCGCGGCTTCCCGCCGGACCTGATCGCGGACGCGGTCGAGCTGGTTGCGCTCGGCGTCTTCCGCTAGGAGGGCCTCAGTGGGGGCGTCTAGCCACGCTCCTATCAGGTCACGCTGGCGCTCCTCGGACGGCTGCGCGCGACAGATCCCATGCAAGTCAGGCCATCGAGGCCGACACCGAGCCTAAGGGTCAGCCCGCCGCCAACTCCGAGCCTAACCGGCACATCGATCACGAGCCGGTCCGTGAAAGCCAGGATGACACTGAGGCGGAGCCTACGTGTGACCCACGGCGTCACAGGGGCCTCGCCTTGCGAAGTGCGCTTCCATCCGGACGAGCACCTGAGCGAGCGCGGTAGGCCTGATACTCCCGCCGAACGTCAGTGCACGCCGATCGAGGAAGCGCACGATCAGCAGTCCTCCGACGACGGCGGTCGCGATGCCGGCCATCATCAGCGCCTGATCACCGCGGGGTCGACCGTCGTTTCAAGACTCGAGATCCACGTCTCGACGAGATGGCTCTCGCGGTTCTCGCGCAGCGCCGGCCATTCGTCGCGACGACCGCCCTCGCGTAGTCGGAATCCTCATCGGAATCTCACGAGACGCTCATCATCTTGACCCGCTCGCGTCCTAGCGTGGCGTGTGGACGGTCTGGATCGATCGACGAGCGCGTACGCGCTCGAAAGGAGCTAGAGATGAAGATCAGAAAGATTGCCGCACTCTTTGCTCTCGGCGGAACAATGGTCGTGGCGGGAGTCGCTCTGGCAACTCCAAGCATCGGCCTGAAGCCCGAGCTGCTAGCGCGAGGTGCCGTGGTCGACCCGCAAGATCGAAGGGATCTCGCCTTCTCGCTCCTGCTCGGGTCGGCACACGAGTCGGACGTGGCCATCGTCAAGGCGACGCTCGAGCCCGGCGGAACGACCGGGTGGCACAGCCACCCCGAGGGCTCGATGGTGATTCTCAAGAGCGGCGTGCTGACGGTTACGAAAACCAACAGGGGCGCGGAGATCTTCAGACGCTCCGGCTGCTTCGTCGACATCTACGACGCCACAACCAGCGGAAAGGCCTTCTACCACACCGCCGGCCCGCACACGTTCGTGAACACCGGTACGACTCTGGTCGAGTTCTACGTCGCGTACTTCGCCCCCCGAAGCGCGCCGCTGCTGGCCGACGAGCCGGTGGTCCCGCGCGCATGCTCGTAGGCGCGGAAGGTTGAACTCGTCGCCGCCCCGCTCCACGCGGTCGGCTGGACGCACCTGGCTCCCCCTGGGCGTCCCGCCGGCCGGAGGGCGTGGACTCGCTGGCTTTTCAGATGCGAGTCCGTCACACTGGCCACATGGCCGCCGTAGGGCTCGCCGAACGGATCCGCCCCTGCATCGGTCGACAGGACGAGCTCGCAGCGCTCGCTCGCTTGACGATCGACGATCACGTCGGCGTCGTCTTCCTTCATGGAATCCCGGGAATCGGCAAGTCGGCGCTGCTCCAGACATTCCTGAGCGGGATGCGCGGCGCGGGCGCGAGCGTCGTCGCTCTCGACTGCAGGACGATCGAGCCGACCGAGCGGGGTTTCCACGACGCCGTCGTCGGATCCCCGGGAGCGATGGGCAAGCTCGTGGAGCATCTGGCCGGCCTCTCCGCTCCCGTCGTGCTGGCGCTCGACCACTACGAAGTCTTCCGGTTGATGGATACCTGGCTCCGTCAGGCGCTCGCGCCGGCGCTGCCTGCCGGCACGCACCTCGTCCTGGCCGGACGGGTGCCCCCGGTCGCGGCGTGGTATTCGCTCGGCGCCGACTTCCACAGCCTGCCGCTCGGGCCGCTCGCCGCGGAGGACGCGGAGGCGCTTTTGGCCCAGCGAGGCGTCGCACCGGCGGCTGCGGAGCGACTGAACCGGATTGCACGAGGGCATCCGCTCGCCTTGACTCTTGCGGCGGCAGGGGTAGCCGAGCACCCGCAGCTTGCGCTCGACGACGCGGCCGCGACTCGCGTCGTCGCCGAGCTCGCACGGTTGTACCTCGAAGAGGCCAGCGATCCCCTGGCGCGACGAGCCCTCGAGGCAGCCTCCGTCATCCGCCGTGCAACCGAGCCGCTCCTCGCGGCGATGCTCGAAAACCCGGGCGACGCGTTGCGCCTGCTGCTCGACCTGCCGTTCGTGGACGCAAGCCGCGACGGAATCGTCGTCCACGACGCAGTGCGCGATGCGATTGCGGACTACGTGCGCAGCACGAATCCGGTCCAGCATCGGCGGTACCGGCGCGCAGCCTGGCGAGAGCTGCGCAGCGAAGTGCGTGTAGCGCCACCGGCCGACCTCTGGCGCTACACCGCCGACATGCTCTACCTGATCGACAATCCGGTCGTGCGCGAGGCATTCTTCCCGTCGGGGTCGCAGCCGCTCGCCGTCGAGCCGGCCCGCCCGGACGACTCCGCCGCGATGGAAGCGATCGCGGCCCGCCATGAAGGGCCGGAGGCGGCGGGACTGCTCCACCGCTGGCGGAAGGACTCGCCCGAGAGCTTCTCGGTCAACCGCGATCGGGACGGGGTCGTCGTCGCCTTCTTCGCCCTCCTGCAAACGGCCCAGCTACGCCCTCAGCGCGTGCCCGATCCCGTCGTCGACTCCTGGACGCAGCATCTCCGAGACCAGCCGGTGCCGAAGGGTCAGCAGGTGCTCGGCTTCCGCCGGTGGCTCGACACGGAACGCGGCGAGCTGCCGTGTGCGTCACAGGCAGCGTCCTGGCTCGACGTCAAGCGCACCTACATGGCGCTGCGCCCGGCACTACGAAGGATCTACACCGTCGTGCAGGACGTACCGACCTACTGGCCGGTGGTCGAGAAGCTCGGCTTCCGGCCGGTCGCGGACGAGGGGGTCGAGCTCGACGGCTCTGTCTACACGAGCGTCGTGCTCGATTTCGGGCCAGGCTCGGTCGACGGCTGGCTCGCGGGCCTCGTCGCCGCGGAGCTGGGACTCGAGGACGAGCCGGGGCTCGACGACGACGCGCGAGAGCTGTTGGTGAACGGCGAGCGCGTCGCGCTGACGCCACTCGAGTTCGGGCTCTTCGTCCATCTGCGGAGCCGCGAGGGCAGGACGGTCTCGCGCGGCGAGCTCCTGAGCGAGGTCTGGGGAACCGAGTTCGTCGGGGGAAGCAACGTCGTCGACGTTGTCGTGCGCTCATTGCGCGGCAAGCTGGGCCGAGCCGCGCCGATGGTCGAGACGGTTCGTGGCAGCGGGTATCGACTCAGCGAGTCGTGGCGCTCGCACCTCGGGTAGCCCGCACGCACAATCCTCATCGAAGCCTCATCTGCCGCTCATCGAGCGATGCTGGGCGCGCCTACCGTTGTGACGAACGACGAGGAGGCGCGGATGTCGGATCAGGCGAAGCAGGTGGTCGAGCGATATCTCGCCGAGGTGCTCGCGGCCGGCGGCGGGACCGATCCGGCCGAGCTGATCTCGAGCGAAGAGCTTCTGCAGCGCGTCGCCCGCTTCAGGACCGCGTTTCCGGATCTCGAGGTGGAGATCGGGCCGGCGCTCGCGGCGGGCGACCTCGTCGCCGTCCACCTCGTCGGGCGCGCGACGCACCAGGGCCTCTTCCAGGGAGTACCGCCCACCGGGCGGAGCTGGGAGGCGGGCTGTACCGCGATCTACCACGTCGCGGGCGGGCGGATCGCCGACGCGTGGGTCAACTGGGATCTGCTGACGCTGATGGAACAACTCGGCGCGATCGAGCGAGCCCAGACGGTTAGCGCCTAACGAAGGAGGATGGCAGTGCGCACGCTTCCGATCATCGGTCTTGCCATCTTGATCGCCGCGATTGCCGCGACGATCGCCCTCGCAACTCCCGGCTCAGGCACCCCCGGGCCGCTCGTCGCCCGTGGGACCCTCGACGGCAACGTCAAGCTGAAGCTCCGCGCCTCGTCGAACACGCGCGACGGCGCCGTCGCATCGACGGACCTCGCAGCAAAGAAGGTTCCCGCCACGGCCAACATCTTCGGCTCCGGGTTCGCGGCTGCTCCACAGCCTGCGGGCGGCGGTGGAGGCACGCTGCCGCCGGTGCTGCGGCTGCCGCGTGGCTCCGCCGATGCGGCCCCGCGGATCGTGACCTTCCCGAAGATCGTCGGCAAGGTCAATCCGATCGTCAGGATGGCGCCGTACAACGGGCCGGGCGGCGACGGCGTCGGCCCGACCGACGTCAGCTCGTGGCCTGGGATCTCCGGGATCGTGCACGCGAAGAACGGGATGTTCCTCGTGGGTGTCTTCCTGACCGACGCGAGGCCGAAGCGGCCTTCTCCACCGCGTCTCGACTTCACCGGCAAGGAGCAGTTCGACATGCTCGCGCCGCGGATCGGGCAGACGTTCTTCATCGGCGACGGCAAGAACCGGAGCTACCGCGTGCCCTCGGCGGCGACCCGGCTCTTTCTCGGCTTCGCTGACGGCTTCCTCTACCGGGGTGCCCCGGGTTGGTACGGCAACAACGCCGGCAGCCTGAGCGTCACGGTCGAGGTGACGACGGAGTGAGGGATTCTCCTGTAAACACGGTCTTCGATTTGAGACTGGAAGCTCGGTGACTTCTGCCTGCCTAGGCCGACCTTGATGTAGGGGATAGCTGCTCCCCAAAACGTGCACGCTTGACGAACTGCCCGCTCCCCGGCTCCGCCACGACCTCACCGCCGCTCACGAGCACGTTCCCGCGGAGGAGCACCGTCTCGACGTCGCCGACGACCTCGGTGCCCTCGTAGAGGTTGTAGTCCGTCCGCGACTGCTGTCCGGCGGCGGTGATCGTGTACCGCTTCTTGGGATCGAAGACGACGAGATCGGCGTCGGCACCGACCGCGATCGTGCCCTTGCGCGGGTAGAGGCCGAAGAGCTTCGCCGGGTTCGTCGCGAGCAGCTCGACCATCCGGTTCAGCGTGATCCGCCCCTCGGAGACGCCGAAGTGGTGGATCATCCGCAGCCGGTCCTCGATCCCGGGCCCCCCGTTCGGGATCTTCGAGAAGTCGTCCCTGCCCAGCGTCTTCTGCCCGTCCCAGAGGAACGCGCAGTGGTCAGTCGAGATCGCCGAGAGGACGTCGGTGCGGACCGCGTTCCAGAGCACGTCCTGGTTCGCCTTCGCCCGCGGCGGCGGCGTGTAGACGTACTTCGCGCCCTCGAAGTCCGGCCGCTCGAGGAACGTCTCGTCGACGAAGAGGTACTGGGTGCAGGTCTCGCCCCAGACGTCCCAGCCGAGCTCCCGCGCCCGCATGATCGGGTCGACCGACTCCTTGCAGGAGACGTGGACGACGTAGAGCGCGCAGCCGGCGACGCGCGCGAGTTGAATCGCACGATTCGTGGCCTCCCCCTCCGTCTCCGGCGGCCTCGTCCGCGCGTGCCAGACCGGATCGGTGTTCCCGGCCGCGAGCGCCTTCTTGACGAGCACGTCGATCGCGTCGCCGTTCTCTGCGTGGACCATCACGAGCGCACCGGTCTCGGCGGCGACCTCCATCGTCTTGAAGAGCGTCTCGTCGTCGACCATCAGGGCGCCCTTGTAGGCCATGAAGAGCTTGTAGGAGGTGACGCCCTGGTCGGGCAGCGAGGCGAGCTCCTCGAGCGTGCCGCCCTCCTTCAGATCGGTGACCGCGATGTGGAAGCCGTTGTCGATCAGCGTCTTTCCCTCGCGCTTTCCGTGCCAGATCGCGAGCGAGTCGCCGAAGCTCGTCCCCGGCTGCTGGATGCAGAAGTCGACGTGGGTGGTCGTGCCGCCGCGGGCGGCGGCGGCGTGGCCCGAGGTGAAGTCGTCCACGGTCGTCGTCCCTCCGAACGGCATGTCGAGGTGCGTGTGCGGGTCGATCGCCCCCGGCAGGACGAGCTTGCCGGAGGCGTCGATCACGCGATCGGCGCTCACGTCGAGCGACTCGCCGATCAAGGAGATCCGCTCGCCGTCCACGAAGACGTCGGCCACGGTGTCGTCGACCGCGGTGACGACACGGCCGCCTTTGATCAGAACGGACATCGAATCTCTCCCCTTGATCACATCAGGTACGCATGAGGATACGCCGGAGCGGTGCCGGGCT
>JANDLU010000098.1 GCA_024330215.1 Candidatus Gaiellasilicea maunaloa
GGCGTTCAGCGACCCGAGCTGTGACACTTCGACCTCCTGGATCCCGACCTGCTCTGCGACCACGTGGACGCGCTCGCGGAGAAACGCGAGCAGGTTCGGGGCAAGCTGGGGGTCGCTGAGATGAATCCGCATGGAGCCGCAGGAGGGGCCGCGCCCTCCACGGTCAGCTTGGATCGGAAACGCTGGTCCCGCCACTCCCCTTCCGGGGGGTCAGACGCTCGGGGAGGTCGGTATCCGGGGAGGTCGGGAAACCCGCTCGCATGCTCTTCCCGCGCAGGCTCCTGATTCTCGTCTACCTCGGATCGGCGTCGTGGTCGCCGCCTAGCACAAGTAACAAACTGTCACTTGGGTTCCGCTACACTGGCCCGCTGTGTCCGGTGACAGATTCCGCCTCGAGGTGAGGGAACGCGAGCGGCTCGGGAGTCCCGAGTCGCGCCGCCTGCGCAAGCAGGGCTTCGTTCCGGGCGTTCTCTATGGCAAGACGGCCGCTCGCGCGATCGCGATCGGCGAGCGAGATCTCCGGGCCGCGCTGAACACGTCCTCGGGGCTGCACGCTGTGCTCGACGTCGTGCTCGAGGGGCAGTCCACGGCGCATCCGTCGATCCTCAAGGAGTACCAGCGCGATCCGGTGCGCGGTTTCGTCCGCCACGTCGATCTCCAGGAGGTGCGGCTCGACATCGCGATCCAGGCGACCGTCCAGGTGCACCTGGTCGGTGGCGAGGACGCGCCCGGCGTCCGCGAAGGCGGCGTCCTCTCTGCTCCGAGCACCACCCTCAACGTCGAGGCGCTGCCGATGGAGGTACCCGAGTCGATCGAGGCCGACGTGAGCGGGATGCAGATGGGCGACACGCTCCGGCTCGAGGATCTCCGCGCGCCCGAGGGAGCGACATTCCTGGACGATCCCCACGAGACGGTCATCGCCACGGTCTCGGCGCCTGCCGCGGAGATCGAGGAGGAGCCCGTCGAGGGCGAGGGCGTCGAGGGTGAGGAGGCCGAGGGCGAGGATGCGGCCGAGGCGAGCGAGTCCGACGCGGGCACCGGCCCGGACGGCGAGCCCGGCACCGCCGAGAGCTAGGCCCTCTTGCCGTTCTTCCGTCGGGGCGCCTCGGCCTCGACGCTCGATCTGCTCGTCGTCGGCCTCGGCAACCCCGGCCGCGAGCACGCGCACGACCGGCACAACGTCGGCTGGATGGTCGTCGACGAGCTGGCGCGCCGGCACGGCGGCTCCTTTCGCTCCAAGTTCTCGGGTCGACTCGCGGAGATCCGGATCGACGGCACGAGGCTCGCGCTGCTGAAGCCCGAGACCTACATGAACCTGTCGGGGCAATCTGTGGACGCGGCGGCCCGGTTCTTCAAGGTCGAGCTCGAGCGGATCCTCGCCATCCACGACGAGGTCGACCTCGAGCCGGCGCGCCTCCAGGCGAGGCTCGGCGGCGGGCTCGCGGGCCACAACGGCCTCCGCTCGCTCCGCCAGACCCTCGGCTCGGCCGAGTTCTTGCGTCTTCGCGTCGGCGTCGGTCGACCGGGCCGCGGCGACCGCCGCCCGGTCGCGGACTATGTCCTCTCGCCTTTCGAGTCCGCCGAGGATCCCGATGCGCTGGTCGCACGCGCCGCCGACGCCGTCGAGTCGCTCGTCCGCGACGGCCTCGAGCGGACGCAGGCGAGTTTCAACTGATCCTGATGCAGCCGGCGAGGTGGTCGTCGACGAGCCCGCACGCCTGCATCGCTGCGTAGGCGGTGGTCGGGCCGACGAAGCGGAAGCCGGCCGCCTTCAGAGCGTTCGCAAGCGCCTTCGACTCTGTCGTCTGCGACGGAATCTTGCCCCAGGTCGTCGCCCGCGCTCGACGGGGCGGCGGCGCGAACGACCAGACGAGCTCTTCCAGCGGCGAGGCGGTCTCCCGCAGCGCGAGTGTCGCACGCGCGTTCGCGATCGTCGCCTCGATCTTGGCGCGGTTCCGGACGATCTCGGCGTCGGCGAGCAACCGCTCGACGTCCTTCGGGCCGAAGGCGGCCACGGCTCCGGGGTCGAAGCCCGCAAAGGCGCGGCGGAAGCCCTCGCGCTTGCGCAGGATCGTGATCCACGCGAGCCCGGACTGGAAGGCCTCGAGCGAGATCCGCTCGAAGAGTCCGCGCTCATCCCGGACCGGAACGCCCCATTCCTCGTCGTGGTACTGCTCGTAAAGCGGGTCGCCATCGCCGAAGCACCGCATGAGCGCCCTACCGGACGGAGACGACGCGGGCCTGCCAGGCGCCCTGCGGCGCTTTCACCTCGACCGTCTCGCCGACCTTGGCGCCCACGAGCGCGGTGCCGAGCGGCGAGTCGGGCGAGACGCCGCCGACGCTCGAGATCTCGATCTCCATCGTCTCGCCGGCCTCGTCGGCCACCTCGACCACCGAGCCGACGCCGACGACGCCGTCCACGCTCTGCTCGACGACGACGGCGCTCTCGAGCCGGGCGCGCATGATCGTGATCCGACGCTCGAGCAGGCCCTGCTCGTTCTTCGCATCGTGGTAGGCAAAGTTCTCGGAGAGGTCGCCAAACCCGCGCGCCGTCGCGATCGCCTCGACGATCGCCGCCCGCCTTGGTCCCTCGAGCTCGGCCAGCTCCGCAGCGAGCGCGTCGTGCTGAGCCTGGGTCATCGACTCGCGCGCTCGTTCGGACATTCAGGCATCTTCGCACGCGTAGACTCGAGGGCTGCGGAAGAGCCTCTTTCGCCCCTCTCCATGGACCGTCCCGCCCGCACCCCTCTCCCCTGCACGCCTCGATGAGGACGCTGCCCTACGACGATCCGGGACGTCCGGACACGCGCTCGCCGGCGCGGCTCCTGCTCTGGGTCGGGAGCAAGCAGCTCGGCACGCTCGGCCTTGGCATCGGCTTCGGGATCGTCTGGATGCTCGCGCAGGCGCTGCTCCCGTACGTGCTCGGGCGGGCCGTCGACGACGGTCTGGCCGCTGATGACACCGGCGCGCTCCTCGTCTGGGCCGGGGTGCTGCTCGCGCTCGGCGCCGTCCAGGCGTTCGCGGGCGTGATGCGCCACCGCAGCGCCGTCTCGAACTGGCTGCAGGCGTCGTACCGCCTGATCCAGGTCGTGTCGCATCACGCGGCGAACGCCGGGCCTGCGGTGCGTGCGCACCTGACGACCGGCGAGGTCGTCGCGACCGTCTCCAACGACGCGCTCCGTGCGGGAGGGGCGTTCGACATCACGGCGCGCCTCGCCGGTGCGATCGTCTCCTATGTCGTCGTCGCCGCGCTGCTCCTCTCGTCGTCCGTTGTGTTGGGCCTCGTCGTCCTGCTCGGCGTTCCCGTCCTCGTCGGGAGCCTCTCGTTCGTGATTCGCCCGCTGCAGGCGCGTCAACGCGAGCAGCGCGAGGAGGTCGGCCGACTCACCGCCCTCGGCGCCGACACGGTCGCCGGCCTGAGGGTGCTGCGCGGGATCGGCGGCGAGTCGGTCTTCTTCGGCCGCTACCGAAGCCGCTCCGAGCAAGTTCGGCTCGCCGGCGTTCGGGTGGCGCTGCCCCAGTCGACGCTCGACTCCGCCCAGGTGCTGCTGCCGGGGATCTTCGTCGTGATCGTGATCTGGCTCGGCGGGCGCTTCGCGATCGACGGCCGGATCGGGCCGGGAGAGCTCGTCGCGTTCTACGGCTACGCGGCGTTCCTCGTGATTCCGCTGCGCACCGCGGCCGAAGCCGTCGACAAGGTAACCCGCGCGCTCGTCGGCGCCCGCCGGATGCTCGACATCCTCGCCGTGGAGAGGCAGGTCGTCGATCCGGTGACGCCGACCACGGCTCCGCCTGCGGACGCGCTGCTCGCGGATACTCGCTCAGGGCTCGTCGTCGAGCCGGGCGTGCTCACATGTCTCGTCTCCGCCGAGCCCGAGGACGCGGTCGAGCTCGCCGACCGGCTGGGGCGCTTCGTCGAGGGCGAGGGCGTCAGCCTTGGCGGGATTCCGCTCGCCGAGCTTCCGGTCGAGCTCGTGCGGCGCCGGATCGTCGTGAGCGAGACCGATCCACTCCTCTTCTCGGGCACTCTGCGGCACGAGCTCGATCCGTGGGGTCGCGCGGACGATTCGGCGATCCTGGCGGCGCTCGCGGTCGCCAACGCCGAGGATGTGCTCGATTCGTTGCCCCACGGTCTCGACGGCAATGTCGAGGAGCGCGGCCGCTCGTTCTCGGGCGGCCAGCGCCAGCGCGTCGTTCTCGCCCGGGCGCTGCTCGCGGATGCCGAGATCCTGATCCTCGTCGAGCCCACGAGCGCCGTCGATGCTCATACTGAGGCCCGGATCGCGAGGCGGCTCCACGGGGCGCGCGCCGGGCAGACGACGGTCGTCGTCAGTGCCAGCCCGCTGGTGCTCGACCAGGCAGACCGCGTCGTGTTCGTCGAAGGCGGACGCGTGGCGGGCTCGGGGACCCACCGCGAGCTCCTGCAGGCCGTGCCCGCCTACCGAGCCACCGTCACCCGCGAAGAGGAGGACGCGGCATGAGCGAGCGGCTTCCCATCGCGGACGGCCCGGAGGTGCGGGCGCAGGCGCGCGCGCTCCTCAGGCGCTATCGGCGGCCGCTCGGCGCCGTGCTCGCCCTGCACGCGCTCGCAGCGGTGGCAGGGCTCGCGGGGCCGCGCCTGCTCGGCCAGCTCGTCGAGGACGTCGAGCGCGGAACGAGTACCGCCACCGTCGACAGGATCGTCGCCCTGCTCGCCGCTTTCGTGGTGGCGCAGACGTTGCTCACGTGGTTCGCGCGCCGCCAGTCCTTCGTCCTCTCGGAGCGGATCTTCGCGCGGCTGCGCGAGGACTTCATGCGCCGCGTGCTCGCATTGCCGCTCTCGACCGTCGAGCGGGCCGGCACCGGCGACCTCGTCTCGCGGACGACCGCGGATGTGGACTCGCTGGCGCGCACCGTCCGCTTCGCGATTCCGGAGACGCTGATCGCGGGGGTGACGAGCGTCCTCACGATTGGCGCCGCGATCCTTGTCAGCCCGGTCGCGGCGATCCCGTGCTTCGTCGGGCTTCCGGCGATCGTGCTCGGCACGCGCTGGTACCTCCGCTACGCACCCGCGGGCTACCTCTGGGAGCGCGCGGCGTACGCGACGATGACCGGGACGGTCGGAGAGACCGTCGATGGCGGGCGCACGATCGACTCGCTCGGCCTCGCGGGCGAGCGGATCCGCCGGATCGACGCCGACCTGACCGAGGCCTACGCGGCCGAGCGCCGGACGCTCTACCTGCGCACGATCTGGTTCCCGACCGTCGAGGTCGCCTACGTCCTGCCCGTCGCGGCTGCGCTCGTCTGGGGCGGCTGGCTCGTCTCCACGGGACGGGCCTCGATCGGCGAGGTGACCGCCGTCGCGCTCTACGTCCAGCAGCTCGCGGATCCCGTCGATCGGCTGATCTCCTGGCTGGACGAGATCCAGGTAGGCGCGACCTCGTTCGCGCGTCTCGTCGGCGTCTCGAAGGTGCCGAACGACCGGACGGCGACCGGGGAGGAGCCGGCGGACGAGCGGCTGAGCGCGCACGACGTTCGGTACGCCTATGTCGAGGGGCGCGACGTGCTCCATGGGCTCGACCTCGACCTCGAGCCGGGCGAGCGGGTCGCGGTGGTCGGCCCGTCGGGCGCCGGCAAGTCGACGCTCGGGCGCCTGCTCGCCGGCATCCATCCGGCCCGCACCGGTCGGGTCGACGTCGGCGGCGTCCGTCTCGTCGACCTGACCCTGGAGACGCTTCGACGCGAGGTCGCGCTCGTGACGCAGGAGCAGCATGTCTTCGTCGGCACGCTCGCCGACAACCTCAGGCTCGCGCGGGTCGGCTCGACCGACGACGAGCTTCGGGCCGCGCTCGCCGCGGTCGATGCGCTCCCGTGGGTCGAGGCGCTGCCGGACGCGCTCGACACGGTCGTCGGCGCGGGCGGCTTCCCGCTGACCCCACCGCGGCAGCAGCAGGTCGCGCTGGCGCGCCTCGTGCTAGCCGACCCGCATACGCTCGTGCTCGACGAGGCGACCTCGTTGCTCGATCCCCGAGCCGCGCGGCACCTCGAGCGCTCGCTCGCCTCGGTGCTCGACGGGCGCACCGTCGTCGCGATCGCGCATCGCCTCCAGACCGCGCACGACGCCGACCGCGTCGCGGTGGTCGAGGACGGCAAGCTGGCCGAGCTCGGGACGCACGACGAGCTCGTCGAGCAAGATGGCTCGTACGCGGCCCTCTGGGAGTCCTGGCACGGCGGCCGCTAGCTCGAGCTGAACCTCAGCAGTCGGCGAGAGCGGAGAGAGCGCGGCAGAGCTCGCTCCGCCGAGCGTCATCGAGTCGCCCGACACGTTGCGTCAGAAATGAACGTCGGATCGGTTGGAGGTTGTCGAATGTCGCCGCACAGGGCTCCGGAAGCCCCTCCTGTGGGCCTAAGGCTATTTCCGTCGGGATGTCACGTACCGTCCGCGTCACCGGGGCCACGACGAGCCAGGTGAGAACAGGGATCCCTTCGTTCCGGGTCACGATCAGCACCGGTCGGCGCTTGTCCTCGGCCTCAGCCCACCAGACCTCACCCTGGGCGGGAGCGGTCACCAGGTCTCGTCGGCGATCATCTTCGTCGTGGCTTCGTCTGTCCATCCCACTTCGGTCTCGGTCTGCGGCCGACGGGTGTACCCGTCCACCATCGACTGACCGATCCGATGGCGGCGGTGGCGCTCGATCAGGGTCTCGAGACCCAGGCGGACAGCGGCCGAGCGAGATGCGACCACGCCTTCCTCCACGAGCCGGTCGACCTCGTGGGCGAGGCTGTTGTCGAGGCGCGTGACGAACTGCGTCATGCGAATAGCATAGCACTCTGCATTGCGGCGTCGTGACCGCCTTTGCCGACGGGACGCGGATACGATGAAAGGGCCGGAACCTGCGTTCCGGCGCTTCGTCATGGACCGCCCACCCCTTCACACCTTCGTCCGCGAGCTGCTCGAGCACGAGCGGCTCCAGGCACTAGCCGCGGCGCTGCCGACGCGCGCTCGCGTCTCCGAGCCGGTGCTGCCGCTCCTGCTCGCGACCCTCTACGAGCAGCTGGAGCGCGGCATCGTCTGCCTGCTCCCCGAGGACGCGGACGCCCGCGACGCTGCCGAGGCCGCGGGCTGGTTCGTCGGCGCCGATCGGGTCGCGCTCCTGCCCGGACGAGGCGTCCGCTGGAGCTCGGGGCTCGAGCCGCCACCGCACCTCGTTGGCGAGCGGGCCCGCGCCCTGGACGTGCTCGCGCACGGGGGGCTGGTCTGCGCATCCGCGATCGCGGTCGCCGAGGGGATGCCGCCGGCGCAGCACCGACCGACGCCGGTGCGGCTCGCAGTGGGTGAGGAGCCGGGAGTGGATGGTCTCTCGCAAGCCTTTGCACTCGCCGGCTACGAGCGCGTCGACCGCGCCGAGGAGCGCGGCCAGTTCGCCGTCCGCGGCGGGATCGTCGACGTCTTCCCGACCACCGGCCGCGAGCCGCTGCGCGTCGAGTTCTTCGGCGACGAGATCGAGCAGGTCCGCGTCTTCTCGCCGTTCACGCAGCGCGCGCTCCATCCCGTCACCGACGCCGTCGTCTATCCGGCGGCCGAGCGGCGGGGCGAGCTCGTGGATCCAAGTAACAGTCTGTTACTTGCGGAAGAGGGCGCGGCGCCGGTTGCGCCCGACGATCTCGTCCTGGCGCTCGACCGCGTCCCCGATTTCGTCTGGCAGCCCGACGAGGTGCGCCGGGTCTGGTCGGAGGAGGGGCTCGACCCGATCGGGCTGAAGGGGACGACCGAGCTCGATCCGTTCCCGCAGTCGCAGCCGTTCGCGTTCGAGGCGCAGCGGCCGGCGCTTGCGGCGCGCGGGCTGGCCGAGGCCGAGCAGGAGCTCGGCGGCTTCGTCCGCGGCGGCAACCGCGTCGTCGTCGCCTTCCCGCACGCCGGCGAGGCGCTCAGGACGCAGAACCTACTCCGCCGCGCCGACGCGCAGATGCTCGAGCCCGGAGTCGACCTCCCGGAGGAGCCGGAGCTCCTCTTCGCGGTCGCACCGGCGCGGCGCGGCTTCGTCTGGCGCGAGCTCGGGCTCGTCCTCCTTCCCGACACCCAGGTCTTCCGCAAGCGCCCGCCACGCGCCGACCGGCGCCTCGGCCGCGCGCTCGCCACTTTCGCCGACCTCCGCACCGGCGACTTCATCGTCCACGAGGATCACGGCGTCGGGAGACTGCTCGGCTTCGAGACGAAGGAGGTCGCGGGCGTCACGCGCGACTACCTCTTCGTCGGCTTCCGCGGCGAGGACCGGCTCTACGTCCCGCACGAGCAGCTCGGCAAGGTCTCGAAGTACATCGGCGCCGACGCGAGCGCGCCCGCTCTCTCCAAGCTCGGCGGCAAGGCGTGGGCGAACCTGAAGGCGCGCGCCCGCGAGTCGGTTCGGGAGCTGGCGACCGAGCTCATCGGCCTCTACGCGCAGCGCCAGCAGGCTCCCGGCCACGCCTACGAGCTCGAGAACGAGTGGCTCGAGCGGCTGGAGGCCGAGTTCCCCTACCGCGAGACCGAGGATCAGGCGCGCGCGATCGAGGCCGTGAAGGAGGACCTCGAGGCGCCGCGGCCGATGGACCGGCTCGTCTGCGGCGACGTCGGCTTCGGCAAGACCGAGGTGGCGGTGCGCACCGCGTTCGCGGTCGCCGTGAACGGCAAGCAGACGCTCGTCCTCTGCCCGACGACGATCCTCGCCGAGCAGCACTGGAACACGTTTCGGGCGCGATTCCGCGACTTCCCCGTCCGCGTCGAGATGGTCTCCCGCTTCAGAACCGCTGCGGAGACGAGGAAGGTGCTGAAGGATTTCGCCGAGGGGAAGGTGGACGTCCTGATCGGCACCCACCGGGTCCTGAGCCGCGATGTGATCCCGAAGGAGCTCGGGCTCGTGATCCTCGACGAGGAGCAGCGCTTCGGCGTCGCCCAGAAGGAGCTGATCCGCTCGTTGCGGCTCGAGGTCGATGTGCTCGCGCTCTCCGCGACGCCGATCCCGCGCACGCTCCACATGTCGCTCTCCGGCCTCCGCGACATCTCGATCATCGAAACCCCGCCCGAGGGGCGCCGGCCGATCCGGACGAACGTGGGCGAGTACGACGAGGAGCTGATCAGGACGGTGCTCGAGCGCGAGGTCGAGCGCGGCGGCCAGGCCTTCTACCTCCACAACCGGGTCGAGTCGATCGAGGAGGCGGCCGAGAAGCTGCAGCAGCTCTGCCCGAAGCTGCGCTTCATCGTCGCGCACGGGAAGATGCGGGAGCGGGAGCTCGAGGAGAAGATGCACGCGTTCCTGCGGAACGACGCGGACGTCCTCGTCTCGACCACGATCATCGAGTCGGGGATCGACATCCCGCAGGCGAACACGTTGATCGTGGAGCGCGCCGACATGCTCGGGCTCGCGCAGCTCTACCAGATCCGCGGGCGGGTGGGACGCTCGGACGTGACCGCGCACGCGTACCTGCTCTATCCGGACGCGCAAGAGCTGACGCCGGAGGCGCGAGCCCGGCTCTCGACGCTCGCCGACCACACCGAGCTCGGCGCCGGCTTCCAGATCGCGATGCGCGACCTCGAGATCCGCGGCGCCGGCGATCTGCTCGGGGCGGAGCAGTCCGGTCACGTCGCGGCGCTTGGATTCGAGCTCTACGTCGAGATGCTCGCGGAGGCCGTGGCCGAGCTCCAGGGACAGCGCCGGTTGGCGACCAGGCCGGTGCGGGTGGACGCGCACATCGACGCTTACGTGCCCGCGACCTACGTCGCCTCGGAGTCCCTCAAGATCGACATCCATCGCCGCCTCGCGCTCGCGGAGACCGACGACGAGCTGCGTGAGCTGCACGCCGCGCTCGAGGATCGATACGGCCCGGTGCCCGAGCCGGTCGAGCACCTGTTCGCGATCCAGGAAGCGAAGCTGAAGCTCGTGCGTCTGGGAGCGGACTATCTGATCTTCCGCGGCGGCCGCGCGACGGTCGGCCCGCTCGTACTCGGCTCCTCCGAGTTGCGAGCGCTGCGCGACGTCTCGGACACCGCGGTCTACACGAGCGCGAAGCGGGAGGTGAGCCGCCGAACCGAGGCGCTGACCGGTGCGATCGACCTCGTCGACGCGCTCGTGATGGCGCGCCAGGCGGCGTGATTCGCCGGACGACGCCGGACGAGGTCCATCCGCCGCAGCCGATTTTCGGACGGGACCCGACCCTGGCTACACTGGCCTGCGACCTCGTCTACCGCACTGGAGCTTCCTTCCCGATGAAGATCACACGCCTGCTTCTCCTTCCAGTCCTCGTCCTTGCGCTCGTCGTCGGCTGCGGAGGTGACGAGGACGTCCCGAAGGACGCTGTCGCCGTCGTGGACGGCCAGAAGGTCGCCAGGTCCGAGTACCAGGCCATCCTCGATCAGGCGAAGAAGAGCTACAAGGTCCAGAAGCGCGATTTTCCGGCGGCGGGCTCGCAGGAGTTCCAGACGCTGAAGAACCAGGTCGTGCAGTTCCTCGTCCAGCGCGTCGAGTTCGAGCAGCAGGCCGAGGAGCTGGAGATCGAGGTGACCGAGAAGCAGGTCGACGCACGACTCGCCCAGATCAAGAAGCAGTATTTCGCCGGCGATCCCAAGCGCTACGAGAAGCAGCTCCGCGACCAGGGTCTCACCGAGAAGCAGATCCGCGGCGACATTCGCTCCCAGATCATCTCCGAGGGGATCTTCAAGAAGGTGACGGCGGACGTGAAGGTCACCGATCAGGCAATCAAGACGTACTACGAGAAGAATCAGGCGCAGTACAGCCAGCCGGAGAGCCGCGAGGTGCGGCACATCCTCGTCAAGACGCGCGCCCAGGCAGACGACGTCTACGACCAGCTCCAGAACGGCTCCGACTTCTCCGACCTCGCGAAGAAGGTCTCGCTCGACACGGGCTCGAAGGCGAACGGCGGCAAGCTGACGATCTCGAAGGGTCAGACCGTCGCCCCGTTCGACCAGACGGCGTTCCTGCTCGAGAACGAGAGGATCTCGCGGCCGATCAAGACCGAGTTCGGCTTTCACATCATCCAGCCGCTCAAGACAGCGAAGGCGGCGAAGGTGACCCCGCTCGCGGACGTCAAGCAGTCGATCCGCCAGCAGCTCCAGCAAACGCGGAAGAACGAGAAGATGACGAAGTGGATCGACGACCTGAAGAAGGAGTACGAGGACCAGGTCTCGTACGCGATCGGCTTCACCCCGCCGCCGGCCGGCACGACGGGCGCGACGACCGACGCCGAGGAGTAAGAGCTCGCTTCGGATCGGAATGAAGCCTTGAGCCGTCTGGCCCGAGAAGAGCTCTAGATGGGCCTCGCCGAGGCGCTCGTCGAGCTCGACGAGCTGA
>JANDLU010000099.1 GCA_024330215.1 Candidatus Gaiellasilicea maunaloa
GCCCAGAGCCGCTCGCGCAGGACGTAGAAGGCGGTGACGGTGGCGGCTCGGCGGAGGACGAGCGCGTAGTAGCCGTCGCACTCGACCCGTGTCGCTGCGGGATACCGTCCGCGCACGTCCGAGACCGGAGCGCCGAGTGCGAGGCCGCCCTGCGTGCGCCAGCCGGGCGGCGAGTGGAGCGTGAAGAGCGCGACGGCACGGTCCCGGCGGAACTCGACGCCCACCCCACGCGGCTCGAAGGCGAGGTAGTTGAAGTACCACGTCGCCTGCCGGCAGGTGTCGCAGATCCCGTACGCGCGTCCCCAGGCGGCTTCGACCTGTGTCGCGGTAGCGTCGAGTCGGAGCCCGCCGAGGCTCGAGCCGGGAACGAGCACGCCGGCGGTCGGCGGCGCTGCGGTGGCCGGAGCGACCGTGAATGCGAGCACGAGAGCACCGATCACGACGAGGCGCACGTCTGAGAGGATAGGTGCTGTGCGGTCGTTCAACCTCTTCGACGGCGAGCTGGACGAGAGCCGCGACCAGCCGGGATTCTCGTGGCGGCGGGCCAAGGTGGGCGAGCGGATCGGCGCCGAGAAGCTGGGCGCGAGCCTGTACGAGCTCCAGCCGGGCGAGCGGACCTTTCCCTACCACTACGAGTACGGCAACGAGGAATGGCTCCTCGTCGTTGTGGGCCGACCGACCCTGCGCGACCCGAACGGCGAGCGCGAGCTGAGGCCTGGCGACCTCGTGTGCTTCCCGGAGGGGCCGGAGGGCGCGCATCAGATCCGTAACGCCACCGACGAGCCCGTGCGCATCCTCGTCGCCTCGACGAAGGTGCAGCCCGACGCAGCTGTCTACCCGGACAGCGGCAAGATCGGGATCTGGACGGGGAACGAGGCGGAGTCGCACTATCTGTTCCGGATCGAGGACGACGTCGACTACTGGGACGGCGAGGGCGGCTCTACCTGAACGCATTCTCGCCGGTCAGCGCCTGGCCGACGACGAGCGTGTGCACCTCGTGCGTGCCCTCGTAGGTGAGCACGGATTCGAGGTTGTTCTGGTGGCGGATCACCGGGTACTCGAGCGTGACCCCGTTCGCGCCGAGGATCGTGCGGGCGCTGCGGGCGACCTCGATCGCGCCGCGGACGTTGCCCATCTTGCCGAGCGAGACGTGCTCCTGGCGGAGCGTCCCTTCGTCCTTCATCCTGCCGATGTGGAGCGCAACGAGCGCACCGCGGTTGAGCTCGAGCGCCATCTCGGCGAGCTTCTGCTGGGTGAGCTGGTAGGCCGAGATCGGCTTCTCGAAGACGATTCGCTGCTTCGCGTACTCGAGCGCCGACTCGAAGCAGGCGCGACCGGCGCCGACTGCGCCCCAGACGATTCCGTAGCGCGCCTCGTTCAGGCACGCGAGCGGGCCGCGCAGCGTCGTCACGTCCGGGAACACGTTCTCGTCAGGCACCCGCACGTCCTGGAGCACGAGCTCCGAGGTGACCGAGGCGCGCAGCGAGAGCTTCTTGTGGATCTCCGGCGCCGAGAACCCGGGCGTTCCCCTCTCGACGAGAAAGCCGCGGATCGTGCCGTCGTCCGTGCGCGCCCAGACGGTCGCGACATCGGCGATCGTCCCGTTCGTGATCCACATCTTGGCGCCGTTCAGGATCCAGTCGGAGCCGTCGCGCCTCGCGTGCGTGCGCATCGAGCCGGGATCGGAGCCCGCGTCGGGCTCGGTCAGGCCGAAGCAGCCGATCGCCTCGCCGGCGTGCATCGCGGGCAGCCAGCGCTGCTTCTGGTCCTCGGAGCCCCAGCGCCAGATCGAGAACATCGCGAGCGACCCTTGCACGGAGACGGCGCTGCGGACGCCCGAGTCGCCTGCCTCGAGCTCCAGGCAGGCGAGCCCGTAGGCGACGGCGCTCGCGCCGGGGAGCCCATAGCCCTCGAGGTGCATTCCGAAGAGGCCGAGCTTCGCGAGCTCGGAGATCAACTCGCGCGGCAGGATCCCCTGCTCGAACCAGTCGCCGACGTCGGGCAGCACCTGCTCGCGCACGAACCGGCGGACGGTGTCGCGGATCGCCCGTTCCTCGTCGTCGAGCAGCGCGTCGAGCCCGAGGAAGTCGAGCGGGTCGAGCGCGGCTCTCGTGTCGGCGACGGCCATCGCGTCCATCGTAGAGAAACGGACGCTTTGTGTTGGAACAACACAAGCTCGTCTCTCTCGTCGTACGTTTGGCTCAACCAGGCGGTTCATCCGTCGGCGAGGAAAGCTTGTGTTTCAGAAACACAAGCTCTCCGTCTCCGGGCGGGCAGACTGGGCTCGTGCGAGAGGAAGCGCCGAGCGGGCTCGTGCTCGAGCCCGAGCTGATCGACGAGGCCGAGGAGCGGCGGCTGCTCGAGGGCTTCGACGGGCTCGACTTCCGTCCGGTCGTGATCCGCGGGCGGACGTCGCTGCGCACGGCCGCGCACTTCGGTCTCCGCTACGGCTACGAAACTCGGCGCCTGACGCCCGGCGAGCCGATGCCGCCGCTGCTCCTGCCACTGCGGGAACGCGCGGCCGTACTCGCCGGGGTGGAGTCCGAGGCGCTCGTGCAGGCGCTCGTCCAGCGCTATCCCGAGGGCGCGACGATCGGCTGGCACCGGGACTCGCCACCATTCGACCGGATCGTCGGGATCTCGCTCCTCGGCACCGCCCGGCTCCGCTTCCGGCGCGGCCGTGTGCGGGAGTGGGAAACCTGGTCGGTGGACGCGGTGCCGCGCTCGGCGTACATGCTCGCCGGTGCTGCGCGCAGCGAGTGGCAGCATTCGATTCCGCCCGCGAAGGAACTGCGCTACTCCGTCACCTTCCGGGATCTGGTCGCATGATCGCGGCGGTCGCATCCGCGCTCACGCTCCTCCTTGCTGGCTCGCCCGAAGCCGAGGTCGCCGCCATGACCCCGCGAGAGAAGGCCCAAGCTGTCGTCGTCGCGGGGATGCCCGCCTCGGCCGGCTTCGCCGGCGTGCTCGTCCGCCAATGGAACACCGAGCTGGCGCGGCCTCGCGGCTCGCTCGTCTTCGCCGACCAGGAGGGCGGGCTCGTGAAGACGTTCGCGGGGATCGCCCCCTTCGGAGCCGCGTCAAGCTACCGCAGCTCGACCGAGGCGTACGCTGCCGGCCGCCAGACGGCGGCCGCGCTTCGCGCAGCGGGCGTCCACGCCGATTTCGCCCCGGTGCTCGACCTCTCAGACGGGCCGCTCGGCTCCCGCCAGTTCGCGCGGCCGGAGTACGGCGTCGCGTTCGCGCGCGGCCTCGGCAAGGCGGCATGCGCGAAGCACTTTCCGGGCCTCGGCTCGACGCCGGAGTCGACCGACGAGGCACGGGTGTACGGAATTGTTCGATCGCAGGACCTGACCCCGTTCCGCGCTGCAGTGCGGGCTGGGGTGCCGTGCGTGATGGTCTCGCACGCGATCTATCCGCGGCTCGGGCCTCGGCGCGCCTCGCTCGAGCCGGCGACCTATCGACTGCTGCGAGGCCTCGGCTTCCGCGGGGTCGCGATCACTGACTCGCTGGGGATCCTCGGCAGTCCGTACGCGCCGTACTGGGCGCGGCTCGCGATCGAGGCCGGCGCCGACCTCGTGCTGACGACAAGTGCGCGCGATGCGCAACGGATGGCGAATGCGCTCGTCCCGCTCGCCCGCACCGGCGCGCTCGACGCGAAGCTCGTCCGGGTGGTGCGCTACCGGCGCTCACTCGGGGTGGGCCGCGGTTGACGGTGTCGCGCGTGTGCCCGTACACTATTGACTGACCGTTCAATCGACGACGCGGGAGACGAGTATGACCACAATCGAGTCCGTCGGTACGGGGGTATCGTTCGCCCTCACCGACGAGCAACGCTCGCTGCGCGAGCTCGCGCGCGAGTTCGCCGCCAAGGAGATCCGGCCGAAGGCGGCCGAGTACGACGAGCACCAGACCCATCCGGCCGACCTCGTCGCAAAGGCCCACGGGCTCGGGCTGATGAACGTGCACGTGCCGGAGTCGCTCGGCGGTCTCGGGCTCTCCACCTTCGAGGGGATCCTCGTCGGCGAGGAGCTGAACTGGGGCTGCTCGGGCATCGGCACCTCGATCGGCGCGAACGGCCTCGGAGCAGGCCCCGTGATCATCGCGGGCAGCGAGGAGCAGCGGGCGACCTGGCTGCCGCCGCTCCTCGAGGAGCCGCTCCTCTGCTCGTTCGGGCTCTCCGAGCCGGAAGCGGGCTCCGACGTCGTCAAGCTGAAGACGACTGCGCAGCGCCGGGGCGACGAGTACGTCCTGAACGGGTCGAAGACCTTCATCACGAACGCGGGCCACGCGGCCTGGACCGTGATCTTCGCCAAGACCGACCCGGACAAGGGGCACAAGGGAATCTCCGCCTTCGTCGTCCCGATGGACACGCCTGGTGTCGAGCTCGAGAAGCACCTCGACAAGATGGGGCAGCGCTCGACCGACACGTCCGCGTTCGCGCTCACCGACGTCGTCGTTCCGGCGGCGAACCGAATCGGCGAGGAGGGCGAGGGTTTCAAGATCGCGATGCAGACGCTCGACTTCACGCGCCCGGGCACGGCCGCGGGCGCGGTCGGAGTCGCGCAGGCGGCCTTCGAGTACGCCGTCGAGTACGCGAAGGAGCGCGTCACCTTCGACCTCCCGATCGCGATGCACCAAGGCGTCAACTTCATGATCGCGGACATGGCGACCGAGATCGAGGCGGCCCGGCTGCTGTGCTGGCAAGCGGCCTGGCTGCACGACCGAGGCGAGCGGGCGACGCTCCAGTCCTCGTTCGCGAAGCGATTCTCGGCGGACACGGCGATGAAGGTGACGACCGACGCGGTCCAGGTCTTCGGCGGCTACGGCTACATGAAGGAGTACCCGGTCGAGAAGCTGATGCGCGACGCGAAGCTCTTCCAGATCTACGAGGGCACCTCGCAGATTCAGCGGCTCGTGATCGCGAAGGAGATCTTCCTGCCTCGAAACGGCTGACGCCGTTTCGAGGTTAGGGCTCGGACAGCGAGCGCTGGAACGGGGGGAGGAAGCCTGGCGAGAAGCGGACCTCGCCGAGCCAAACGCGCAGGCGCTCCGCTTCCGACTCCACGGCGCGAACGGCATCCGCGCCGACGTCCTCGAGCAGGCGGAAGACGAGCTCGCCGTCGCGCCGCTGCGACCAGCCGCCGACGACGCGTCCGTCCCACCAGACGGTTGGGCCGGCGTTCCCGTTCGTGTCGAAGAGGAGCGGTGCGTGCGGGCCGAGATACCAGTCCCGCTCCTTCCAGCCCATCGTCGTCGGATCGAGGGTGGGGAGGAGCGCCGCGGCCGGCTCCGACGGCGGGGTCGCTTCGAGGTCGTCGGCGAGAACGTAACCGGTGCCGCCGTCGAGCTCGACCTCGGCGCGCGGCACCGCGGCGAGCGCGCCGCGCGTCTCGCGCGCGGTCCAGCCCGTCCACCAGCGGATGTCCGCCTCGGTGCCGGGCCCGAACGACTCGAGCCAGCGCCGCAGGAGCTCGGCCTGAGCGAGCCGGGGCTCGAGCGGAGCGATCTCCTCGCCGAGCCAGGCCGCCGTCGGAACCCAGTGGTACTGGCCGCTGATCCAGGTGCCGCGAGGGTGCGCGCGCACGAGCTTCCCTTCCATCGCGAGTTGCGGCAGGAGCCGTGCGGCCACGCTCTGGGTCGCCTCGAACCTCGTCCCGGCTCCGATCCGAAGTCGCTTGGCGAGCATCGGGACCGAGGTCGCCACCTCGCTCGTAGTGGCGGGAGCCTGCTGGTCGAGCACCTGGAGCGCTGCTTTCGAGGCTCGGGCGAGCCAGGTTGCGGGCCGCGTCGAGACTCCGCTCTCGACGAGCATCCCCTCGAGCCGGCGGCGCTCGCGCGCGGCGATCGTCCGCGTGCAGGCGGCGAAGACGACCGGGACGAGCTCGCGCGGGACGGCGAAGAGCGTCCGTCGCATCCCGTGCATGCGGACGAGCGTGCGATCGTCGTAGAAGGCGCGCTCGACCTCGGCCGGCGCGACTCCCGTGGTTCGCGCCGCGATCGAGAGGAAGACCGTGACGGCGTCGGTCGAGTGGAGGACGACGAGCGAGCGGGCCACGTCGAGGGCATCGCCCGCGCGATCCGGCGGGGCCAGCCGGTGGCGACGGACAAGCCGCGCTCTCCGCTCCTCCGCGTCGATCCGATGCACGAATCTCCTTCTACCAGCGTAGGATCGCGCCGTGGCACTCGAGATCGACCTCTCCGGGCGCGTCGCGCTCGTCACCGGCGGCTCGCGCGGGCTGGGCCGCGCCGACGCGCTCGCGCTCGCGCGGGCCGGCGCCGACGTCGTGATCGCGGACATCCAGGTCGAGTCGGACGAGTCGAACGAGACCGCCGAGCGCTACGGCCCGCTTGCGCAGGTCGCGAAAGCGCAGGGGATCGTCTACACCGAGGCGACCGCGAAGGAGATCCAGGAGCTGGGCCGTCGCTCCGCCGCGATCAAGTGCGACGTGACCGACCGCGAGCAGGTGCGGGAGACGGTCGAGCGCGTCGTCGCCGAGCTCGGTTCCGTCGACATCCTGATCAACAACGCGGGCACGCTCGACCACGCCGCGCAGTTCGCGGATCAGAGCCCCGAGCTCTGGGAGCGCGATCTCCGCGTCAATCTCTCGGGCGGCTTCAACTGCGCCCAGGCGGTGTGGCCGCACATGAAGGAGCGCGGCTGGGGCCGGATCGTGAACATGGCCTCGGTGGCGGGCACCCTCGGGGGCTTCGGCCAGGCGAGCTACTCGACGACGAAGGCGGGGATCCTCGGCCTGACGCGGACGCTCGCGATGGAGGGCGGACGGCACGGGATCACCTGCAACGCGATCGTCCCCGGCGTGATCGGGACCGAGGCTTTCGACTTCGCCAACCCTGCGATGAACGAGCGGATCGTCAACCGGACCGTGCTCAAGCGACCCGGCGAGCCGGAGGACATCGCGAACGCGATCTGCTTCCTCTGCTCCGACCTCGCCGGCTACATCACCGGGATCGAGCTGAACGTGAGCGGCGGCGTCGAGCTGTTCGTCTTCTAGAGCCGTAGCGATCGTCACGAACCTGGTATGGTCCGGCCATGCTCAAGCGGATCGTGATGCTCGTCGTGGTGGGCAGCTTCCTCGCCGTTCCGCCCGCGATCGCCAAGAGCTCGTCGACGGTGAAGGCGCCGGCCGTGAAGTCCGCGCCCACGCTGAAGGCCGCGCCCCACTCGGACGGGCAGTGCCCGTACGACACGGACGCAGCCGCGCTCTAGCACCGACGGGCCCGAGGATCGCGCTGTGACGCCCCCAGGCGGGGCGCTCGTAGCCCACGCCGGGATCTCGTTCGAGCTGACGCCCGAGCAGCGCGAGCTCCAGGCGCTCGCGCACGAGTTCGCCGAGCGGGAGCTCCGACCGATCGCGCGCGAATGGGACGAGCGGGAGGACTGTCCGTCCGAACTGCTCGCAAAGGCGGCCGCGCTCGGTCTCACCTCCTACGCAATCCCGGTCGAGTACGGCGGCGGCGGCGTCTCGGCGGTCACGTCGAGCCTGATCGCCGAGGAGCTCTCTTGGGGCTGCGCCGGCCTCTCGGCCCCGATCGGCGCGACGATGTTCCCGGTGCGGCCGCTCGTGCGGTGGGGCAGGGAGGAGCAGAAGCAGCGCTGGTTGCCGCGGCTCGCCTCGGAGGACGGCTGCCTCGCCGCGATTGCGTTCACCGAGCCCGGTGCCGGCTCGGACGTCGCCGGGATCCAGTCGACGGCGCGGCGGGAGGGCGACGAGTACGTGCTGAACGGGGAGAAGTGCTACGTCACGAACGGCGGGATCGCCGAGCTGACGATCGTCTTCGCGAAGCTCGCCAGGCCGGGCAATGACGGAGTAATCACGGCCTTCCTCGTGGAAGCGGGCGATTCGGGAGTGTCCGCCGGCCGTAAGGAGCCGAAGCTCGGCCTCCGAGCCTCGCACACCGGCTCGATCCTCTTCGACGAGGCGCGGCTCCCGGCCGACCGGCTGCTCGGGGCGGAAGGCGAGGGCTTCGCGATCGCGATGGATTTCTTCATGCACTCGCGCCCACAGGTGGCGGCCGAGGCGCTCGGGATAGCGCGTGCAGCCTTCGAGTACGCGACCGACTACGCGAACGAGCGACAAGCCTTCGGGAAGCCGCTGAAGGTGCTCCAGATCGTCGAGGGCACCTCGGAGATCCAGCGGCACGTGGTCGTCCAGTACCTCCGCCGACGCTGACGAGCCGGCCGAGAGCGGCGGCTACACTCGACGGCTTGCGCGTCCAGGCGACATCCGTCGACGTGCGCGCGTCCCGGGGGCGAACCGCGCGCGTCGTTCTGCGCGCGCTCGTCGTCGCGGCGCTCGGCGTGGGCGTGCTCGGCGCGCTCGTCGGCGTCGTCTTCGCCGGCTCGCCGGCCCGGGTCGCCGAAGGCGTCACGATCGCCGGGATCGACGTCGGAGGACTGACTGGCGCCGAAGCCCGTACCCTCCTCGAGCAGCGTGCCGCGCGGGTTGCGCGGATCCCGGTCGTCTTCACCGTCGGCGAGCAGCGCTTCCCGATCAAGGCGACGACCCTCGGCGTCGAGGCCGACTGGTCCGCTGCAGTGACGAGCGCGCTGAGCGAGGGCGGCGGCTTCGCGCCCGTCCGCGGCTACAAGCGGCTCCAGACGCGCTTCCTCGGCACCGAGATCGAGCCGTCCGTTCACGCCTACACGGCGGCGCTCGACTACAAGCTCGGCCAGCTTGCGACGGCGATCGACCGTGGGCACGTCGAGGCGCGCCTGGTGCGCCGCGGCCTCGCAATCGCCGTCGTACCGGGCCAGGTCGGTCGCACGCTCGAGCTCGACCCCGCCGCGGCGGCGATCGTCCGTGCGCTCGCGCAACTCGACCGCAACCGGCCGGTTCCGCTGCCGGTCTCGATCGACCCGGTCGATGTGACCGCCACCGACCTCGCGTCCGCGGCTCGGCAGGCGCGGATCGCCTTCTCGGCTCCCGTGCGACTCATCTCCGAGGAGACGAGCTGGAAGCTCCCACGCTGGCGGCTCGCCGAGCTGATCGCTCTCCCGAGCGGCTCCTCGCTGCAGCTCTCGATCGCGGGCCCGAAGGCCGACGCCTGGTTCGCCCGCCTCCGCAAGAACGTGGAGCGGCCGCCGGTCGACGCCAGGTTTACGACCTCCGCCGGGGTAATCGAGATCGTCCCGAGCAAGCCCGGCCTCGAGATCGACGTTCCGACCACCGCCGAATCGCTCCTCGCCGCCGCCGTGTCGCCCCCTAGTGAATCGGCGCAGGGCCGGACGGCTCGGCTCACGCTCGTGACGAGCGAGCCCGAGCTGACGACTGCAGATGCCAAGGGCTTCGGGATCGAGCGGCGGCTCGGCACCTACACGACGCTGAACGCCGGCACCTACAACCGGATTACGAACCTCCGCCGCGCGATCGAGCTGCTGAGCGGCGCGCTCGTCGCTCCCCGCGGCACCTTCTCACTGAACGATCGAGTCGGACCGCGCACCCTCGAGCGCGGCTTCCTGCCGGCGCCGGTGATCATCCGGGACGAGTACGACGAGGCCGTCGGCGGTGGTGTCTCGCAGGTCGCGACGACCGTCTTCAACGCCGCCTGGGAGAGCGGGGTGAAGATCGTCGAGCGCAATCCGCACTCGCTCTACATCAGCCGCTACCAGCTCGGGCGCGATGCGACCGTCAACTATCCCGATCTCGACCTCAGATTCGTGAACGACACGCCGAAGTGGATCCTCGTCGCCGCGAGTTGGGACGGCGGGAGCATCACGGTCTCGCTCTACGGCGGCGGCCCCGAGCGGCGGATCGAGAGCGGCGAGGCGACGATGCGGATCACAGGCCCGCCCCGGATCCGGCGGACGCCCGACCCGACCATCGAACGCGGTACGGAGTTCGTCGAGGAGGAGGGCTCCGAGGCGCGCATCACGAGCGTCACGCGCACGGTGTACGACGACGCGGGCCGCGTCCTTCACGACGAGACCTGGAACACCTCCTACCGCGGCGAGTACCGAATCGTCCGGGTCGGTACCAAGCCGAAGCCGGAGCGCAAGCCGAAGCCGGAGCCCAAGCCGAAGCCGGAGCCCAAGCCCAGGCAGGAGCCGAAGAAGCCACCGTCGACGACCGAGCCGAGGCCGGAGCCGCCGCCCGCGGCGACGCAAACCGTGCCGGAGGACCCACCCGTCGAGTCGATCCCGGCGGTGCCTGCGTTCGAGCCGGGCACTACGCCTCGGCTTTAGCTACCGCCTCGACGAACCAGGCCGGAGCGCGCGTCGGTCGCCGGGTCCGGGCGTCCACGGTCGCGTGCGAGGTTGAGCCCTCCGCCACGGCCTCGCCGTCCCGGTCGAGCACATACTCGTAGCGGAACCGTGCCCCGCGCAGATCGACGCAGCGCGTCCACACGCATAGCCGATCGTCGAAGTAGGCCGCCCGCCGGTAGGTGAGCTGAACCCCTGTCGTCAGCGCCTCGACACCCTGCGCCTGGATGGAGAGGTAGCCGCCGGCGTGCTCGGCGAGATAGGCGACGCGCGCCACCTCGAGCCAGACGACGAACGAGGCGTGGTGGGCGATTCCCTGCGCGTCCGTCTCTGCGAAGCGGACGACGACCTCGGTCGAGAAGTTGAAGCCCTCCACTGGCCCAACTCTAGGCCCCTAAGCCGCGGTCGGCGAAGGCCGAGCGTGGCTCAGGCCGCCGCGCGCCTGAGGGGCCGCTCGCCGAGAACCCGCCGGCAGTCCGAGCACAGCGTGCGCTCGATCTCGTACGGAATCCCCGCGTGCTGACTCAGGACGTGCGTGGTGACGGCCTTGTGCCTGTGCAGCGGACGCTTCCGGTGCAAAGAGACGCTCATGCACTGATCACGGTACTGATCGCTCCTGACGTTGCGTGGTCCAAAGGTGTGACAATCGTGTGAAATCTTCGTGACGGACGAGGCGCCCTCCCGATATTCAGACGTCGGCGCGGGCGGAGAGTTGCTCCTCGTGTCGCTCCGGTAGACTCGGATCCATGACGACTGAGCAAAAGGACATCCTCTCCCGCGTCCAGGGCCTGGGCGAGGAGGCGCTGCACAAGCTGGCCGAGGTCCCCGGCGGCGCGAGGCTCGTCGAGATGGCGAACCAGTCCCGGACCCGGGTCGACGAGATGCAGAAGCGGCTCCGCGGCCTCGACGTGCTCGAGCGTCGCGTCGACGAGCTCGAGCAGCGGCTCGCGAAGCTCGAGACCGCGACGACGACGAAGAAGGCCGCGGCCGTCGCGAAGAAGCCGGCCGTACCGCAGAAACCCCCGGCCTAGCCCCCTAGT
>JANDLU010000100.1 GCA_024330215.1 Candidatus Gaiellasilicea maunaloa
CTCGCGAGCGGCGGCGGCCTGCTCGCCGCGGTCGGGATCGCCGTCTCCCTCGCGGTGAGGCCGGTCGATTCCTTCCCGCCCGCAGGCGCGGCCTCGGCCCTGCGGCCCGCAGCGGGCGTCGCCGCGACGGCCTCCGTCCGGTTGAGCGCGCGCCCCTGGGGCACGCAGGTCGACCTCGCCGCCTCGAGATTGCCCGTCCTGCCCGCCGGTTCCTACTATGAAGTCTGGCTGGTGCGCGCGGACGGAACCCGCCTCGCGGCCGGCACGTTCCGCCCGACGGCCCCGGACGGGCGAGCCCGCGTCCGGCTTGCGGCGGCGTTGCCCCTCGCCGCCATCGTCCGGATCGGCGTCACACGCGAAGGCGCCGGCGGCACCACCGACGTACTGGCCGGCGCGCCCTCCGCACGAACCTGACGGCCGGCCGACGCCGCCCCACGCGGGCGGCATCCGGTCGGCCTCGGCGCCCCGCATGCGAGGACCGGTTACTCCCCGCGCCCCTATCGGTCGAGGATGAGACGGCCCGGCACGCACATTGAACGGTCGCGCGGTCGCGTCCGTATCCCCTTTCGACACCGATCCCACAAGGAGAAACAGACCATGAACCGCCGCTTGCTCGTCCCCGCTCTCCTGCTCGCTCTTGCGGGTCTGCTCGCTGCCGCCGCCGCTGCGGCGAGCGCCCGCTCGGGCGCGAAGACCCCGGTCAAGGTCGAGGTCTTCGCCCCTGCCGCGGGCGACGTCGCCGGCAAGCAGAGCAAGGGCTTCTTCGTCGACCTCGCCCTCAGCTATCCGAGCGCGGCCTCGAGCGGCGCCGACTTCCAGCTCACCGGGCCGAAGGGGCACATGAACATCCCGCCCTTCCCGGGCGCCTTCGGCCTCGGCGCCGACGAGAAGCTGCCCGGCCTGATCGTGCTGCTCTCGACCACCACGGTGGGCGCCCGCAACGGCCAGAACCTGGCCGGGCTCTTCAACCTGACCGGCTTCACGAACCAAAAGACGAACGAGATCTGGGACACCTGGATCGCCGGCGACTCGCTCTTCGGCCGCAACGTGCGCTCGGTGTTGCGCGTCGCGGTCGCCGCCGACAAGAACCACGACGGCATCTACAACGACGCACCGGCGGCGATCCCGGATGCAAACGGCGACGGCCACATCACGAACGTCGACCTGAAGGCGTTCGGGGTCGCGTCCAACATCGTCACCGTCCCCTTCGAGATCCGCGACTGAGGATCTTCCGATCGGTCATCCCGCCATGCCCGATCTGACCTGGCGCGCGCGGTAGGGCGGGACGAGCGTCCCGCCTTGCCGCCTCGCCCGGCTCACCGTCATGGCCGTCTCCCGTCCGCAGCCCAGCATCCGCCAGCTCGTCGAGCGGCTCGCCGCGCGCCTCCACGCAGACGGCGGACAGTGCACGCTGCAGTTCCAGCTCTCCGACGGCCGGCTCCGCCGCACCGTCGTCACCCGCACGTTCGGCAGCGCGGAGCTCGAGACACTCGCACCGAAACATCGCCTACGCCCAGTTCGATCGAACCGAATGGGCGAAGGAGGTCGCGAAGATGAACGCGTTCGGCGCCGGCGTCCCGGACCGGCGCATAGGCGTCGTCGTCTCCTACCTGTCCACGCACTACGGCAAGAAGCGCTGAACGCAATGGACAAGCAAAAGAGCCGCCGGCTGCTCGTCGTTGCCGACGTTTGGTGCCAAGTCGACGGGCTCTGCCACCACGTCCGTAACCGCTCGGACACCGAGGGCGGAGAGGTGCTCGTCGTCGCCCCCGCGCTCGCCGGGCACTTGCGCTACTGGGCCTCCGACCTCGACCAGGCAAGGCGGCCGTTACGAGCGTGTCGCCCTGGTCGTGCCGCTGACCGTTGCGGCGCTGGCGGCACCGGTGCAGATCGTCGTCGGCGACTGGGCGGCGCGCTCGGTCGCGCGCGAGCAGCCGACCAAGCTCGCCGCCTTCGAGGGCTTATACGCGAGCGAGGAAGGGGCGGCGGTGCACATCGGCGGCTGGTACGACGGCGACGAGGTCCGCTACGGCGTGCCTCTGCCGCGACTGCTCTCGCTGCTCGCCTTCCACGACCCGGGCGCCCGAGTCGAGGGCCTCCAGGGAGTACCGCCGGACGAGCGGCCGCCGGTCAACGTCGTCCGGATAGCGTTCCAGACGATGGTCGGGATCGGCTTCCTCCTGGCCGGGATCGCGGCCGTCTACCTGTTCGTCTGGCTGCGGCGCAAGCGGCTGCCGCGCTCGGCCTGGTTCTACCGCGCCATTGTCGCCGCCGGGCCGCTCTCCGTCGTCGCGCTGATCGCCGGCTGGGTGACAACCGAGGTCGGACGCCAACCCTGGGTCGTCTACGGGCACATGCGCACCGAGGAGGCGGTCACCGGCGCGAGCGGGATACCCGTCGGCTACGTCAGTCTCGTCCTCGTCTATGCCGGCCTGCTCGCCGCGGTCGTCTGGATCCTCCGCCGCCTCGCCCGCGCACCGGTCGCGGTCCAGCGCGGGCCTAGCGGCGTCGCACCGCTGCTCGAAGGCGCGGCGCGCCCCGAGGCCGAGGAGCGTCAGTGACGCTGGCAGAAGCACCGCTGCTGCTCATGCTGGTCGGCCTCGCCGCCTACGCCGTTCTCGGTGGCGCCGACTTCGGCGCCGCCTTCTGGCAGCTTGGCGCCCGCGGCGCGCAGCTGCGCGAGCACGCCTACCGGGCGATGGGCCCGGTGTGGGAGGCGAACCACGTCTGGCTCGTCTTCGTGCTCGTCATCTGCTGGACCGCCTACCCGGAAGCGTTCGCCTCCATCTTCTCGACTCTGACGGTGCCGCTCTTCGTCGCCGCGCTCGGGATCATTCTTCGCGGCACCGCTTACGCCGTCCACGCGGGCAGCGCCCGCGAGATCGAGCGAAGGGCGATCGATGCAGTCTTCTCGATCTCCTCGATCCTGACGCCGTTCGCGCTCGGCACCGCCGTCGGCGCGATCGCCTCCGGCCGCGTTCCGGTCGGCAACGCCCGCGGCGACCTCGTTACCAGCTGGCTCAACCCGACCTCGGTCGCGATCGGCGTGCTCGCCGTCGCGACCGGCGCCTACGTCGCCGCCGTCTATCTGGCCGGCGACGGCGCCCGGGCCGGCCGCGCCGAGCTCGCCGCCGCCTTCAAGGCTCGCGCGCTCGGCGCCGGCCTCGTCACCGGCGCGCTCGCCTTCGCCGCGCTGATCGTCGTCCGCCTCGACAGCGGACGCGTCGGCGAGCGCCTGCTCGAGTGGCCGGCCATCCTCGCCATTGCGGCCTCGGCCGCCGCCGGGCTCGCGACACTCGAGCTCATCCGCCGCTCGCGCTTCGAAGCCGCCCGCTACGGCGCCTCCGCCGCCGTCGCCTCGGTCGTCGTCGGCTGGGCGCTCGCGCAGCGTCCCGAGCTGCTCTCCGGCCTGACCGTCGAGGAGGCTGCCGCCGGCCGCCCGACCCTGATCGTCACCGTCGTCGGCGTCGCCCTCGGAGGCCTCGTCCTCGTCCCGTCGCTCACGCTCCTCTTCGGGCTCGTTCTCCGCGGCGGATTCGACGAGGAAGTCGCCCCGGCCGAGGCCGTACGGCAGGAGAGGCCGTCACCTCCGGCCCGCCACATCTCACCCCTCGGGCTCGCGGTCACGCTCGGCGCCATCGGGCTTCCGCTCCTCCTCGTTTTCGACGGCGGCTTCCTCCTAGCCCTCGGAGTCGGCGCGCTGCTCGCGTTCGTAGCGATCGCATCGCTGGCCATCACCCCCGACGCCACCTCGACCGAAGCCACAGGAGAAAACCGCGGCCGCGCACCGAGCTGACCCCGTCGGGGCGGTCCGAGGCTCGACGGACGTAGGGCGCATGCGATCTGCTGTGTTCTCAGTTGAGCCAACGGCGTATCCCGCACACATACCGCAGGAGGTCGCCCGAAATTCCCGCAGGAGCCCGCCGACCCCCGCAAGTCCACGGAGGGAAAGCCCTGCTCTTGCCGTAGATCCCCGCAGATCGGTGCTTATCCCGGAACTACCAAGACCGGCCTGTCACGCCGGAGGTCGCGGGTTCGAGTCCCGTCGCTCTCGTAAAAATCCCTGCAAATCAGCATATTTTGTTGTCTGCCTAGGCGCCGATTTGGGTTCGACTACACAGACTTTTCTCTCGAAGGGAGAGAAACCGACCAGAGCGCGTCACGGGGACTCGCGTTCAAGCCGAATCAGGCGGATGTTAAAGGTGGGCGCGCAGACGGCGTACGACTACACAGAAAGTCCGGCGTTCAAGCCCCCGGGCGATAACTTAAGAGTAGTTTTGATGAGGAGCCCGCGAAGAACAGGCCAAGTGTGTGAGGGCCGCGTGCCATGGTAAGCGCGACGCGCCGTCGCCCTCCGATCGCCTGGGCACGCGGGCACGCTCGCGTGGGCGATACCTTTTCGATGGTGGAACTTCCGACCTACGCCACACGGCTGGATCCATCCGGCCGCGCCGCCCGGCCACGCAAGCTGGTCTCCCGCGCTCGTGTGCTCTGGCGCTCGCCCCTGCAACGGCGTGTGGCGGTTGCGTTCTTGGCGGCGCTCGGCTCGGCGCTCGTCTTCGCCCGGATCACCGAGGACTACCTCACGAACGATCCGCTCGCGCGCTGGGATGTCTCGCTCGCCGGCTGGCTGGTCGAGCACCGGAGCGCCGTCGGAATCGACGTCTTCCGTGTCGTCACGAATCTCGGCAGCCCCATCATCTCTTTGGTGATCGCCACGATCGTCTGCGTTGTGCTCTTCCGTCGGAGGCAGATCGCCGACGCGGCGCTGCTGCCTCTCGTTCTCGGCGGCGGGGAGCTGCTGAACCTCGTGCTCAAGCTCTCCTTTCACCGACCCCGGCCCGAGCTGGGGGTCGTTCAGCTCGACACCTACTCCTACCCGAGCGGGCACGCCATGATCGCGACGGCGACCTACGGCGCCTTCGCGTACCTCCTCTGGGGACGGTCGAGGTCGGGGCGAAGGCGGATCCTGATCTCAGCTGGGATGGCGACGATCGTTCTCCTGATCTGCTTCAGTCGCGTCTATCTCGGCGTTCACTATCTCTCGGATGTGCTGGGCGCGGTCGCTGCCGGGGCGACGTGGCTGGCTTTCTCGATTGCACTTCAGGTCGCCTACGGCGAACGGTTCGTGGCTCGCTTCGCGGGCTCTCGCGTCGACCGCTTCGCCCGCCGGCTGACCCGGGCTAACAGTCGACCGGCGCTACGTCGCGCTCCTTCTCGTCGACCCGGGACGACCACCGTCGGGGTCGAGAGACGATCAGCAGCAGCGCACACAGGGCGGTGGTTGCGCCGAGCAGGAACGGCGCCGCGGGACTGACCCGAGACCAGAGCAGACCGGCGGCGACGCTGGCGACAAGCAAGGCGCCGCCGCTGGCGGCGGCGAAAAGCCCGTATGCCGTGCCGGTCGCACCGGGAGGTACAAAGTCGGCGACCCAGGCCTTGGCGACGCCTTCGGTCGCAGCGATGTAGACGCCGTAAACAGCGAACAGCGGCCAGACCGCCGAGGAGCCGGGGGCGAGCGCGAAGCCGAGGTAGACGAGGGCGAAGACGGCCAGGCCGGCGGTGAGGACGCTCGTTCGGGCGACTCGATCCGAGAGCGCGCCGAGCGGCCACGACAAGGCTGAGTAGACGAGGTTGTAGAGCGCATAGGCGAGGATCACAAGCGTCGCGCTCAAGCCCAGGTCGTGCGCACGGAGGATCAGGAAGACGTCGCTCGAGTTCCCGAGCGAGAAGAGCGTCCAGACGCCGAGCACGAGCCAGAATGGTCGCGGCAGCCGTCGTATGGCGCGGCGGTCGATCTCGCGTTCCATCGCCTTCCGCTTCGGCGCCTCACGCACGCGCGTGAGAAAGACCATGGTCAACACGCCAGGCACCACCGCGACCCAAAGGACGCTCCGAAGCGACCATCCGCCCGCAAGCAAAAGGACGGCGATCAGCGGGCCGACGACGGCGCCGGCGGTATCCATCGCTCGGTGGTAGCCGAAGCTCGCCCCGACGAGCGCGGCCGGGGTGGAGTCGCGGATCAGCGCGTCCCGCGGTGCGGTCCGGGCCGCCTTGCCGAGGCGGTCGCCGAGGCGGCCGCCGAGCACGTATCCCCAGGCGGGCGCGGCGGCGACGACCGGTCGGGCGAGAGCCGAGAGCGCATAGCCGGCGACGATCCAGGGCCGCCGTCGCTCGCCGGCCCGGTCGGAGAGCCAGCCGGCGACTCCCCGCAGCCCGACCGCGACCCCTTCGGCGATCCCCTCGATCAGCCCGAGGATCGCCACCGGAGCTCCGAGCGTGATCGTCAGGAAGAGCGGCAGCACCGGGTAGATCAGTTCGCTGGCGAAGTCGTTTGCGAACGAGACCCAGCCGAGCGCACGCACGTTCTGCGGCAGCGCCCGTCGCGCCCGACCGACCCGCCGCAGCCTCCTCGCCCCCGGACTCGCCTTCACTCTCGCCGCCCCTGACGACGTGCGCGGAGCCATTCGAGCAGAGCGCGCGGGAGCGCGGCGGCGCCGAAGAAGATCATCGCTGACCAGAGGATGATTAGGCCCGGCCAGAGGATGATGCCCGCCAGGCCGATTGCGGCAAGAATCCAACCTGCGGTCGCGATTGCCCGATGCGCTGCTGTGTCACGTTTCCGCGGGGTCACCTAGACGTACTCCTCTGCCTGCGCGCCGGCGCTGCGGCGATCGATGCGCTTCTCCTCGTCGGCGTCGGGGAGGAACCAGCGTTCGGCGATCGCGGTCGGCACCACGGCCGAGAGGACGACGACGGTGACGACGAGCGAGAACTGGGTCTCGTCGATGAGACCCGCGTTGAGGCCGTAGAGGGAGGAGATCGTCCCGAAGGTCAGGCCCGTGCTCATCAGCAGGGTGGTGAAGGTCGCGTGCCGTGGGGCCGCCTTCCGCGCGAGCGGGAAGATGAACGCGATCTTCGGGACCATCTTCGCTGCCAGGAGCGCGGCGAGCAGGCCGAGGTTGGCGAAGACGGCTCCGAGTGAGACGTTGATGCCGCCCTTGATGAAGAAGAACGGGGTCAGGAAAGCGAAGGCGACCACGCGCAGGCGTTTCTGTTCTTCGCGGTGTTCCTGGTAGTGGCGGCTCATGACGAGGCCGAGCACGAAGGCCGGCAGCACGGCGTGGCCGTTGGAGGCGTTTGCGAGGACCATCAGCAGGAGCAGGCAGGCGAAGACGAGCTTGATCTCCGGCTCGATCACGCGGTCGCCGTAGCGTCCGAAGAACCAGCCTGCGATCCGGGGCAGCGCCAGGATCAGGGCGAGCGAGATGAGCAGGAAGACGGGAAACCAGATGTTGGGCTTGATGAAGATCGCCGAGAGCGCGAGCGCCGTACAGAGATCCGTGATGAAGGTGGCGCTCATCAAGAGCTTGCCGATCCCGACGTCGGTCAGGCCGCGCTCGACCAGAACCGCATAGACGACCGCCAGCGAGGTTGTCGACAAGGCGGTGCCCGCGATCAATGACGCCTTCACGGTCCAGTCGAGCAGGAAGTAGGCGACGAGCGAGGCGACCACGAACGGGCCAGCGAACGAGGAAACCCCGATCGCAACCGACGCTTCGAGCCGCCGCCGCATGTACGTCGGATCGACCTCCATCCCGGCCAGGAACGTGAGCACGATCGAGGCGAACGTGGCGATGAAATCAAGCCACTCCTGACTGGAAAGATCGAAGACGTTGCCGACGACCACCCCGAGCGTCAGCTCGAGCAGCGCCACGGTGATGCCGAGCTCGACCGAGAGCATGCTCGCAAGGAGCACGACTGCTGCAAGAACGGCGGCGAGTTGAACGGGCTCCACGGTGACCTCCACTTCGCGTCGACTAGACGATCAGTAGAGGCCATCAGCCCCCGTAGGGCGGTTAGGCGCGAGCCTCATCGCGCAGCGCGAACCGACTATACCGATCCGGCATTAGCCACCCCCGGCGAGTCGGAGACGAAGGCGAGCGAGTTGGGCGGGCCGGGCCAATGCTCCTGCACGAGCTGCCGACCGCTGCCGCGGAGGATCGTGCGCAGGACGAGGGCGACGAGGATCGCGTCGTCGAGCTGGCCCGCGACGGGGATGAAGTCGGGCACGAGGTCGAACGGGAGCGCGAGATAGGCGACGAGCCCGCTCAGGATCAGCTTGTGCCGCCGCGGCACGCGGCCGTCGCGCGCGAGCCGCGCGAAGAGAACCACGCAGTCCGGGACGAAGCCGGCGAGGGCCCGCGCGTCCTGCCGGCGCCCCGCGACGAGCAGGACGAGGACGAAGAAGAGGTAGAGAAGTAGGCCAATCCCGGCCGCGAGCGCCGTCCACTGCCAACCTGTCACGAAAGCCGTCGTCCCGGATCGCCCGGACGCGGGCTAATCGACGTCGAGCAGGTGCAGGTCATCGCGTAGGTCGTGGTTAGGTACTGCGAGGTCGGCGACTCGTGAGAGCAGGCGCCGCACGTGTATGTCGGCGAGCTACATATCAGCGGGAGCCGCTCATCGGCAGGAGCGGCTTGCGCCATCGCGAAGCCCGTTCCGTGTCTCGTGCCGACCGCATTGGTGAGGACGCCTTCGGCCGGCGGATCAGCAGCCCGCACCACCCGTCTTCACGCTGTTTCTGCCGAACGCGAGTGAGGACGAGCGCTGAGCGCAGCAGCAGCCTCTGCCCCCGACCCCGCTGTGGGGATGGTCAGGGTCACGCGGGCGCCTCCGGCCGGTGCGTTGGCTGCGGTGGCGGTGCCGCCGTGAGCGTGTGCGATCGCGGCCACGATCGCGAGGCCGAGCCCGGCACCGGCCCGTGAGCCGTCCGCTCGGCTGAACCGCTCGAAGGCAGACGCCAGGAACTGCGGTGGGAACCCCTCTCCCTGGTCTGCAACCTCGACGGTCAGCGCGCCGGCGCCGTCGACCGCTTCGAGTCGAACTGTGCCCGCGCCGTGGCGGAGCGCGTTCTCGACAAGGTTGGCGAGTGCCTGCTCGATACGGCGGCGGTCGACGAGCACGTGAAGCTCGGCGGGGGCCGCGACCTCGATCGTGCGGCCCGCGTCGGTCGCTCGGCGACGGAACCGGGTCGCGATCGTGTCCAGTAGCTCCGTGATCGGCAAGCTCGTGCGGCGGAGCGGCAGGTTCCCGGAGTCGACGCTGGCGAGCAGGAGCAGATCGTCCGCCAGCTGGGCGAGCCGGTCGGTCTCCTCGCCGACCGAGCGGAGCGCGGCCGCGAGCACCGGAGCTGAATCGGGCTCGTCGAGCGCGAGCTCGATCTCGGTCTTCAGCAGCGCGAGCGGGGTTCGCAGCTCGTGGCTGGCGTTGGAGACGAGCGTGCGCTCGCGTTCGAGCGCGGCCTCGAGGCGCGCGAGCATGTCGTTCAGCCTGCCGCCAAGACGCGAGATCTCATCCGCGGCGGGCGGGACCGGCAGGCGGCGTCCGGGCCTGGCCGCGGAGATGGTCGCGGCGCGTTCGCCCATCTTTTCGACGGGACGCAAGGCGGCTGCGGCGAGCACGTAGCCGCCGAGGGAGGCGAGCAGCAAGGCGATCGGCCCTCCAAGCAGGAGCTGTCCCACCAGCTGGGAGAGCGCGTCCGAGCGGGACTCGAGCGACGTCCCGACGATCACGACGAGCGTCTGGTCCTGCGCGACGACCGGTAGCGCCAGCAAGCGCACCTGCTCGTCGTCGATCGTGCTCGCGGAGAATCGGGCTTCTCTGCGGGCGCCCTCGAGTTGGTTGCCCGCGAGCAACGGCCGTGTGGCAGCCCAGGTGTCGCGTCGACGACTGTTCCCTGTGCCCCGACGACCTGCGCGAACCCGTTGTCGGGCCCGCGCAGGCTGCGTGCTTCGCGCAGACCCGTGTCGGCTTGTTCGACGAGGGCGGCGACATCCGCCGCCCGCGCGCGCAGGCCCTGATCGATCGTGCGGTCGAGCGCCGACCCGAGACGAACGTAGAGAAAGAGGCCCGTCGCTGCGAGGACAGCCGCCATCGCGAGCGCGAACGCGAACGTCAGCCGGACTCGGATCGGCAGACGGCTCAGCGCACCTCGTCCTTTCGCAGCCGGTAGCCGCCGCCGCGGACGGTCGTGAGCGAGTTGGCGCCGAAGGGCCGGTCGATCTTGTCGCGCAGGTAGTTGACGTAGACGGCGATCACGTTCGAGCGGTTGTCGTAGCCCATGTCCCACGCTTGCTCGAGCAGGTGGTCGCGCGAGAGCACCTCGCCCGGGCGGCGCATGAACGTCTCCAACAGCGCGAACTCCTTCGCGGTCAACTCGATCTCGGTCGTCCCGCGCCAGGCCTGCTTTGTGGCCGGTTCGAGGCGGAGATCACCAACCTCGAGGATCGTCGGTCGCTCGACCGGGCCTCGACGCACGATCGCCCGCAACCGGGCGAGCAGCTCCGCGAAGGAGAACGGCTTCGTCAGATAATCGTCGGCGCCGACATCGAGGCCCGCGATCCGATCCTCGACGGAGTCGCGGGCGGTCAGCATCAAGACGGGCGTCCAGTGCCCCCGCTCGCGCAGCTCCGCCAGAGTCTCGAATCCGTCCATCCCTGGCAGCATCACGTCGAGCACGATCGCGTCATAGTCGGCAGCGCCGGTCATCCAGACCGCGTCCTCGCCCGTTCGCGCGACATCCGCAGCGTCTCCGTTCTTGCGGAAGCCGCGCAGCAGCAGGCTCGCCATTTTCAGCTCGTCCTCGACGATCAGAACCTTCATCTCGGCCCAATCGTCGCAGACACGGATGAGCCGAACGTTAGAACCCGATCAGGCACTAATCTCTAACGGTCGCCTAATCGGGGCTCCGTACCGTCCTCCACGCATGTCCAGATCGCAATCAAACGAAAGGAGAAGAGACATGCGTACACGGATCACCAAACTGGGAGCGGCACTCGCCGCGCTCGCGGCGCTCGCCATCGGCGGCTCCGCGCTCGCCTCAGCCGCCGGAGGCGGCGGCTCACAGCCGGCAAAGGCGCCGGCAGCTGTGCAGGACTCGGCGAAGGCCGACGCGGAGGCGAATGAGCCTGCCGAGAAGGGTGACACCGACTCGATCCAGGACGAGAACGGCAAGGACGACGCGTCCGAGGCCGCCGAGGAGCCCGATCCTTCAACGAGATGGCCGGCAATATCGAGCGGCTTTTCGACGCACGCCGGGAG